>NZ_JBTNDX010000016.1:0-97935 GCF_054510755.1 Pseudarthrobacter sp. MDT3-1 | reverse complement strand
TCCTCGTTCTCGGTAAAAGGAAACAGTGAAGGGCCCACGGCGTGATCCCCGGCGCCCGGCTTAATGACGGACTGAAAGAACCATAGTGACTACGGCGTCGACAACAGGCGACCACAGGCACATTTTCAGCCCGGAACGGGCGCCCCGCAAGGGGCATACAGGCTTAATGTACGGTTTCCGGCGACGCTCTCGCACTGGTGAGAGAGCGTCGGGGGTTTTCCCGCATTATGTGAGAGAGCGTTTGGATCTTTCCGGGTTGCCGTGGCGTAAAATTTGCACCGTAGGAGGTGGCCAAATGAACCTAGCCCTGAACACAGCCACAACCATCCTGCCCGTCGATGACGCAGCGCGCGCCCGCAGTTTCTACACCGAAAAACTGGGCCTCCCGCACCGCGGAATGACAGACAATGGAAGCGAATTACTCGGTAGCGACGGCGGCCCGATGCTGCAGTTGTTGCCGGTCTCGGACGGGAAGCACTCCGAGCACACCGCCCTTAGTTTTGAGGTGCGAAACATTGAGCGGATCGTGCAGGACATGGAGGCCAGGGGCGTCCGTTTCCAGGATTACGACCTGCCCAACCTGAAGACCGAGAACCACATCTGCACCACGGACTCCGAGAAATGCGCCTGGTTCATGGACACGGAGCACAACATCCTCTGCGTTCACGAGACGTTGGGCATGCAGGCCGAATACCAGCTCTGACCGCCTCAGCAGGTCGCACTCAGCAGGCCGCAGCATTCCCTAGTGCTGCGCGTGGAGCCCGTCGAACGCGATGGTGATGACGTCGTCGGCCAGTTTTTCCGGCGTGAGGGAGCCGCCCGGTTTGTACCATTCCACGATTGAGTTGATGGTGCCGAACAGCAGGCGCGTGACGGTGCGCGGATCGATGTCTTGGCGCAGCGAGCCTTCGTCGCGGGCTGCGGAAATCAGGGCGGCCACCTCGTGATCAAACGCGCGACGGCGTTCCAGGGCGTCGCGCTCAATGTCAGTGTTGCCCCGCAACCGTAGGAGCAGCGTGACAAACGGCAGCCGCTCCACCAGGACGGCCACGGTCTGACGCAGGACAAATTCCAGCCGTGCGTCCGCGGCGCCGCTTTGCGCCCCGGGCTGTTCGAGGATTGATTCCAGGCCACCGAGCGCATGGTCCAGGGCGAGCCTCAGGAGGTCTCCCTTGGACGGCACGTGGTGGTAGATGGCCGATTTCGAGATGCCCAGGTTCTCGGCCAGGATGCCCATGGACGTGGCGTCATAGCCGTGCCGGTTGAAGACGTCGACGGCGATGAGCAGCACCGACTGCTGGTCGTAACCGGGACGGCCGCGCTTGCTGGGGACTGCTGTAGTGGGCATACCGGCTATTTTCCCACGAACGTTCGGTAATCCCTGTAGCGGCGCAGCCCGGGCCTCAAGTGTCCGTTCGCGCTATGCCTTGGGGCGCAGGTCGTAGATCCGGCGCAGCTTGCCGTTTGACCGCTCCAGTGAACCCGGCTCCACCACGTCAACGGCGCACGAAGAACCGACGTGGATCTTGATCTGCTCCTGCAGGGTGCGCGCCGCCGTCGTACTCTGCTCAACTGTCACCGCGTCCCGGCGCTCGATCTTGACCGTCAGCTGGTCCATCCGCTGGCCTTCGGGGCGGGTGAGTTCGAGCTGGAAGTGCGGGCTGAGCTCGGGGATGCGCAGCGCAATTTCCTCGATCTGGGACGGGAACAGGTTCACGCCGCGGAGGATGATCATGTCGTCGCTGCGGCCGGTGATGCGGCCCATCCGGCGGTGTGCGGGGCGGGCGGTGCCGGGCAGGAGGCGGGTGAGGTCCTTGGTGCGGTAGCGGATGATCGGCAACGCTTCCTTGGTGAGCGAGGTGAAAACGAGCTCGCCGTGTTCGCCGTCGCGCAGGACGTTTTCCTTGCCCACGACAGGGTTGAAGGCGTCGATGATTTCGGGGCGGAAGTGGTCCTCCCAGATGTGGCTGCCGTCCTGGGTTTCCACGGCCTCGCCGGCGACGCCCGGGCCCATCACTTCGGACAGGCCGTAGATGTCGCAGGCCTTGATGTTCATGGTGACTTCGAGTTCGTGCCGCATCTCCTGCGTCCACGGTTCGGCGCCCAGGACTGCGTACTTGAGCGAGGTCGACGTCGGGTCGATGCCCATGTGGGCCATGGCGTCGGCGATGGTGAGCAGGTACGTGGGCGTGGCCAGGATGGCGTCTGGCTGGAAGTCCTGGATGAGCTGGATCTGGCGTTCGGTCTGCCCGCCGGACATCGGGATGACGGTGCAGCCCAGTGCTTCAGCGCCGGCGTGCGCGCCCAGGCCGCCGGTGAACAGGCCGTAACCGTAGGCGTTGTGGACCTTCATGCCGGGCCGGACGCCTGACGCGCGGAGGCAGCGCGCCACCAGTTTGGCCCAGTCGGCCAGGTCCTGCTTGGTGTACCCGACGACGGTGGGCCGGCCTGTGGTGCCCGAACTTGCGTGCACGCGGGCTACTTCGCTCTGCGGCACCGCGAACATGCCGAATGGGTACTCGGCGCGCAGGTCTTCCTTGGTGGTGAAGGGGAAGTTGCCGAGGTCGCTGAGTTCGCGCAGGTCGGTGGGGTGGATGCCGGCGTCGTCGAATTTGCGTTTGTAGAGCGGCACGCGGTCGTAGGCGTAGGCCACGGTGTGCTGCAGGCGGGTGAGCTGGAGGGCCTCGAGCTCGTCGCGGGAGATGGTTTCCTCGCGGTCCAGAATGGGATCTGTGCCCTGGGACGTGGACTGCGGCATGGGGGTTTCGGGGGCGTGGAGGGTCATGGTTTCCTACTTCTTGGGAATGGTGCGGCTGCGTCCGCGGAACTCGGCGATGAGTTCCCCAGGGTTGCCGGAGCTGGGTAACGAATCGGCCTGCGCACCGGGCTGCGTATCGGCATCGGCCGCGAAAATCTGGATGTCGTACAGCCCGCTGCGCCCTGAGCTGGATCGGCGGTCCGCGACGGCGGTGATCACCTGGCCGCGGTAGGCGGGCTTCAGGAAATTGATGTCGACGCCGGCGGCAACTGTGATGCTGTCGGCCTCTTCGGGGGTGGGATTGACCGGATTGCAGGCAAGGGCGAACGCGGAATCGGCGAAGGCGAAGATCATTCCGCCGTGGGCCATACCGAACCCGTTGAGCATTTCCTGCCGGAGCGTCATGCGGATGGTGGCGTGCCCGTCGCTGACGGCGAGGACTTCGATGCCCATCCATTCGGAGGCGTAGTCGTTTTCCAGGATGGGGTGGGTGGCCCCGGAGAGTGCTGCTTCAGCCATGCGTCATTGCCTCCAGCTTTATTTACCGAATGTTCATTAGGTAATCCCAGATGCGGGTCCGGTGTCAAGGGCAGATCGGTCTGTGGGTACCCCTGATCGGTGGGACCCCCGGCACGGAAGTGCAAGGATGGAGGGACCGGCACCACGCACAGCAAAGGGCGGACCATGGCCAAAGGCATCTACGTCAGCGCGACCACCCCGGGGTCGGGCAAATCGCTCGTGGCCCTGGGCCTCGCGGACACGCTCCACCGGCACGCGGACCGGATCGGCTTCTTTAAACCGGTGGTCCACGGCCCGGACGCCGCCGACGACCCCATGGTGGCGCTGATGAAATCACGCTTCGCGCTCGACGACGACCGTTGCCGTGGGGGCCTGACGTCCACCGAAGTGCGTGCCCTCCTGGCAGACGGAAAACGAGCGGATATCGATGCGCGCTGCGTGGAGATCTTCGCCGAGATTGCCAGGCATTGCGACGTGGTGATCGTGGAGGGGACGGACCTCACCGGCCAGGACGCCGCCGTCGAGTTTGACCTCAACGCCCGGCTGGCCAACAACCTGGCCGCGCCCGTTGTTGCCGTGGTGGGCGCAAAGGGGCTCAGCGTTGCCGAGGCAGCGGCCGCCGTCGAGGTTGCCCGCAAGGAACTGGTGGCGGAAAAGTGCACGCTGCTGGCCATCATGGTGAACCGCGCGGACCCGGACTTAGTGGAGGAGATCGCGGCCGCCGTGAAGCCCGGCGCATCCAACCGGCCGGTGTATGTCCTGCCGGAGCTGGAGGAGATCGCCCGGCCCACCACCGGCGAGGTTGCTGCGGCGCTGGGTGTGCGGCAGATCGCCGGCCTTGCGGACATGGAACGCGACGTCCGTGACATCAAGGTGGCGGCCATGAATGTGGGCAACTTCCTGAACGTGCTGGACGAGGGTGCCCTGGTGATCGTTCCCGGCGACCGCGCGGACGTGATGGTGGCCTGCCTGGCGTCGTCGTTCTCGCCGGAATTCCCCGTGCCGTCGGCGCTGATCCTGACCGGTGGGCTGGCCCCGGACGCCAACATCTACCCGCTCCTGGCGCAGGCGCCGTTCCCCGTGTTTGCCGCCAGCCAGGACACCTACACCACCGCCAAGCGGGTCTCCGAGGTCCGCAGCGAGATCTGGTCCGGGCACCGCCGCAAGGTGGCTTCCGCCCTGGGCCTGTGGTCCAAACGGGTGGACGAGGCCGAACTTGTGGAACGCCTCCACCTGCCGCGCCTGGAACGGATGACCCCGCTGCGGTTCCTGCACGACCTCATCGAACGGGCCAGGGGGCAGCGCCGGCACGTGGTGCTGCCGGAGGGTACGGACGTCCGGATCCTGCTGGCCGCCGAAATCCTGCACCGCCGCGACGTTTGCGATCTCACCCTGCTGGGACCGGATTCGCAGGTCCGGGAGCTGGCAGCGGCCAACGGCGTCGACCTCGCCGGGATCAACATCGTGGACCCGGCCACCTCGGAACTGCGGCAGGGGTTCGCGGAGAAGTACGCCGAACTTCGCGCCCACAAGGGCGTGGACCTGCCCAAGGCCCTGGAAATCATGCAGGACGGCAGCTACTTCGGCACCATGATGGTCCAGCTCGGAGTGGTGGACGGCATGGTGTCCGGCGCCGCGCACACCACCGCGCACACCATCCGCCCGGCGCTCGAGTTCGTCAAAACGCGCGACGGCGTGAAGATCGTGTCCTCGGTGTTCCTGATGCTTATGCCGGACCGGGTGCTGGTCTATGGCGACTGCGCCGTGAACCCCGATCCCAACGTGGAGCAGCTCGCGGACATCGCCCTCGCCTCGGCCGAAACCGCCGCGCAGTTCGGGGTGGAGCCGCGCGTGGCCATGCTGTCCTACTCCACCGGCGGCTCGGGTTCCGGCGAGGCCGTGGACGAAGTCCGGCAGGCCACCGAACTGGTGCGTGAACGCCGCCCGGATCTCGCCGTCGAAGGCCCCATCCAGTACGACGCCGCCGTGGACGCCTCCATCGCGGCCTCCAAAATGCCGGGCTCGTCGGTGGCAGGGCAGGCGACGGTGTTCATCTTCCCCGACCTGAACACCGGCAACAACACGTACAAGGCGGTGCAGCAGAGCTCGGGCGCGGTCGCCGTCGGGCCCGTCCTGCAGGGCCTGCGCAAGCCGGTCAACGACCTCTCGCGCGGCTGCACCGTGGAGGACATCGTGAACACGGTGGCCATCACGGCCATCCAGGCGCAGGTGCCGGCCTCGTAGTAACGGCGAGTGACCCCGCGTTGAGGTTAGGAGCTTTACAGGCTCAAACGTCCGACGGCGGCACCGGGTTGGGTGCCGCCGTCGCCCATACCGGCTCGCTGGCTTAGCTGTTTTCCGGCTTGGCCATGCTGTCCGGGTCTTCCTCCTTGGCCGGCTCATCGGAGAGTCCTAGGGGCGTGAGGTCCAGGTTTTGCAGATCTTCGGGCGGCTCAGCGGCCTCGCCCACCTCTTCGGCTTTGGGGCTTCCGGTATCGTCCAGGGCCGGGTTGGAACCCTCGACGCCGGTAGGGTCCTTGGCGCCGGGGGCGGGTTCTGCGGTCCCGGGCTCGGTGTTGTCGGGCTGAGTGGTGTCGTTCGGCATGAAAGTCCCTCTCTGCGTAGTGCAACGTGTCCGCCGACTCTAGGCGCCTGCCGCGGCTGACGCAACGGCAGGCGCGGGGTGAGCCGGTCTGCAGCCTCAGCCCTGACGGGCCTTCATCCGAGGATTCTTCTTGTTGATCACAAAGGTGCGGCCCCGGCGTCGGACGATCTGGGCGCCGGGAACCTTCTTCAGGGCGCGGAGGGAATTTCGGACTTTCATGGGCTTGCTCCTTGTATGTATTAATAGCGGTTTTGACGGTTGCGGGTAGGTGCAGTGTGCGGCCGGGGCCGTCAGGACGGAGCGGGGTCGAGCTGGAACGGGTCGGTCAGACCGGCGAACCCGGCCTCCATTTCCGCGTCGGTGAGTTCGCAGGCGGAGAGCAGCTGCGCAATTTCCGCCGGGTCCATGTCCTCTCCGGTCGCGGCCAGCACGCTTCCGCGGTCCCCGTGTTCCGGATGCCAGTCCAGGTGGGCGTCCACATGGTTGAGGGGATCGGGCGCCGCACCGGCCTCCTGGTCTGCCAACCACGGTCCGGTATTTTCGAGCCACACACGCGGCCCGATGCCCTGGATGGCGATCCGGCACTGCGGTGCGGCGGCGATCCACAGGCGGCCCCGCAACCAGCAGCAGCCCTCCGCGAGGGACGCCAGGGCGTGCCGGAACCGCTCAGGGTGCAGCGGACGCTGGGCCCGGTGCGTGACAGTGGTGAACGGTGAGATGGAGGACGACGCCGGGATCCGCACCGAACCGGGGACCGTCCGGCTCAGCGCGTCGTGGTAGTTGTGGCGGCCTGGGCGGATGAGGCGGGCGTTTTCCGCCACGTCAGCGTGAGGGGCCAGTTCCCTGACCAGTTGCACGCCGCGAACACGCAAGGCGGGGTCGGCCGGAAACAGGTCCACCTCCGCCAGCAGGACGGTGTCATTGAACGACAGCTCGCCGATGAGGAATTCACCAGCAGTGCGCTGGTCCTCCGGGACCGGCGTGAACCCGGACTCAAACAGGGTGTGATGGTCCCAAATGTGGTCCTCCAGCGTGTCAGGGGCGCAGGCAAGGACAGCGGAAGCAATCGTTACCGGGAGGGAAAGGCCACGCCGCAGGGCTCCGATCGCGGCCTCCGCGGACACGGCCGGAGGGAGCCCGATGATGGCCTGGGTCTCCCCGCGTTCCAGCAGCCGCTCGATGGTGGGCACGAGGTCCAGCCGCACGGTGCAGCTCAGGCAGCCGTGTTCCAGCTGCGTCTCGGCGCGCTCCACAAGCCCGGACTGGCTGGAGATCCTGCGGATGACCACGCCGTTCTCCAACAGGTCGTGCAGAACCACCACGGCGCCGGGATTGGCCGCGGCCGCGTCTTGGCAGGCTTGCTGGCGGCACAGGGCGTCCAGGGAGCTGATCACAGTGATATGCATGCCGATTACTCTAATGAGAATGGTTCGCAAAAACAAGTTCGCCAACAGCGAGCATTTGGCCGATGTTCCAGACGTCCACAAAAGCCGGGTACACCCGGCGGTTCCTGACCTCACTGATCGCCTACTTCACTCTTTACGGCGTCGCGCTGGGGGTCGGAGTCAGCCTCTTCCGCGACGGAAACATCTGGTTCTACGTGAGCGCCGCCGTCGTGCTTGCCGGCGTTGGCCTGGCCGCAGCCTTCCGCGAACTGCGCGCATGAGCACCGCAGCGGAGCATCCCCGCTACCGGCTCGACGACCTTATCCACCAGCCGGTCCGTTTCTCCGTCATGGCGGCGCTGGCAGGCGCGGAGTCGCTGGACTTCAAGGACCTGCGGGACGCCATCCAGGTCAGCGATTCCGTGCTCAGCAAGCAGCTGGCGGTGCTGGAAAAGGCCGGGTACGCAAAGATCCGGAAGGGCTTCGCGGGAAAGATGCCGCGGACTTCGGCGAGCGTGACCGCTGCAGGGCGGAAAGCCTGGGACGGGCACCTGCAGACCCTGCGGGATATCGCCGGCGGCTGACGCGGCAACTTATAGAGTGGGTCTCGCATGGAGCGCTGCGCCAGGCTCCGGCACACCCCTCGTCAGCTGTACCCCGCGGCACCGAGGCTTCAGGAGGCCCTATGCTTGTGCTCGTTATCAATTCCGGTTCGTCCTCGCTCAAGTACCAGGTCCGGGACGTGGCCGCCGGCATTGTGCTGACCGAAGGGCTGATCGAGAAGATCGGCATGGGCAACGGCGGTGATGGCGACGGCGAAATCGAGGGCCCCCGGGACCATGCGGAGGCGCTGGAACAGGTAGATGCCGCGATCCATGCGGAACTTGGCGATCTTGAACTTGCTGCGGTGGGCCACCGCGTGGTGCACGGCGGCGAGCGGTTCGCCGAGCCCGTGCTGATCGACAACGAGATCACCCGTGCCATCGAGCGCCTCAATCCGCTGGCGCCGCTGCACAACCCCGCCAACGTCCTGGGCATCCGCGCCATCAGCAGGAAGTGGCCGGACCTGCCGCAGGTGGCCGTGTTCGACACCGCTTTCCACCGCACCCTGCCCGAGCACGCCTGGCGCTACGCCGTTCCGGACGAGCTCTACACGAACCACGGCATCCGCCGCTACGGCTTCCACGGCACGTCGCACGAGTACGTCACGCACCGGGCCGCCGCGCTGCTGGACGTGCCCGTGGACGAGTTCGACGGCGTGATCGCCCACCTGGGGAACGGCGCCTCCGTCACGGCCATCCGCCGCGGTCATTCGGTGGACACGTCCATGGGCTTCACCCCGCTGGAGGGCCTGGTGATGGGCACCCGCTCAGGCGACCTCGATCCGTCCATCCTGGTCTTTCTCGGCCGGTTCGGGTGGACGCCGGAGGACATCGACGCCATGCTCAACCGCGAATCGGGGCTGAAGGGGCTCGCCGGGAACAACGACATGCGCTCGGTGGTGGAGGCGTCAGAGGCCGGCGACGCCAAGGCTACGATGGCGCTCGCGGTCACGTCCTACCGGCTGGCCAAGTACATCGGCGGATATCATGTGGCCGTCGGCGGCGCCAAGGCGCTCGTGTTCACGGCGGGGATCGGCGAAAACTCCCACCAGTTCCGCGCGCTGGTGACTGACAGGCTGCATGCGCTGGGCATAGAGCTCGACGCCGGCCTGAACAGTGAGCGGTCCAAGGAACCGCGGGTGATTTCCACGGCTGCGTCCGTCATCCCGGTGTTGGTGGTGCCCACCGACGAGGAACTGGCCATCGCGGAGGCAACTGCAGCCGTCGTCCTCTCATCGGTTGCTCCGTAGCGGCCCTTTTGGGCCCTGAAAACGGCGGTTACGGAGCAATCGACGGTGAAACGGCTTCGAGGTCTTGCCGGATGCCCGGCGCTACCGTCCCCCTTCGATCTTGCGGCTGCGCTGCTCCTGGGCCATCGGACCGTACGGATAGACCCCGATTTGAGGCTGACTGGCCTGCGTTAGCTGGTCGGTTTCGTCCGGGGTGAGCTGCAGGTCTGCCGCGGCAAGGTTGTCCACGAGCTGCTCCGTGGTCCGGGCACCCAGGATCACGGACGTGACCGCCGGCCGGTCGGCCAGCCATGCCAGCGCCACCTGGGAGTGGCTCACGTCGTGGGCAGCGGCGATGTCTTCTACGGCCGCGATAACGGCCCAGGTGCGGGGATTGTCATTGCGAGCCTTCCAGGCCTCCATGCCGCGTTCGGGGTTCTCGCCAAGCCGCGTGGCACCTGAAGGAGGCTGGTCCCGTTTGTACTTGCCCGATAGCCAGCCGCCGCCCAACGGGGACCACGGCAGCAGGCCGATCCCGGCGTCCATGGCTGCCGGGACGATCTCCGCTTCGATCTCGCGTACCAACAGGCTGTACTGGGGCTGCAGGGTCACCGGAGGGTTCCAGCCGTTCTCCCGGGCAACGTGGACCGCCTTGGTCAGCTGCCAGCCGAGGAAATTGGAGAAACCGTAGTAGGCGATCTTGCCGCTGCTGACGGCGTCGTCCAGAAACCGGAGCGTCTCCTCCAGCGGAGTGATGGGGTCCCACGCGTGCAGCTGGTAAAGGTCGATCTGTTCCACGCCCAGTCGGCGGAGGGAACTGTCCAACGCTCGGGTCAGGCGGCGGCGGGAGGTGCCGACGTCGTTTGGGGCCGTTCCCATCGGAAAGCGGCCCTTGGTGGCGAGCACCACGCGGTCCTTGGCTTCCGGCCGCTGGGCCAGCCAGCGGCCGATGATCTCTTCCGAGGCTCCGGCGCTGTAAACGTCCGCGGTGTCGATGAAGTTGCCGCCGGCGTCGAAGTAGCTGTCCAGGATGGCATGGGATGCGTCTTCGGTGGCTTCGGCACCGAAGGTCATGGTTCCCAGCGCATAAGCGGAAACCACGGCGCCGCTGTGGCCCAGGGTTCGGTATTGCATGGTGCTCCTCGGGGGTCAGTTTTCGGTGGGGGTGGTCTTGTTGGAGTGGTAGGTCCGCCACGTGTGTTCAGGCTCGTAGCCCAACAGGCGCCGGGCTTTGTCGATCGACAGCATGGTCTCGTGTTCGCCCAGTTCCTTGGTCACGGTGACGTTGGGGAACACCTCCGCGGCGAGGCTGGCGCTGGAACGCGTCATGACAGTGTCCGCGTTCGCGATGATGAAAGCCTGGAACCCGGGCTGGCCGTTTTCCAGCGCACGCGCCACAGCCTGCGCGCCGTCGCGCCCGTCGATGTAGCCCCAGAGGTTCCACTTCCGCGCACAGGCGTCCGAATCGAACGACGGGAACCGTTCGTAGTCCTCAGGATCCATGACGTTGGAGAACCGCAGGCCCGCAATGCTCAGCTCCGGATCCCAGCGCGTCAGCTGGATCGCCATCTGCTCCTCGAGGTGCTTCACGAGTGAGTACGTGCTCTCCGGCCGGGCCGGGTATTCCTCATCCACCGGGATGTAGGGAGGGTCGACGTCGAACGGCAGTCCCAGCACCGTCTCACTGGAGGCGTAAACCACCTTCTTGATGCCGGCCCGGCGCGCCGCCTGGAAGACGTTGTAGGTCGAGAGCATGTTGTTCTCGAAGGTGGCGGCATCCGGACTCATGCCCGGTGCGGGAATGGCTCCCAGATGGACGATTGCGTCGAAGCCGTCATGCCGGTCGTCGAGACCCAGGAACACGTCAAGGACCTGGCCATAGTTGCGCAGGTCCACGATGGCCAGCCCGGGGCTCCTTTCCCCGGCCCGGTCCAGGTTCAGCACCTGGTGGCCGTCGTCGGTCAGCCTGCGGACCACGTGCCGTCCGAGTTTTCCGCTTCCGCCGGTCACTGCAATTCTCATGGGTATGCTCCTTCAGATGGTGTTACTCGGCGGGACCGATCTGGCCCGCCGCCAAAGCGCTAAGTCCCAGCACAACGGGACAACCCCGCTCGACTCCCGGTCAGGGTCGGCGGCTGGGGTTCGATGGCCCATGCGGCCTGGTGTAGATGGCAACTAGCCGAACGATCCCAGCCCGGAAACGGCTTTCGTGAGGGGTATGGGCACGACGCTACGCACTTTGTGGATACCTGTCAGCAGGGTTGCCCCGCCCTGCTTTTCCTAGGACTGCCAGACCTACCTTCGTTATAGAAAGCAGCGGCGCGACGACGGAGAATGGACGACATGGGTCAGAGCGGGGAGTTTGGAAATTTCCTGAAGGCAATGCGGTCAAGGCTGACGCCAGATCAGGCGGGCATAGCTTCCACCAGCGGCGCCCGGCAGGTTCCCGCGCTGCGACGCGAAGAGTGCAGAATCCCCGTCGGAGTGACAGTCGTCGTCGTTTCATCGATTGCTCCCTAGCGGCCCTTGTGGGCGCTGAAAACGGCGGTTACGGAGCAACCGATGGGGCATGGCGTAGCCTCATTCCATGCCTGAGATCACTTTGCCCATCCGCACCGAGCGTTTGATCCTGCGCCGGTTCGAAGGTGCGGACCTGGATGCCTTCCATGCCTACCATTCGCTGCCCGAGACGGCCCGCTTCCTGCCGGGGGAGGCCAAGAGCTACACCAAGTGTATGGAGTCCGTGGGCAAGTACGCCAACTTCGTCTTCGAGAAGGAGGGTGACTGGATATGCCTGGCCCTCGAGGCCGTGGACGGCCCGGGACTCCTCGGCGAGGTTGTGCTGAAGTGGCTGCCGGGCAGCGGGCAGGGCGAAGTCGGATGGAGCCTGGCGCCGGCCGCGCGGGGCAAGGGCTACGGGGCCGAGGCCGCGGATGCGGTGCTGAAGCTGGGGTTCGAGGAACTGGGGATGCACCGGATCGAGGCAAAGCTCGACGCCCTGAACACCGCCTCCGCCGCTCTATGCGAACGGCTGGGCATGCGGTTGGAGGCCCGGCTGGTGGACAAGTGGCATTACAAGGGCCAGTGGGCCACTGAGCTGATGTACGCGATCCTCGAGGACGAATGGCGCGCGCGGCGCCGGTGATCGACGCACGCGGTGATCGAGCCTGTCGAGATCTGACCGGTTGCTCCGTAACGGCCCTTTTGACCCCTGAAAACGGCGGTTACGGAGCAATCGATGGGTTATCTCAGGCCATTGACGGCCTCAGGCGCCGGGGACAGACTTTTCCTGTGCCTAGCTGTCGGCCAAGCCGGGCTGGCAACAGGCGTGTCCAAGGAGAATCCGATGCCCACCGTGGAAGAAACTGTCTACATTGCCCGCCCTCCACAGGAAGTCTTCAATTTCCTGTCAAAGGGCGAAAACATCCCCGTCTGGGACTCCTCGGCCGTCCATGCCGAAACGGTCGGGACCGAGCCCGTTGCAGTCGGAACCCGGGTTAAGGGCGCAAGCAAGGTGGTGGGCAGGAAATTCGACTGGACAACGGAGGTCATCGAATTCCAGCCTCCAACTCGCTTTGTGTCCCGCTCGGTGGAAGGAAAGCTGGAATTCACTGTCACCAATGTCTTGGAACCTGAAGGTGACGGGACCCGCCTGAGCTTCCGGATCGATGCGGCATCTGGCCTGGGCGGGGTGTTCGGCAAACTGGCCGACCGGTTCGTGGAACAAGCCCAGGCCCGGACCGTCCGTGCCAACCTCGAGACACTGGCCGAACTGCTGGCCGAGCACCCCGAATACGGCAGGGATGACGGCTGAGCCGCGAGATCCGGGTTTCGACAAGCTCAACCACCGGATTCGGCCCGGTGATCGAGCCTTGAAATCCAGGGGTCCGAGGGGGTTATTTGAGGCCGGCCCCGGGCAGAAGGTCCTTGGCGCCGAGGGAGTCGGCGATGAACGCGTAGTCCCACGCACGCTCGCGCCATTGGACATAGCGCCCGGACGCGCCGCCGTGGCCGCCGTCCATTTCGATCTTCATCACCACCGGCTCCGCGCCGGTGGTCTTGTTCCGCAGCTCCTGGACCCATTTGGCCGGCTCCACGTAGAGCACCCGCGTGTCGTTGAACGAGGTCACCGCAGCCACCTTGGGGTACGCAACTGAATGCACATTCTCGTACGGCGAATAAGACTTCATGTAGGCGTACACCGCGGGGTCCGTGATGGGGTTTCCCCATTCCTCCCACTCCAGGGCGGACAGCGGAAGCTCCGGGTCCAGGATGGTGGTGAGGGCATCCACGAACGGCACCTGCGCCACCACCGCGGCGTACTTTTCCGGTGCCAGGTTGGCCACCGCGCCCATCAGCAGCCCGCCTGCCGAGCCGCCCAGCGCCGCAACCCGGGACGGATCCACCCACCCGGACTTGGCCAGCCAGTCGGTGGCGTCCACAAAGTCGGTGAAGGTGTTCTTCTTGGCGAGCTTCTTGCCGTCCTCATACCAGTGCCGGCCCAGCTCGCCGCCACCACGGATGTGCGCGATCACAAACACCACGCCGCGGTCCAACAGCGACAGCCGCGCGATGCCGAAACCGGGGTCCATGCTCAGCTCGTAGGAGCCGTACCCGTAGACCAGGCCCGCCGCCGTCGAATCCTGTTTGACGCTCCTGTGCCGCAGAACAGAAAGGGGGACCCGCGTGCCGTCCGCGGCGTCGGCCCATTCGCGGGTGGCCACGTAGTCGCTGCCGTCGTAGCCACCCAGCACCGGGCTTTCCTTGCGGAGCAGCAGTTCGCCGGCGGGCTGCGCCGGGGTGGGCAGCACAAAATCGTAGACGCGCGACGGCGTGAAGTACGACGTGTAGCCCAGCCGGATGACCGGTGCCTCGTAGTCCGAACCGCCGACGCCGGCCGTGTACAGCTCCTCGTCGAACGCCGGTTCCACCGGAGCTTCCTGAGCGGGCGTACCGAGGCCGGCCAGTCCCATCACCTGGACGCGTTCGATGGTGTCTTTGCGGACTGACACAATCAGATGCGTGGAGGTGACGCCGGCACCGTTGACGCGGACGTCGTCGGAATGCTCGACGACGGTACTCCAGTGCTGCTCGGCCAACGGCTTGGCGAGCTCGGCGGGGTCCACCAGGGAGACCATGGAGTTGATGGCACCGCGGTTGTGGGTGAGCAGAATGCGTTCTGATTTTTCGCCGTCAGGACCGGTGAGCAGGAACGGCTCAGCCTCGTAGAGGACGCGCTCGTCCCGCGAAATCACGGTGGTGAGGGCCGCCGTCGGGTCATCGAAACGCAGCAGGCGGGTCTCGCTGTACTCGGAGCAGCCGATGCCCAGCACGAGGTGGCGCCTGTCAGAGGAGAGCTCAAAGCCCAACCACATGGCGACGTCGTCCTCCTGATAAATCACCTCATCGTCGGAGACCGGCGTGCCCAGGACGTGGGACTTGACCTGGTACGGGCGCCACGAATCGTCCACCACGGTGTAGAAAATGCGCGTGCCGTCGGGAGAGAAGCTGACGCCGTAGAAGATGTTCTCGATGACGTCCGGGAGGAGTTCCCCGGTGCGGAGGTCCTTGATGTGGAGGGTGAAACGTTCGTCGCCGGCGTTGTCCACGGCGTAGGCGTAGAGGTTCCCGTCCACCGTGACGGCCGATCCGCCCACCGAGAAGAACGGCTTGCCTTCGGCCTCGATGTTGCCGTCCAGCAGCACTTCCTCGCCGGGGATTTCGACGCCGGCCTCCACTGCGGGGGGAGTCCAGTCGGCAACGGGGTTGCCGGTGTCCTGGGCGCGGACGCGGCACTGGATGCCGTACTCCTTGCCCTCAACCGAGCGGCTGAAGTACCACCAGCCATCCTTGCGGTTTGGGACAGACAGGTCTGTCTCCTGCGTGCGGCCCTTGATTTCCTGGAAGATGGCCTCGCGCAACGGCTCCTGGTGGGCGGTGATGGCCTCCTGGTAGGCGTTCTCGGCCTTCAGGTGCTCAACCACTTCGGCAGATTCCTTCTCGCGCAGCCACTCGTAGTTGTCCACGAAAGTGTCGCCGTGGTGCGTCCGCTCGTGCGGGACCTTCTTGGCCACTGGGGGCGCGGGGGAGGAGGCGGCGGACGAAGTGGCGGAATCCTGCAGCGGAGTCTGGGTCATGCCTTCAATATATAGAGCCGGGCGGACAAAATGGCCGCCGTTCGCTACCGGGGTAGCGCCCTCCTGCAGCCGGGCCGGACGGGCCGCTAAGTTACCGGCCGGAACCCCTTGAATCGCCCTTCGCCGGGTGCTAGAACGGCATTACCGGGAGGATCCGGACGCGTTCTTTTTCATCTGCCTCTTAGGGCGGTTAGCCGTTTCGGCACGCCACAGCGCCAGATAGCGCATCGGCAGTCTGCGGGCGACCCTTCCGATACGGTGGTCCCCGGCCTGGCCGGGGGCCACTTTTATGCGTCCCTGGCCATGCTGGTGCGGGTTGCCGCAGAACGCGGAGCAGGGACCTTGACAGGGCGTAATAATCGCGGGCTAATTGTAAGCACTCTTAGTAATATTGGGGGCGATGATGCGAAACCTAATACCGAAAGGCACCCTCCGGAAGATGCTCCTGCCGCCCACGTACGGCTTGCACCTGGCACGGGGCGCCGAGTTCACGGTGCTCTCCGTCGAAGTCTGGAGCAGTTGCCTTGTGGTCAACATCCACGTGGAGTCCGCTGCCGGGAGAGCCATCCCGGAAATTGCCATCGAAGACCATTGGGGCACGCAATACACATTCCGGGACTCCGCCAGCGTGGGCTCCCGGAACCTGCAGGTCTTCACCCCGTCCGTGCCGCCCGGCACTAGGAGCCTGACCATCAGGTCCACCGACAACGACGCCGACGCGCGCCTGGTGGTGACGTTTGCCGTCCCGCGGATGCAGGAAGCCGACCAAGCAGCCAAGGCGCCGGTTTCCCGCCCGGTCCGACTGCGCCGTCCGGCCTAGAAGCAGGTCGGACTAGAACGCACTCACAGCCGGAGTGAGAGAGGGTTCGGGAAATTTCTGCAGGATGTGAGAGAGCGTTGATGGCGGGGCAGGCGTATCCTGATCACGCAAAGGCGTACCCGCCCAGCGTGAGAGGGGAAGTTCCATGACCATCCCGCCAGTGCACGAACCAGAGCCGTTCCCGCCGGAACCAGGCCCGGACCCCTTCAATCCGGGGCCCACCCATCCCGGCCACCCGGGACCGGACAGGCCCAGCCCGACGCCGGAACCTCCCGGACCGCTGCCCGTCCCGGATCCGGGGCCCGCACCGCTGCGCCCGGATCCCACCCGGAGTTAAGTCACCGATGAAACGGCCCCTGGCACAGCCAAGGGCCGTTTCACTTGGTGCCCGCCAGTACCCGGACCGTGTTGCCCGGCGTACTACCCGCCCGCGTACTCGGGCAGCCGGCCTTCGCGCATGGCAGCCGCCACCTGGGCGATCCCGCCGTAGTCCGGGAATACGACCGACGCCCCTCCTGGTGCTGTGCCCACCCCGGCAGTCGGCAGGGTCAGGCTCACCACGGCGTTGGGGTCGATGCCGCGCATGCCGTAGGCCAGGATCGCGACGCCCACAGGATCAAAGCCCTGGTCCACCGTGAGGTAGCCGGATGCGAAATTCACCAGGGCCCGCACCGCGGTCACGTCGTGCAGGGCGCCGTCGCTGGTGAGCCGGGCGAGGATGGCGCGGAGGAACGTCTGCTGGTTCCTGACCCGCTGGAAGTCGCCGTCGACGAAGGCGTAGCGCTCGCGGACGAATTCCAGTGCCGCCTGGCCGTCGAGGTGGTTCACCCCCGGTGTGAAAACGTGCTGCGTTTCGTGAGTGGACTGGAACGGCACGGTGACGTTCACGTCAATTCCGCCCAGCCCGTCGGTGAGCGTCTTGAAACCGTGGAAGTCCAGCATGAGGGTGTGGTCGATGTGGGTCCCCATCAGGGACTCCACCGTGCGGGTCGCGAGCGGTATGCCGCCCACTTGCAGGCTGTCGTTGATCTTGGAGAAGCCGTAGTCGGGGATGCTTACGTACAGGTCGCGCATGAGGGAGACCACGTGCACACTGCGGCGGTCGGCCGGGACATGAACCAGCATGAGCGTGTCGGCGCGGTGGTCCTGCGATTCGCCCGTGGCTGCGGTGTGGGCTGCCTGCTCCCGGGCGTTCGCGCGGCTGTCGCTGCCGATCACCAGGATGTTCATGGGCGTGGCGGGGAGTTCCGCGATGGGTTCGGGCGGCGGGGGAGGGGCCGGTGCCGGGGGCGGTGGCGGTGTCGTCTCCGAAGGAGTGGGGGTGGCGGTGTCAGTGATGGTGGGCACCGGGGCCGCAACTTCCGCGGCAGGCTTAGTGAACAGCAGGGCGGACACGGCGACGACCGCAACCAGTAGCAGCGACAGCGCCGCCGCGATCATTCGGCGCCGTTTCAGTGCGGCAGGCGCAGCAGGCTCGGGGCCGGAATTGCCGGGGCCGATCGGATCAGGACCGCTTGGGGTGCTCGCCATGACTTAGTGTCCGCCCTCGGACCCGGTTACGGCTACAACGCGGAGCGTGTCGTTTCCATGCTGTAACGTACGACGGCGGCTCGCCGGGTTCAGTGGAAAGCCCCGCAGTGCGGGGCGGACTAGGCTCTTGGTCAGGAACGGGATATCTGTGGGGGATCTGATGGAAAATACGAAGCCGGTTCTGCTTGTCACCAGCCGGGCGGCCTGGGAGAAGCAGTACGAGCGTTACAAGCGAATGGGCAAGCGGCTGAATACGGTCCAGGGGCTGCTCTTTCATCCCATTCCTGGCCAGCCTGCTGTTTCTGGCAGGTGTGCTCTTCCCCTTGGTTGCAGGGGTTACTCCTGAGGCGGCGCCTGCCCCTCGCTAACGCCGGCTTGCCCGGGAGCGTTTAGGCGAGAGTGTTCAGGCGCGCGTGCCGCAGAATGGAAACAATGGCCGGAGCCAGTTCGTCCTCCATCTGGTGGTAGATCTCGGGGCTGCGCCGGTAGGGGTCGATGATGTCGTTTTCGGAAGAATCCGCGGGCAGTGACAGGTGCCGGACGGACGCAGCGCGCGCGGGCAGCCCCCGCCAGAAGGCGGTGTTGGCACTGAGGGGACTACCGCCGTCGTCCGCTACCGGAACGTTTGCGGCACTGTCCGCACGCTCGTCCAGGACGTCGAGCATGCGGGCAAACTCGCGGATGGTGAAGGTGCGCTTGAGCAGGGAGGCGTCCAGCTGGAGCACTTCGCCGCGGTGGCCCGAGGTCATGGTGAGGACCAGGTCCACACCGCGCAGGATCTTGCTGGTCAGCTGCCGCGAGACGAAACCGTCCGGGTTCCCGCCGAAGGTGCGCACGATGTCGCCGGACAGCGGCTGCATCGGATCGCCCACCATGGCCCGGGTTCCGGCGCTGGTGACCTCAAATCCGCCCGGCATCACCTGGTCCAGCCCGGCCTGCAACAGCCGTTCGGCCACGGGAGAACGGCAGATGTTGCCGGTGCAGACCGTCAGGATCCTCACGGGTGCGGGGGCAGATGAGGGGGATTCCACGGAACTTCTCTTTCCAGCCGATGCGCCGGACCGGTGCGGCCCG
The DNA here is from genome assembly GCF_054510755.1 of Pseudarthrobacter sp. MDT3-1. Classification (NCBI taxonomy): domain Bacteria; kingdom Bacillati; phylum Actinomycetota; class Actinomycetes; order Micrococcales; family Micrococcaceae; genus Pseudarthrobacter; species Pseudarthrobacter sp. MDT3-1. The sequence continues at coordinate 79,277 of NZ_JBTNDX010000016.1, read as the reverse complement.
TCGTACCTTTCAACTTAACACGTGCGGGTGCCGACGCCCCCAGCACCCGGATGCCGCCGTCGTGATATTTCGAGCGAAGACCCATCCTTGTAGGCATGGTGGTACGAATCACACTTGACTACAGGGATTCCCCTGTTGGCGCTGACCAAGGAGTGAATCGTGAAACGGAATACAAAGTTGGTTTTTGGTGGTGCCGGTGTGGCACTGCTGGCGGCTGCGTCGCTGGGTGCCATGCCGGTAATGGCCCAGAGCCCAAAGTCCGCGGAGAAAACAGTCACGCTGAGAGCCACCCTCACGGAGCTTAACGGCTCCGGGGCTGCGGGCACAGCCACTGCTGTTGTCCGCAACCAGAAGATCCAGCACATCGAGGTCCACGCCACCGGGTTGACGCCCGATGCCCCGCACGCCCAGCACATCCATTACGGCAACCAGGCCCTGAACGAGTGCCCCACGCTGGCGCTGGACAGCAACGGTGACGGACGGCTGAATACTGTCGAGGGTGTTCCGGCCTACGGCCCGGTTGTGGTCTCGCTCAACACCACCGGTGACACCACCCCCGCCAGTTTCCTGGACGTTTCCCGGTTCCCCGTCTCCCAGGACGGCAGCTATGACTACAGCCGGGACAACATCGAATTTACTGATGTAGCCGGGACCGGCTACCCCGGTGCCGGCGGGCTCGGTACCGCCAAGCAGATCGCTGACTCCGTCCGCGAAGGCGAGGGCGTCCTGGTGATTCACGGGCAGGACTACGACGCCAACGGAACCTACAACTTCAGCGATCCTGAAGGTGCCAGTGAGCTTGACCCGAACCTCCCGGCAGAGGCCACTGACCCCGCCGCCTGCGGCGTCCTGCGCTAAGCGCGCATTTCCCCGCTCTTCGGGCCCCAGCAAGGCTTACCCCAGTGCCGTGCTGGGCTTGAAGATGGCAATGAACGGCAAGAGGCAGGGCCTGCCCGCACTCCGCGGACAGGCCCTTCCTGCTGCCTTCCCGTGACCGGGTCAGACGGCGTCCGAGGCGCGGAAGGTGGCCCCGCCGTCCGTGGATACGACCAGTCCGGCAGAGGTGGCGGCCCAGACCCAAGGGTTCGCGCCTGAACCCTCCACCGCCGCTATCGCCTGGACCTCCCCTTCGATCCGCCCCGTCCGGGACCAGGTGGCCCCGCCGTCAGCCGAATAATGTACGGAACCGTCCGGTTCCACGCCTATGGCTTCGGTGGGGCTGGCGAAGGTCACGAACTGGATCACCGGGGCGGCCGGGGTGAGGGCCCAGGTCTTGCCGCCGTCGGTGGAGCGCTGCACCCCGTCGCGGGTGGTCGCCAGGACCGTGTCACTGAATGGGTCCGCGGCCAGGGCCGCCGGGCTGAAGCCGGCGGCCTGAACGGACCAGGTCTTCCCGTCAGGGCTCGTGCGCAGGGTCCCGTCAAAGGCCACGATGCCGGACTTGGCCGAGGTGAGTGCGTGGAAGTCCGATTCGCCTTGGCGGGAGAGCTGCTCCCAGGTCTTGCCGCCGTCGGTGGATTGGATCAGGCCCAGTGGGTTAGGCAGGTCTGAGCCCGGCCCAGGGTGGCCCGAGGCGTAAAACAGGCCTTGGCCAGGGCCTGCGGTGAAGCCCATCAGGTCGTTGGTGCTGCCGATTTTGGTGGCGGGATGTGCGGTGACGTCGTAGAGACCATCGTGGGTGGCCAGGAGAACCTGGTCCGTTTCGCGGTTCACGGTGAGGCCGTGTATGTGGCTGCTGGGCAGGCCGGACGCGGAGTTGGTCGGGGCAGCGGTGCTCGCGGCCGGCGACGAAGCGGGTGTGCAGGCGGCAACAGTGAGCAGAAATGCGGTCGCCGCGGCGGCGGCCGAAGCGGGACGGTAACGGTTGAATGTGCGCGCGGGCATGGGATTCTCCAGGTGGCGGAACGAAAAGTATGGGTGGTCAGGCACCGGCCCGTGGCCGGGCCGGTGCCTGGGGGTGCTGGCTACAGGGTGGCCAGCAGGTCCTTCATTTCCTGGATTTCGGTTTCCTGGGCCGTCACGATGTCTTTGGCCAGCTGGACCGCTTCGGGGTTCTTTCCTTCGGCGCTTTCGGTCTTGGCCATCATGACAGCGCCTTCGTGGTGGGCGATCATCTGGGTCAGGAACAGCCTGGACGCCTCGGTGCCCTGGGCCGCACCGAGGGCGGTCATGTCCTCCTCGCCCATCATGCCGGACATGCTGTGCCCGCCAGCCATCGCAGACGGCACTTCCGTGGACTGGTTCCAGCTCTTAAGCCAGCTCGTCATTTTCTCGATTTCGGGCCCCTGGGCGGCTTTGATTCTGGTGGCCAGGGCGCTCACCGTCGCCGGGATGCCTTCCTTCTTCAGCATCAGGTCCGACATTTCCACGGCCTGGGCGTGGTGCGGGATCATCGTCTGGGCGAACACGGCGTCGGCTGCGTTGAAGTCGGCAGCTGCCGGGACAGAGCTGGAGGACATTCCGGAGCTGCCGTGGTTCATGCCCGGCACGCTGCCTCCGTCGGAACCGGCGGAACCGGTGGAGCAGCCGGCCAGGGCAATCGCCGTAGCGATGGTGAGGGCGGAAATGGTCAGGGTCTTTTTCATCAAAATCAGGGTCCTTCGAAGTCAGCCGGCGTCAGGCGCCGTTGCGGATGCGTGCGGTGGTGGGGCCGGGTTGGCCGGCCCCGGCGTATGCGGGGTGGCTGGGCAGCGTCAGTGGCTGCGCAGGGTGCGCCGGACAGGACGCGGCGCAGGGCAGTTTTACGTCCGGCTGATGCAGAGGTCGCCGGGGGAAGGACTGCCCGGTAGATAGGCATAGGTGGTAGTGGCCACGGCGGCACCGGTGACGTTGAAGGCCGGGAACGGCGTGCTGCCGGGCAGCGGTGCCGACAGGGAAGTGTTCGCCGGGGACAGGACGCAGGCAGCGTCCCCGGCGGCCATCGCCGGGCAGCTGCCGGGAGACGTGCAGGGCGACGCCGTCCCGGACACCGGTGCCGCCGGATCCAGCGGTGCCACCAGAGCGTCGGCAGTGGAGGACTGGGCTGCCGGGTGGCCCCCATGTACAGCATGGGAGCCTTGGATCTGCGTCAGGGTCATGTCCGTGCCGGCAGAGGCCGCCGTGGGCATGGTGTGGGCGCCGGACATAATGTGCATCCCGAAAATCCCGGCGATGACAGCGAGCAGCCCGGTCAGCAGCCCTGCACGCCGGAGGAGCGCCATGAAGGGGCCGGGTGCTGTTGCTGCCATGGCGTTCCTCCTGCTCGTGTGGGCGGGCCTTTTGGTTTAACCGTACCGGGTTGACCTTTGCCGGGTGGTTCGCTGGTTCAACGTACCTGCGCGGGATTCAGTTTCACGCGGCGCAGCAGCTGGGCGTTCAACGCCACCACGATGGTGGACACTGACATCAGCACAGCGCCGGCCGCGGGGGACAGCACCACCCCGGCGAAGGCCAGCACGCCCGCGGCCAACGGGACGGACAAGACGTTGTAGCCGGTGGCCCAGATCAGGTTCTGCCACATCTTCCGGTAGCTGGCCCGCGACAGGTCCACCATGGACAGCACCGCGCGGGGGTCATTGCCGGCCAGCACCACGCCGGCCGATTCCATCGCCACGTCCGTGCCGGCGCCGATCGCGATGCCGACTTCAGCCCTGGCCAGGGCCGGGGAGTCGTTGACGCCGTCGCCCACCATCGCCACTTTCAGCCCGCGGCCCTGGAGCTCGGCGACCTTTTTGTCCTTGTCCGCCGGGAGGACTTCGGCGAAGACTTCGTCAATGTGCAGCTCTTCGGCGACGGCCAGGGCCACCTGCCGGGCGTCACCGGTGATCATGGCAACCTTGATGCCCCGGTTCTGCAGAGCCGCCACTGCCTGCCGGGATTCCGGGCGGACGGCGTCTTCGAGGCTGACGGCTCCCAGGACACTGTTCCCGTCGATCACGTGCAGCACGGCGGCGCCGCGGTCCATCCACGTCCGGGTGGAGCGGGCCAGCGGTTCAGGCTCGACGGCGCCGAGCTCGCGCAGGAGCGCGGGTCCGCCGACGTGAACTGTCCGCCCGTCCACGGTGGCACGGACGCCCCGGCCGATGAGGGACGAGAAACCGGTGGCATCCTGGATGGTCAGGTTCCGATGGCGGGCGGCACGGACGATGGCCCGTGCTACGGGGTGTTCACTGTCGGATTCCACCGCAGCGGCCAGGGCCAGCAGGCGGTCTGTATCCCCGCCCGCAACGGCGGCGATGTCCTTCAGGTCCGGTTCGCCGGTGGTGAGGGTACCGGTCTTATCGAAGAGGACAACGTCGATGGTCCGCATCCGTTCCAGGGCCATCCGGTTCTTGATCAGCACCCCGGCGCGGGCGGCCTGTTCCGTGGAGATGGCGATGACCAGCGGGATGGCAAGGCCCAGAGCATGGGGGCAGGCGATCACCAGGACGGTCACGGTGCGGGTGACTGCCTCCGGGACGCTGCCCAGCAGGGTCCAGACGATGAAGGTAATGATGCCCGCGCCGGCGGCGAAGTAAAACAGGAACCCCGCGGCCCGGTCGGCCAGCGCCTGCGCCTTGGACGAGGAAGCCTGCGCCTCGGCGACCAGCCGCTGGATGCCGGCCAGCGCGGTGTTCTCGCCGACGGCGGTCACGCGGACCCGGACGGTGTTATCCGTGGCGACGGTCCCGGCCACCACTTTGTCTCCTGGAGCGCGGGGCACGGTTTTGGATTCGCCGGTGATCATGGACTCGTCGAACTCGGCCTGGCCTTCGACGACGGTTCCGTCGGCCGGCATGCGGGCACCGGAGCGGACCAGGACAATGTCGCCTTCGCGGAGTTCGGACACGGGCACGGTCTCCGTGCCGGAGCCGGTGATGCGGTCGGCCTCATCCGGAAGTAAGGCCGCGAGGGCGTCCAGGGCGCCCTGCGCCGACCCAAGGGCCCGCATTTCGATCCAGTGGCCCAGCAGCATGATCGCGACCAGCAGCGCCAGTTCCCACCAGAAGTCCAGGTCGAACCCGCCGATGCCCAGGCTAGTGACCCAGGACGCGGCAAACGCGACGGTGATGGCCATGGCGATCAGCAGCATCATCCCCGGGCTCCGGGTCTTCAGTTCCTGCAGTCCGCCTTTGAGGAACGGCTGGCCTCCGTAGAGGAAAATCACCGTTCCCAGCACGGCCGGGATCCACGTTGAGCCGGGGAATTTCAGGGGCTCATAGCCCAGGAGGTGGCCGACCATCGGGCTGAAGTACACCACGGGCACGGACAGGACCAGGGTGAGCCAGAACCTGTTCTTGAACATGGCGGTACTGTGCCCGGCGTGCTGCCCGTGGCTGTGGACCGCGTGGTCGTCGTCGTGAGCACCATGCTGCTCGTGGGCGTGGCCGGCGTGATCTACGGGCGGGCTTGCCACCGCCGTTGCCTGGCCCGGTACGGGGTTCGGGGGCTGGTGGCCGGCGTGGTCTTTCCCGCCGTGGTGATCGTGGTGGTTTTCCATTGGTGCCCTCCTGTTGGGGGGAGTGTTCCCTGACGGCGTCAGCAGGACTGTCATCAGGGCGGGAGGTGGACTACCTGCTGCTGAGGCTGTACCCGGCGGCGGTGACGGCGTCCCGGACGGAGGTTTCCGTGTGGGGCCCGGAGACGCTTAGGCGCGAGGTCCCGCCGGCGACGAGTTCGACGGCGGCTGATGTCACGCCGTCGAGCGCGGTGACTGCCTTTTCAACGGTCTGGACACAGTGACCGCACGTCAGGCCGGTGACGGTGTACTCCGTACCTTCTGCCTGGGGTGACAGCTGCTTCGCTGAAGGGGTGGAGCAGCAACTGCACCCTGCAGTTTCAGCTGCAACGATGGGCAGTTCGGTCCGGACCGGGGATGCACTCATATCAGTTCTGTCCTTTTGCAAGAGAGGTGTGATGAGGTGCTGGGGTTGAACGGCTGTAAGGGCCGGAATTGCAAGGGCCTGGACAAACCACTTCACTGGCAACACCCAAAGAATACCCCCATGGGGTATATCTTGCAATGTGCCGACGCCCACAGCACCGGGGGAGCGGGCGGCCGAGCGCTCGCCTTACCGCCAGGACAGTCAGCCGTGGCTGGGTTCCCCGGTGACGGTGTGATCGGCGTGGTTCAGGCCTTCCAGGACAAGTCGGGCCAGATGGCCGTCCGCGATGCTGTAGACCACCCTGCGACTGACCTTCTGCGTGCTGACGAGGCCGCTGAAGCGGAGCTTGGCCAGATGCTGGCTGACTGAGGTCCGGGAGGCTCCGGTGCGTTCCACCAGGGTGGTGACGTCGGCCGGTTCCTGGGTCAGGAGCCAGAGAATGTGCAGGCGGGTGGGATCGGAGAGCATCCGGAACGTGGCCGTGGCGGCATCCAGTCGGCGGGCATCAGGGAGCCGGGGATGGTGAAGGCTCGGTGTGGTGACGACTTGGGCCTCTTCCACCGGATCACCCTTTCATGATGGCCGGTTCTGGGCCGGTCCTGGAGGCAGCCGGCCAGAATTTCACGGCCGCTGCTGTACTGATCATAGCCACCACTGCCAGGACGGCGGCGGCTGCGGGCTGGCCGGCGGACGCGCCGATCCAGCCGGCTACCGGGTAGGTGATGATGAAGCACGCGTGGGAGAGGGAGAACTGGGCGGTGAAGATGTAGGCCCGCGTGCTTTCCGTTGCGGAGCGGCGCAGTAACCGGGCCGAAGGGGTGCTGATCATCGAGTTCCCGGCGCCGAGTGCCGCCCAGAGCCCCAGCAGCATCAGCCACGGACCGGCCGTCGCCAGCAGGACAAACGTGCCGGCGAGGCCAAGGCCAAGAAGCGCAGCTCCGGACATCATCAACGAACGGTCGGCCAACCGGTCCAGCGCCCAGGGTGCGCTGAGCGCGACGGCCATCGAACCGGCGCCGTAACAGGCCAGGGCAATGGCGACGTCGGCGTTGGATCCTGCGAACAGGTCCCGGGTATAGACCACCGTGTTGACCAGCACGAGGGATGTAGCGGCCGCCACGGCCAGGTTCAAAGCCAGGAGGCCGCGCAGTTCCGGCGTTCTCGCGAAGATCCTCGCGCCGAGGGTGGTGCGGTGCCAGAGTGATCCTTCCTGACGGGCCGCCGGTGCTGCAGGCAGTCTGGTGGTCACCACCAATGCCGCAGAGAACACAAAGCCCGCCACGGTGCCGAGAAAAAGTTCGTGGAATGTAAGTACGGACAGGAGTCCTGCGGCCAGGGCCGGGCTGACCAGGGATTCCAGGTCATACGCGAGACGGGAAAGTGACAAGGCCCGCGTGTACTGCCGTTCATCGGGCAGCACCACGGGGATCAGGGACTGGAAAGCCGGCGTGAACGTAGCCGAGGCACTCTGAAGGACAAATATCAGCACATAGATTTGCCAGGCCTGATCCACCGCGGGCAGCATCAGGGCGATTCCGCCACGGATCAGGTCCGCTGCAACCAGGACCGGCTTTTTTGGCAGCTTTTCCACCAGTGCCGCCATGACTGGCGCGACGAAGACGTAGGCCAGCATCTTTATGGTCAGCGCTGTCCCGAGCACGGCCCCGGCCTGCGCTCCTGCAAGGTCGAACGCCAGCAGTCCGAGGGCCACAGTCAGCAAACCGGTCCCCAGCAACGCAACAATCTGGGCTGAGAAGAGCTTCCGGTAGGCGCGGACGGCCAGAACTTCGATCATAAGGATCCCTCAATCAATATGTGCGTACCTATGCACCTATTGTAGACGGCTAAACCCCAGTACCGTACAGGGCCAACCTTGAACGGGTGCACAGGAAACTCTTGGTCACCAGCTCTATTTCCCGAATCTAGACTAAGACTTGCTTACTGTGCCCCTGTTTTTAGATAAAGATGTCTTTCTGTTCACTAGTGTTACGCGGGTCACAGAGAAGGAAGGACGCCGTAGCAATGACTGCAACACAAGCACAAAACGTATCCCGCTCCTCAACAGGGACCCTGCTTGCCTCAAACTCGTCCTGGACCGAGCTGAAACGGGCCGCCGGAGAACTGCAGCAGATCCAGGTGAAGGACGGCTCGATACCTGATCCGGGGGACCATGACCGCGCCCTGTACGAGGTCGCCACGATCACCGCTTCAATCAGGGATTTGGCCCCTTCGTTCCCGCACGATGCGGAGTATCTGGCCCGGCTCGAAGTTGACTTCGAGCGGTGGGCTGCCTCCTCGTTCGGGGTCCCGGACTTCCTGGATTCTCTGCTCGCATTCCAGCCACAGCAGCACCGAATCGACGGACTGCCGCATCTGGTGGTCTTCCCTATGTATACGCAGAACGGCAGCCCGAACCGCTTCGTGGAGGCCGTGCTGTTCGAAGTAGTGTGGCCGGAGTTCATCGCTGAACTCGAAGGTGCAGAGTATTCGAACCAGCTTTTCGTACCCATTCGCTTCATCGACTTCACACCAGGCTATGACACGAACTCGGCGGTGTTGTTTCCTGAGAGCGTAGCCGTCCGTGAAACGCCGCAGTTCACCTGGGGTGGTATTTTCGCGGATCGCGAGGCTGAGCGGTTCCGGAGGGTGGTGGCCGCAGCCAGCGACATCACGTCCCTCACTCTCCCCGACGGAGCGCGGCGGCTGCTTGAAGACCCTCAGCTGGCCATGGAAACCTTCGTGATGTGGGATCTGATCCATGACAGGACGCACATGCGCGGGGATCTGCCGTTTGATCCGTTCATGATCAAGCAGAGGATGCCGTACTTTCTCTACACCCTGGAAGAGCTGCGGTGCGATCTGACGGCATTCCGTGAATCCGTCCGTATCGAGAGGGATGAGAACGCGCCGCCGGAGGCGCGAAACCACGCGAAACTCGTCCAGTATGCCGTAATCTTCGACCGGATTTTCCGGTTCGCGATGACAGGAAACCGGGTCCGCAATTACGACGGCCTTGGCGGTCAGCTCCTTTTCGCCTGGATGCACCAGCACAACGTGCTTCATTGGACGGACTCGAAACTGTCCATCGACTGGTCGGAAGCGCCAGAAGTAGTTATCGAACTCGGGAAGCGGATCGAGGAGCTCTACTGGCGTTCAATTGACCGCCCGAAAACCGCTCACTGGCTTGCGGCCTATGAATTCATCAGCGCCACAGTCACCCCGAACCCCGCATCCCACTGGGCCAAGGGGCCCCAGGCGCTGGCCCTTGACGGCCCTCCTCGGGGCCTGACCGACCAGGTGCTTGATGACGAGTTCCCACTTTCAATGTTCTACGAAGCACTGGAGAAAAAGATGAGAAACGTCATCGAATCCACGGCCGGAATCACCGGCGAGCCCAACGGCGGCAACAGCCGCAAGGACGCGGCATGATGGCTCCCGACGGACCCAGGACGGTCATGGTGGCCGGCTCCACCAGCGAGGCCGGGACCGCCGTCGTATCGGCCCTCAGCGGCGCCGGATTCCGCGTCGCCGCCGTGGACCTGGACACTGAGCGCGTGCAAAACCTCGCACAGTCCTGGCCCAACGTCACCGGCTACACCTGCAACCTCGCAGAACCCGCGGCCGTCCGGGAACTGGCGTCCTCGGTCCGCCGGGACCTTGGACCCCTCGATGGCCTGATCCACTTGGTGGGCGGCTGGCGCGGCGGCGACGGCATACCTGGGCAGGAGGACTCCGACTGGGACTTTCTGCACACCAGCGTCCTGACGACACTGCGAAACACCAGCCGCGCCTTCTACGACGACCTTGAAAAGTCCCCGGCGGGCCGGCTGGCCATCGTGTCTGCCCAGGCAGCTGCCAATCCCTCAGCAGGTGGTGCCGCCTACGCAGCGATCAAGGCCGCTTCCGAGGCCTGGACGCTGGCGGTGGCCGACGGCTTCCGCAGCTCACAATCCGGCAGCACGAACCACCGGCAACCGCAGCGGTCAGCTGCCGTCGTGTTCGTGGTCAAGGCCCTCGTCGACGACAAGATGAAGGCTTCCCAGCCCGACCGGAAATTCCCGGGATTCACCCATGTGAAGGATCTCGGAGCCGCTTCGGCCGCCCTGTTCAGCAGGTCCGCCGCCGAACTCAACGGTTCCCGCCTATCCCTGGTCTGATCTTTCACCTATGTCCCGACCGGCAAGCAGGTAGGGAGATCGACCAAGCGCCAGTACCGGCGCGCCCGCACGCCGACCTGCGTGCAGGCAGTCAGAAAACAATCCCATTCATGGGCCACACCAACCAAGAGGTAAACAATGTCGTTTTCTCCGTCCAAGAGGACAAAGGCACTGGCGAGTCTCGCCATCGGCCTTCTTGCTCTGACCGGTTGCACCAATGCATCACAGACCTCGGGGGGAGCTGCCCCGGGTTCCACTGGCTTTGATCCCGCCTCTGTGGCCAGGGACGATGCCCTCGCCGCGAGCGTACCTGAGGCCATCAGGAGCAAGGGCACCCTCACGGTGGGTGCCGACACAACGTACGCACCTGCCGAATCCCTGGGCGGCGCCGATGGCCAGACCCCGGTGGGCTACAACGTGGATTTCGCCAAGGCCATCGGTGCGACCCTCGGCCTGAAGGTCAAGGTCCAGACGTCGGAATTCACGGGAATCCTGCCCGCTCTCGGTGCCAAGTACGATCTGGGAATCTCCTCCTTCACAATCAACGCGGAGCGTCTGAAGGCCGTCAACATGGTCAGCTACTTCAATGCCGGCACGTTGTGGGCCGTCCAGAAGGGCAACCCGAAGAATTTCAGCGTCGATGACATCTGCGGCAAAACCGTAGGGGTGCAGACCGGCACCACCCAGGAGGACCCCGACGTCTCCGGCCGGTCCAAGGCATGCACGGATGCCGGAAAACCGGGCGTCAACGTCGTCACTTTGAAAACGCAGACAGATGTGACCACCCGTCTGGTGAACGGCAGCATCGACGCCATGGCCGCCGATTCCCCCATCATCGGCTATGCCCTCTCGCAGACCGGCGGCAAGCTGGAGCCCCTGGGCGATGTTTACGCTGCGGCACCGCAAGGTATCGCGGTCGCCAAGAGCGACACCGCCCTGTCCGAGCTCATGAAAAACGTCATGAACAAACTCATCAGCGACGGGACCTACGGGAAAATCCTGGACACCTGGAGCAACACCACGGGCGCCGTCACGAAGTCTGAAGTGAACCCGGCGGTAGGGAATTGAGCAGCCTCGCACCCACCGATACCAGCGACCGCAGGACCATTGCCGCGCACCGGAAACCGGAACTGATCGACGCCGTTCCGGTCCGCCATCCCGGCCGCTGGGCCGGCGCCGTCCTCATCCTGCTGTTCGCCGCGCTGCTGGGCCAGAGCCTGGTCACCAATACCAATTTCCGCTGGGACATCGTCGGCACCTATTTCATGGACGTGCTCGTCATCCAGGGCATCGGCTGGACGTTGCTGCTGACAGTCCTCTCGATGGCGATCGCCATCTTGCTGGCCATTCTCCTGGCCTTCATGCGCCAGTCGGACAATCCCCTGTTCCGCGGCGTGAGCTGGACCTGGGTCTGGTTCTTCCGCGGCACACCGGTCTACACCCAGCTGGTGTTCTGGGGCCTCATCTCCGTTCTTTATCCCAAGATCGCCCTGGGGATTCCGTTCGGACCGGAACTGTTCAGCTTCAGCACCCAGGACGTAATCACCGCCTTCATGGCAGCAATCCTGGGACTGGGGTTGAACGAGTCAGCCTATCTGGCCGAAATTTTCCGCGCCGGCCTGAAGTCCGTCGACTCCGGCCAGATGGAAGCCGCCGAGGCCCTGGGGATGCGCAAGTCCAAAATCATGTGGCGGATCATTCTGCCCCAGGCCATGCGCGTCATCGTGCCACCCACCGGCAATGAGACCATCGGGATGCTCAAGACCACCTCGCTGGTGCTCGCGGTGCCGTTCACCCTGGACCTGACATTCGCAACCAACGGCATCGCCAACCGCAGCTACCTGCCCATTCCGTTGCTGATCGTGGCCGCCCTCTGGTACCTGGTGATCACCAGCATCCTGATGGTGGGCCAGTACTACGTTGAGCGCCACTTCGGAAAGGGCGTGGACAACATCGTCCCTGCCCCGGTCAAGCCGACCCCTGCGGCCGCCGCAGCCAAAGCACCCAAAATAAAGGATGAGCTACCGTGACCATCACCAACGACCTCATGACGAAGGAGGCCCTCGTCCGGATTGACGGGGTCCACAAGTACTTCGGAGAGCACCATGTGCTCCGCGGGATCGACATGACGGTCCGGCAGGGCGAGGTTTCCGTCCTGATCGGCCCGTCCGGGTCCGGGAAGTCCACGTTGCTGCGCTGCATCAACATGCTGGAAACCATCAGCGCCGGCCGGATCCACGTCCGCGAAGAAATGATCGGCTACCGCGAGAACCGCGGCCGCCTGCATGACCTGACCATCAAAGAGATCGCCGCCCAGCGTCGGGAGATCGGCATGGTCTTCCAGCGCTTCAACCTCTTCCCGCACCGTACGGCGCTACAGAACATTATCGAGGCGCCCACCCAAGTCAAGCGGCAATCCAAGGTGAAGGCCAGATCACGCGCGATGGAACTTCTGGACCGTGTCGGTCTCGGAAACCACGCCAACCACTATCCCGCGCAGCTCTCCGGTGGCCAGCAGCAGCGCGTGGCCATCGCCCGTGCATTGGCGATGGAGCCTGAACTGATGCTCTTCGACGAGCCGACCTCGGCCCTGGACCCGGAACTCGTGGGCGAAGTGCTCAACGTGATGAAAGACCTGGCCAAGTCCGGCATGACTATGATCGTGGTCACCCACGAGATCGGCTTCGCGCGCGAGGTCGGAGACACCCTGACCTTCATGGACGGCGGCATCGTCGTCGAAAGCGGCAAGCCGCGCGACGTCATCGCCAATCCGCAGCAGGCCCGCACCCAGGAGTTCCTCTCCAAAGTTCTCTGACGGCTCAACCCAGGCGGTCCGGGCGTGATGTCCGAAGCGGATCATGCCCGGACCGGCATTGGTGCCTACGGTGAAGGATGATGTTGGTCTAGATTCGTGGAATGGGAACAGTTGGAGTGACGCAGTGACGAACCCCGGAGCGGACAACCAGGAGGAGGATCTGCTCGCGTTGACCATGAGCGTGGAGGACTGGCTGTTCATCGACGGGACCATTGACAACACCGTCGCCATTGCTGCCGTGGACGGCGCCGAGACCGTCGTCGGGCAGGGCCACGCGATCCGCGCGGCGGGCTGGGCGGCAACCCGCGCCCACCCGCGGAATAAGGACGGCTGGGGCGGCTGGCCGCCCACCGATGACGAGATTACCGTTGCGCTGCCGCCACCGGCGTGGCGGTTCGTCGTTGACGAGTTGTACAGGTGGGAGCGTGTGATGGCCGACGACGGCGCGGACGTGGGTGCCGTCAGCCCGGACGCGGGGAAGCCTGGGACGCGCGGCTTTGCGGTTGCGCACCGGCTGGTGGAGCGCCTCAGCGATGCGTCGCGCGAACCGGAGTAGCCGCAGGTCAAAACCGTCGGTGCGGTGGCGCTCTGGCTATGATTGAGGTACTGGGTTCTAAGCTGAGGGGGAACACTGGCCGATGAGTGCCGTCACTGTCGCGCGCAACGTCCGCGTCGCTATCTGGACCATTCTGGCGGTCCTCGTGGCTGTGGGTCTGATCTGGTTCGCCGTGTTTACCGCGAACAAACCCGCCACGCCCGTGCCCCCGGCGGCCGCTGATTCCCCGGTGGTGAGGGAAGACAGCCACCGGCTCACCAGCCCACCGGCCGAGAAAGCCCAGCTGGTTGAGTTTCTGGACTTCGAGTGCGAGGCCTGCCGCGCCGCCGAGCCTTTGGTGACGGAGCTGAAGGAGGACTACGGGGACCGGATCACGTTCGTCCTCCGCTACTTCCCCCTGCCCGGACACCCGAACTCCGGCACGGCAGCGCTCGCTGTCGAAGCCGCCGCGCGTCAGGGCCACTACGAACCGATGGTCACGAAGCTTTTCGCGACCCAGCCCGAGTGGGGCGAAAAGCAGGACTCCCAGGCCGCCCTCTTCCGGACCTACGCGGAAGGCCTCGGCCTCGACATGGCCCGGTTCGATCAGGATGTTGCCGCCGAGGACACCAAGGAACGGATCCGCCGGGACATCGCGGACGGAAAAGCCCTCGGTGTTACCGGCACCCCGACGTTCTTCCTGAACGGCGAAAAACTCGTCCTCAACACCGAAGCCCAGTTCCGGCAGTTGCTCGACGACGCCGTCCGGTAGCGGCTGTGGTTAGTGCCGTGCAACATCGGGGGCGGCGCCAAACTTAAGCCCGCAACTCCCGATCAATCCGGTCCATTCGGGCCCGCACCAACTGGAAACGCGCGTCCTCAGGACCGGTCAATCGTGCCAACGCGGAAGCGGCGGCGATGTCGCACGAGCCCATATCGCTGGCGCACCAGCGTGAGATCAGGTCGGCATCTCCGCTGGAACGGACCGAGGCCGCAACAGCCTCATTCAATTCGTCACGCATGAGCTCAACGGCCAGGTTATTCGAGCGGTTGAGCAGGCGGGCCGGGTACGCCGCCAACGCTTCGCCGAGGCGGCCGGCCCGCAAGTACCCGGCCACAGCGTCGGCGTCGGACACCACAGTCACGCCAGCGGCAAAACGGTACGGATTGGGCTCCACCACGGCACCCAACACCGCACGGATCCGGTGCATTTCCGTCCGAATTGTCGCGGCCGCTCCGTCCTCGCCGTGCAGCTGGTAGGCCAGCTCTTCGGCGCTCCAGCCCTGTGTTCGCGAGGCCAGCAACGCCAGTATTTCGGCTCGGCGCAGCGTGATCGGAACGCCACGGCCGCCGTCGAGCTCTGCTGTCGGCTTGTCGCCGAGCAGCCGCAGGAACAGCGTAGAGGCGGTGCCGGGACGGGAAAGTCCGACGGCGGCACGCGGACTCAGTTCCGCCGTCGGGCCTGCGGACCTCAACAGCTCCTCGGCCAGCCGCACGCCGCAACGCACCATCCGCAGGCTGTCCGGCGTCACGGTGTCGATCGGCCCCGAAACATCCAGCACGCCGACGATCTCCCCGCTGAAAGGGTCGCGGATCGGGGCGGCGGTGCAGGCCCAGTCGTGGTGGGTCCGCACCAGGTGCTCGGCCGAAAACAACTGGGCCGGGCCCCCGGTAATAAGCGCCTCGCTGATGGCATTGGTGCCGATGCCGGACTCGGACCAGTCGGCACCTTCCACAAACTCCAGTGAGTCGGCCTGCCGCAACGCTGACCCGCTGCCGACCCGCCACAGCACCTCGCCCAGATGGTCAGTGACGATCAGCAGGTGGCGGCCCGCGGCGGACTCATCGGCGAGCATCTGGGACAACGCCGGAACCACGGATGCCAGGCGGTGTCCGGCGCCCAAAGAACGGGCTTCAGAAACGTCATGCAGATGCACCGGACTGTGCTGCTCGGGGTTGATTCCCAGAGCCAGGGAGCGGCGCCACGACTCAAGCAATGACGGCGAAAACGCAGGATCCGGCGAGCCGGCCAGCGTGGCATCCTGCGCGCTGCGGAGCGTCCTGGCGTACTCCAGGGGAGAGGAGAAACGGAGCCCGGGATCAGGCGCCAACGCGTGCTGCATGCGTCTACTCCCAACTCGCCGTCGAATCGATCTGCCCGAAGACCCCGCAGGAAAGGGGGGAGGCCCGTGTAACCCGATTGTAACCCCCCGCGACATTTACTTGTGATGCGAGTCACCACCCGGTCGGCTGTTATGGAACCGGGCAATGACTCATCGTCAGCAATGGAAAGAGGAGACATGCCTGAGACCGCAAATGGCATAGCCGAGGCTTGGCTGGCGCAGTTCGACGACGCGCTGCGCAGCCACAACACCGAGGCAGCACTGGAATTGTTCGAGGACGAATCGTATTGGCGCGACTTCGTATCCTTCACCTGGAATCTCAAAACGCTCGAGGGCAAGGACCAGATCAGGAGCATGCTGGACGCCACCTTGGAGGACATTCAGCCGTCCAACTGGACCCTGGCCGAGGACGCCACCGGGGACGCTGCCGGTACAGAGGCCTGGGTCAACTTCGAGACCTCGCAGGCCCGCGGCTACGCTCATCTGCGCCTGCGCAACGGCAAGTGCTGGACCCTGCTTACCACCATGCAGGAGCTGAAGGGCTTCGAGGAAAAGAAGGGCGCCAATCGTGAGAAGGGCGTGGCCCACCACATCAGCAAGGGCCGCAAGTCCTGGCTGGAACTGAAGGAGGAGCAGGAAGCCAGGCTCGGCTACGAGGACCAGCCCTACACCGTGATCATCGGCGGCGGGCAGGGCGGGATCGGCCTCGGCGCCCGGCTGCGCCGGCTCGGCGTGCCCACCCTCATCATTGAGAAGAACGAAAAGCCCGGCGACTCCTGGCGCAACCGCTACAAGTCCCTGCACCTGCACGACCCCGTCTGGTACGACCACCTGCCGTACCTGAAGTTCCCGGAAGACTGGCCTGTGTTCGCGGCCAAGGACAAGATCGGCGACTGGCTGGAGCATTACACCCGCATCATGGAGCTGAACTACTGGTCCAGCACCGAATGCACCAACGCCCGCTACGACGAGGACGCTCAAGAATGGGTCGTCCAGGTCATCCGCGACGGCGCACCGGTCACCTTGCGTCCCAAACAGCTCGTCTTCGCCTTGGGCGTCTCCGGTTACCCCAACGTGCCAGCGTTCGACGGCGCCGAGAGCTTCCTGGGGGAGCAGTACCACTCCTCCAAGCACCCCGGTGGCGGCGACTGGACGGGCAAGAAGGCCGTGGTGATCGGGTCAAACAACTCGGCCCACGACATCTGCGCCGACCTCTGGGAGCACGGCGCCGACGTCACCATGATCCAGCGCTCGTCCACCCACATTGCCCGCAGTGAGTCCCTCATGGACCTGGCCCTCGGCGACCTCTACTCGGAGAAGGCGCTGGCCAACGGCGTCACCACGGAGAAGGCCGACCTCCTGTTCGCCTCGCTGCCGTACCGGATCCTCCCGGAGGCCCAGATCCCGGTCTATCAGGAGATGGCAAAGCGGGACGCCGGTTTCTACACCCAGCTCGAGGCTGCGGGTTTCGAGCTGGACTTCGGAGTGGACGGTTCGGGGCTGTTCCTGAAGTACCTGCGGCGTGGCTCCGGCTACTACATCGACGTCGGCGCCTCCCAGCTGATCATCGACGGCCGCGTGAAACTCGCCAACGGCCAGGTCAGCAAGATCACCGGCAACGCCGTGGTCATGGACAACGGCACCGAGCTGGAAGCCGACGTGATCATCTACGCCACCGGCTACGGTTCGATGAACGGCTGGCTCGCTGACCTTGTCTCACCCGAGGTGGCTGACAGGGTGGGCAAGTGCTGGGGTTTCGGCTCCGAAACGCCCAAGGACCCTGGCCCCTGGGAGGGCGAGCTGCGGAACATGTGGAAGCCCACCAACGTGGAGAACCTCTGGATCCATGGCGGCAACCTGCACCAGAGCCGGCACTATTCCAACTACCTGGCCCTGCAGCTCAAGGCCCGGCTGGAGGGGCTGCCCACACCGGTGTTTGAGCTCCAGGCATCGCACCACACCCGCTGATCACCACCCACCCGGGCGGGCGGCTGCGCCGACATGGCGCAGCCGTCTCTACGGCATCGAGATCAGGAGGATTCATCACGTGATAGGCCGTGGACGGCTCTACCCTCGAAGGTGTTGGCGCAGTCCGGGGATGGCAAAGTCGACCTTCCCGTAGCCGGCAGACTCGATCAGCCCGGCTGCGATGAGCCTGTTCCGGTACTTGGAGACCAGATTTGGTTTGGACTTGATGATGTTCCCGATCTGGGCAGCTGACGAAGGGCCATCCTGCTGGGCCATCGCATCGAGGAACTCGCGGTCCTTGTCAGAGATGTCCGAAAGTGCGGACTCGACAACAACCAGGGTGTTCCGTCGCAGCGCGGCCGCGATGGCGGCGCGGACGCCGCGCTGATCCAACGTCCAGCCCGACTTACCAGCCTCCATCCAGAGGTAATAGCCGACGAGCTGAATAAGGAACGGGTAGCCCTCTGTGGCCGCCGCCGCCTCGCTGATCAGCTCCGGGGAGACGCCGATGCCTCCTTCGCTGAAAAGTTCCTGGTAAGAGGCGGTGACTTCGGCGACGGCCGCTTCGTGCAGGTTGATCCTGTCGGCCCGCCGCAGGAAGGTGGCTACGCCTTCGTTAAGAAGATCAGACACGGCCGAGGGGAGGCCGGCGAAGATCAGGCCGATCGGCAGGCCGTCGCGAATGAAGTGTTGGACGTCGGCAGCCAACTGCGAGATTTCTGTCCGGTCGACGGCATGGATCTCGTCAATAGTGATGACTAAGCCCGTTCCCTTTGCGTCCAGCAGTCGCAGGAGTTCCTCGCCGGTCCGCCGCCAATCCGGAAAGCGTTCCTGCGGGAGTTGCGTGGTCAACCCGAACCCTGCGGCGGAGAAAGCCGTGATCTTCCGCGTCGGCGGACCGTCCCCGAACTCGTCTGCAAGTCGGAGCATGTCGTCGCCGATCTTTGCCAGGAATCCCGGATTGGCCGTTCGGGAGATCACGGCCCATCCGTGATCTCTGGCGATCGCCTCCGCGGCACCGAGCATTACGGTCTTGCCAATGCCCCGGGATCCCGTAATGATCGTGAGTAGCCCCGGAGCACCCGATCCCTGTTGCAAGCCGTATTCGAATTCGTCCAGCAGCCCGGCTCTGCCGATTAGGTCCGGAGGGGTGGCTCCGGCAGTGGGTTTGAAAGGATTCTGCACAGACGCCTCCGGGTGAAACTAGGTGAAAGTGGTGAAAGTGGTGAAAGTGGTGAAACTTCGACCAGCCTAGCAGTCCGGGCTAATCGCCTGCTGGGCCGACATCAGGGGCTTGTGAGGATGACGAGCTGCCGGGTCGCCCGGGTCATCGCGACATAGCGGTCTACCGCTCCTTCGATGCCCGGACCGAAGCCCTCCGGGTCCACGAGGACCACCAGGTCGAACTCGAGCCCCTTCACCAGTTCCGGGGACAGCCACCTGGCGCGGGACGTCGCCAGGAACGGGCCGTGTCCCGCGTCAGTGGTGCTGATGACGCAGGCGGTCCCGTCGTCGTGCTCGGCGAGCCAGGTGTCGAGGATCGAGCCCAGCTGCAGTGTGGATCCGTGGACGACGGGAAGGCCGCTGCTCCGGATCGAGGTGGGCACGTTGGCGTCCGGGACGACGGCCCGGATGACCGGCTCGGCTTCTGCCATGACCTCTTCCGGCGTCCGGTAGTTGATGCTGAGGCTCGCCAGGTTCACGTTCGTCAATCCGACCCGTTCGAGCCGTTCCAGCCACGACTCGGCAAACCCGTGCCTGGCCTGGGCGCGGTCCCCCACGACGGTGAAGCTCCGGGACGGGCAGCGGAGCATCAACCACCCGGTCCATCAGCTCACACTCAGCGGCCAGGGCGGCGTCCTGCCGGCGCTTGCGGCGTGACGCCTCGGGGTCGCCGAGCCGTTGCCGGGCCGCGTCCAGGAGCGGCAGGTCGGACGTGGTCCAGGCGTGCGGGTCCTGGCGCTGCAGCTTCTGCACCTCGTCGGGACTGAGCCAGGGGGCGCACAGGCGCAGGTAGGCGGGCACCCGCCAGAGGTCCCCCACAAGCGCGCTGTAGTTGAGCGGCGGCCATGCCCTGCTGAACGCTTCGACCAATTCCGCGTTCCGCGCCAGCGCCCTGCGCAGCACGCCTTCGGGGAGGTCGCCGCCGTCGTGCTTGTCCTCCATGATGGTGAGCAGCTCCTCCCAGACCTCGTCGCGCGCCTCATTGTGCGGAGTGCCGGGATGACCCGATTTCCCATCGATTGCTCCGTAGGGGCCCTTAAGGGCTCCCAAAAGGGCCTTTACGGAGCAACCGATGGTGATGTGACGCCGTCGCCGGCGGAAATCTTGCACGCCGCCCGAAATCGGGCTAACCTGTGAGACGTGTCACTGACGAAGTGGCACATGCTTTTGATCTGCGGCGGGAGAGTCCTGCCGGTACGTTCAGCAGGCGCCGTAGGAGCAAATCCTCTCCGGGAATCTCTCAGGCCCACGTACCGCCGCGGTTAGGCAACTCTGGAAAGTAGTCCGGCAACGGGCTCACCGACGGTGCAAGCGTCACCCTGTAAAAGCAGGTGGCGCGGAAACTCTCAGGTCCAATACAGAGCGGGGAGGAACCCGAATCAATGTGGCGTACCCAGCGCGCCACCTGAATTATGGAGTTCCTTCATGACCATCCAGTCGTCCCCTTCCACCTTTGCCGATCGTCATATTGGTGCGCGCCGCCAGGCCGATATTGACGCCATGCTCAAGGCCGTTGGCTATGACAGCGTTGACGGCCTCGTGGACGTTGCCGTCCCCGACTCCATCCGCCAGGCCAAGCCGCTGGCCCTTAAGGACGCCCTCAGTGAGGTTGAGGTCCTTGCGGAGCTGCGGAAGCTCGCGGCGAAGAACAAGACGGCTGTCCAGATGATCGGCCAGGGTTACTACGACACGGTCACGCCTGCGGTGATCCGGCGGAACATCCTGGAGGCCCCGGCCTGGTACACCGCGTACACGCCGTACCAGCCGGAGATTTCGCAGGGCCGCCTGGAGGCGCTGCTGAACTTCCAGACCATGGTCCAGGACCTGGTGGGCCTGCCGATCGCGAACGCGTCGCTGCTGGATGAAGCCACCGCCGTGGCCGAGGCTGTGCTGATGATGCGCCGGGCGAACAAGAACAAGGAGGCCCGGGACGGCAAGACGGTCCTGGATGCCGATTGCCTGCCGCAGACCATCGCGATTGTGAAGGGCCGCGCCGAAGCCCTGGGCTTTGAGGTGGAGGTCGCTGACCTGTCCAAGGGCCTGCCCGACGGCGTTATCAACGGGATTGTGCTGCAGCAGCCGGGCGTCTCGGGCCGGGTCTTCAACCACGCCGACGTGATCGCTGCAGCCAAGGAGCGCGGCGCCCTCGTCACGGTCGCTGCCGACCTGTTGGCGCTGACGCTGATCACGCCTCCGGGGGAGCAGGGCGCGGACATCGCCGTCGGCTCGACCCAGCGTTTTGGTGTGCCGTTGTTCTTCGGCGGACCGCACGCGGCCTACATGGCGGTGGCGAAGGGCCTGGAGCGGTCCATGCCGGGCCGCCTCGTCGGAGTCTCCAAGGACGACGCCGGGACCCCCGCCTACCGTCTGGCGCTGCAGACCCGGGAGCAGCACATCCGCCGTGAGAAGGCCACGTCCAACATCTGCACCGCGCAGGCACTGCTGGCCATCGTTTCCTCGTTCTACGCCGTCTACCACGGCCCCGACGGTCTCAAGGCAATCGCCGAGCAGGTCCACCACAACGCCCGCACCCTGGCGACCACGCTGAAGGTCGCCGGCCGCGAACTGGTCACCGAGACCTTTTTCGACACAGTCACGGTCCGCGTCCCGGGCAAGGCCGGCAAGGTCATCGCCGCCGCCGAAGCACGTGGCATCAACCTGCGCCACATCGACGAGGACACCATCGGCGTCTCCGCTGATGAAACTACGACGACGGATGTCCTCTCCGCGATCGCCGTCGCCTTCGGTGCCGGTCCGGTTGTGGACGCGAAGGGCTTTGAACTGCCCGAATCGGTGCTCCGCACTTCCGAGTACCTGCAGCACCCCGTGTTTAACACGCACCGTTCCGAGACCCAGCTGCTGCGCTACATCCGCCGGCTGAGTGACCGCGACCTGGCCCTGGACCGCACCATGATCCCGCTGGGTTCCTGCACGATGAAGCTGAACGCCACGGCAGAGATGGAGGCCATTTCCTGGCCGGAGTTCGCCTCGATCCACCCGTTCGCCCCGGATTCCCAGACCGTGGGCTGGCGCGAACTCATCGGCGGGCTGGAAGCTGACCTCGCGGAAATCACCGGGTACGACCAGGTGTCCCTGCAGCCGAATGCCGGGTCCCAGGGTGAGCTCGCGGGCCTGCTGGCCATCCGCGGCTACCACCTATCCCGCGGCGATGCCCAGCGCACGGTCTGCCTGATCCCGGCCTCGGCCCACGGCACCAACGCCGCCTCCGCTGTCCTGGCCGGCATGAAGGTTGTCGTTGTGGCAACGGCGCCTGACGGCAGCATCGATCACGCGGACCTGAATGCCAAGATCGAGGCCAACAAGGACGTCCTCTCGGCGATCATGATCACCTACCCCTCCACCCACGGCGTCTACGACGCCGACGTCACCGAAATCTGCGACGCCGTGCACGCTGCCGGCGGCCAGGTCTACGTCGACGGCGCCAACCTCAACGCCCTTGTCGGCCTGGCACAGCCGGGCAAGTTCGGCGGCGACGTCTCGCACCTGAACCTGCACAAGACCTTCTGCATCCCGCACGGCGGCGGCGGCCCCGGCGTTGGCCCGGTCGCAGCCAAGGCGCACCTGGCACCGTTTATGCCCGGTGACGCCAACAAGGCAGCGCACGAAGCCGGCCACGGCGTGGCCATCAGCGCATCCAACTACGGCTCCGCCGGCGTCCTGCCCATCTCCTGGGCCTACGTGAAGCTGATGGGTGCCGAGGGCCTGACCGAGGCCACGAAGTCGGCGCTGCTGGCGGCGAACTATGTTGCGGCCCGCCTGAATGAGTACTTCCCGGTTCTCTACACCGGCGAGGGTGGGCTGGTGGCGCACGAGTGCATCCTGGACCTGCGCGACCTGACGGCCAGGACCGGCGTCACCGCGGAGGACGTGGCCAAGCGCCTGATCGATTATGGCTTCCACGCCCCCACCCTCGCGTTCCCGGTGGCGGGCACGCTGATGGTGGAGCCCACCGAGTCCGAGGACCTTGTGGAGATCGACCGGTTCATCGACGCGATGATCACCATCCGCAAGGAAATCGACCAGGTGGCCAACGGCGACTTCACTGTCGAGAACAGCCCGCTGCGCCACGCACCCCACACCGCGTCCGCCGTCGTATCTTCCGACTGGGCCCGCGAGTACCCGCGTGAGCAGGCCGCCTTCCCGGTCCACCACCTCAAGCAGGACAAGTACTTCCCGCCCGTCGGCCGCATCGACGGCGCAGCCGGGGACCGCAACCTGATCTGCTCCTGCCCGCCCATCGAAGAATTCGCGAACTAGTCTCGTATGAAAGGCTTTCACAATGACTGAGAACTACACCGCTCTCTACGAAGAGCACAAGAAACTCGGCGCTTCCTTCACCGATTTCGGTGGCTGGCAGATGCCCCTGAAGTACAGCTCCGAGCTGGCCGAGCACCACGCTGTGCGCAAGGCTGCCGGCCTGTTCGACCTCTCCCACATGGGCGAAGTCTGGGTCTCCGGCCTGGAAGCCGGCGCGTTCCTGGACTACGCACTGGTGGGCAAACTCTCCGCCATCGCGGACGGGAAGGCCAGGTACTCGCTCATCTGCAACGCCGACGGCGGCATCATCGATGACCTCATCGTCTACCGTTTCGGCGACGAGAAATACCTCGTGGTCCCCAACGCGGGCAACGCCCCCACCGTCGCCGTCGCCCTGGCCGAACGCGCCACGGCGTTCAACGTGAAGGTGGAGGACGCCTCCGCCATCACGTCGCTGATCGCGGTCCAGGGTCCCAAGGCAGAGGCCATCCTGCTCAAGCTGACCGCTGAGGCCCAGCACCCGCTCGTCACAGACCTGAAGTACTACGCGTTCAACGAACTCACCGTGGCCGGCCACAACGTCATCCTGGCCCGCACCGGTTACACCGGCGAGGACGGCTTCGAGCTCTTTGTAGCGAACGACGGCGCCGCCTCCCTGTGGGCATCCGTCGCCGAAGCGGGGGCCGAGTTCGGCATCGTCCCGTGCGGCCTCGCCTCCCGCGATTCGCTCCGCCTCGAAGCGGGCATGCCGCTGTACGGCAACGAGCTTTCCCTCGAAGGGTCACCGTTCGACGCCGGCCTGGGTGGCGTTGTGGCGCTCAAGAGCAAGGAAGGCGACTTCGTGGGCCGCGCCGCCCTGGAAGCCGCCAAGGAAGCCGGGTCAAAGCGTAAGCTGGTGGGCTTGAAAGGTCTCGGCCGTCGCGCCGGCCGCGGGCACTACCCGGTGCTCAAGGGCGGCGCAGAGGTTGGCGAAGTCACCTCCGGCCAGCCCAGCCCCACCCTCGGCTACCCGGTCGCGATGGCCTATGTCGACGTCGAGCACGCCGAGGTTGGCACCGCCCTGGACATCGACCTGCGCGGCAAGGCAGAGCCTTTCGAGGTTGTCGCCCTGCCGTTCTACAAGCGCCAAAAGTAAGCCAAGTCCGGAACCGGCAGGCCGGAGTTTTCACGCGTGCTGCTCCTTCGTCGCTCTGACGCACGCTTTCGAAAACCCCGTCCCGCCGGCCCCTCGGGGGGTCCGCGGTATCCGGCAGCATGCGTCAAAGCGAGGAACGAGCAGCATGCAGAGGATATCGGGGAACGCCCGGCCCAACTCGACCACCCACAGATTTCGAACGTAAGGAACACACATGGCTAAGGTTGCCGCTGAACTGAAGTACTCCGCTGAGCACGAGTGGATCGCCTTTGATGGCTCTGGTCCGTCCGTTGTTGGCGTGTCCGCTGTTGCCGCTGAGGCGCTGGGCGACATCGTCTACGTGGACCTGCCCGAGGTTGGCTCCACAGTGACCGCGGGGGAGACCTGCGGCGAGATCGAGTCCACCAAGTCCGTCTCTGACCTGTACTCCCCGGTGACGGGCGAGGTCACGGAAATCAACGAAGACGCCATCGGCGATCCTGCACTGATCAACTCCGATCCGTACGGTGCCGGCTGGCTGTTCAAGGTGACCGTCGAGTCCGAGGGCCCGCTGCTGTCCGCCCAGGAATACGCCGAAGTAAACGGTGGCGAACTGTGAGCCCCGCTGCAGCAGGCACCGCAGTTTTTGAGCAGGTAGTTTCCGCGAGCCTGGACACCGACCTGTCGGTGCTGGACCCCGAGATCGCCGTCAAGATCGACGACGAACTGCGCCGCCAGCGCAATGGCCTGGAAATGATCGCCTCCGAGAACCACACGGCCGTTGCCGTGATGCAGGCGCAGGGCTCGGTCCTGACCAACAAGTACGCCGAGGGCTACCCGGGCAAGCGCTACTACGGTGGCTGCGAGCACGTGGACGTCATCGAGCAGCTGGCCATCGACCGCGTCAAGGCCCTGTTCGGTGCCGAGTTCGCCAACGTGCAGCCGCACTCCGGCGCCCAGGCCAACGCCTCGGTCATGCACGCGCTGATCAAGCCGGGCGATACCATCATGGGCCTGAACCTGGCCCACGGCGGCCACCTGACCCACGGCATGAAGATCAACTTCTCCGGCAAGCTATACAACGTGGTCCCGTACCAGGTCCGCGAAGACACCCACACCATTGACATGGCCGAGGTGGAGCGCCTGGCGCTGGAGCACAAGCCGCAGCTGATTGTCGCCGGCTGGTCGGCCTACGCCCGCCAGCTGGACTTCGCCGAGTTCCGCCGGATCGCCGATCTGGTGGGTGCCTTCCTGATGGTGGACATGGCGCACTTCGCCGGTCTGGTGGCGGCTGGCCTGCACCCGAGCCCCGTGCCGCACGCCCACGTCACCACGTCCACCACGCACAAGACCCTCGCCGGTCCGCGCGGCGGCATCATCCTCTCCAACGACGCCGCGATCGCCAAGAAGATCAACTCGGCTGTCTTCCCCGGACAGCAGGGCGGCCCGCTGGAGCACGTCATCGCCGGCAAGGCCGTGGCCTTCAAGATCGCAGCAACGCCGGAGTTCAAGGAACGCCAGGAGCGCGTCCTCGCCGGCGCCAGCATCCTGGCCGACCGCCTGGTCCAGCCGGACGTCACCGCCAAGGGCATCAACGTGATCTCCGGCGGCACCGACGTCCACCTGGTCCTGGTTGACCTGCGCAACTGCGAATTGGACGGCCAGCAGGCCGAGGACCGCCTCGCCGCGATTGACATCACCGTCAACCGCAACGCCGTACCGTTCGACCCGCGCCCTCCGATGGTCACCTCCGGCCTCCGGATCGGCACCCCCGCGCTGGCCACCCGTGGTTTCGGCGAGGCAGCTTTCCGTGAAGTTGCGGACATCATCGCCGAGGCATTGATTGCCGACGCCGACGCGGACCTTTCCGGCCTGCGTCACCGGGTAGAGGCACTCGCCGCCGCCCACCCGCTGTACCCGTCTGTCGCAAACCTCAGCTGAGGTGCCGGGGCCGGCGGACCGGAGTTTTCACGCGTGCTGCTCCTTCGTCGCTCTGACGCACGCTTT
Source organism: Pseudarthrobacter sp. MDT3-1 (assembly GCF_054510755.1). Lineage (NCBI taxonomy): Bacteria > Bacillati > Actinomycetota > Actinomycetes > Micrococcales > Micrococcaceae > Pseudarthrobacter > Pseudarthrobacter sp. MDT3-1. Next base: position 53,213 of record NZ_JBTNDX010000016.1, on the reverse strand, counting down.
CGAAAACCCCCGCCCGCCGGCCCCTACAGGGAGTTCGGTCTTCCTGCGGCTTACGCAGGATGCCCGGCTCGTCATTAGTAATTTTTTAGTTAGGAAGTCATCATGGCCGTTGGAGTCTTTGATTTGTTCTCCGTCGGGATCGGGCCGTCGAGCTCTCACACGGTGGGGCCGATGCGCGCTGCCGCCGTGTTTGCCGAGGAGCTCAAGGGCTCCGGCAGCCTGGACGGGGTGGCGGGGCTGCGGGTGGACCTGTACGGGTCGCTGGCGGCAACCGGCCATGGCCACGGCACCATGACGGCCATCCTCCTGGGCCTGGAGGGTTTCCACCCCGAGAAGATCCTGCCGGCCGAGGTGGAGGAGCGGCTCGCCGCCATCGCCGAAACCGGTACCCTCCAGCTCGCTGGTTCCGTTCCCCTGCCGTACGGGGTCAAGGACATGGTCCTGCGGCCGCTCACTGTCTTGCCGCGGCACACCAACGGCATGACCTTCACGGTCACTGACGAGGCAGGCGAAGTCCTCCACAAGGCAACGTTCTTCTCCGTCGGCGGCGGCTTCATTGTCCGCGAAGGCGAAGAGGACGCGGCCCTGAAGGAACTGGACGAGTCCAAGAAGGAACTGCCGCTGCCGTTCCGCACCGCCGCGGAGTTGCTGGGCCGGTGCCAGTCCAAGGGCCTGTCCATCGGCGACATCATGTTCGTCAACGAACGTGCGTCCCGGTCCGAGGCGGAAATCCGCGAAGGCCTGCTGCACATCTACTCCGTGATGGAGGAGTGTGTGGCAACCAGCCTCAAGCGTGAGGGGCTGCTGCCCGGGGGACTGAAGGTCCGCCGTCGTGCTCCGGACTGGCATGAGCGGCTCGAAAAGGAGGACAAGGACCGGGACGCGAAGTACTGGCAGGAATGGGTGAACCTCATCGCCCTGGCAGTGAACGAGGAGAACGCGTCCGGCGGCCGGGTTGTCACGGCGCCCACCAACGGTGCTGCGGGGATCATCCCGGCAGTCCTGTACTACGCGCTGCATTTCGCGCCCGGCATGGACAAGGCCACGCAGCAAGACCGCGACGACGTTGTGGTCAAGTTCCTGCTCACGGCCGGTGCCATCGGGGTGCTGTACAAGGAGCAGGCGTCCATTTCGGGTGCCGAGGTGGGCTGCCAGGGCGAGGTGGGATCGGCGTCGTCCATGGCGGCTGGTGCACTCGCTGAGGTGATGGGCGGGACGCCCCAGCAGGTGGAGAACGCGGCGGAGATCGCGATGGAACACAACCTGGGCCTGACGTGCGATCCGATCGGCGGGCTGGTCCAGGTGCCGTGCATCGAACGGAACGCGATTGCGGCGGCGAAGGCCATCAACGCAGCAAAGATGGCCCTGTGGGGGGACGGTACGCACCGGGTGTCCCTGGACGAGGTGATCGTGACCATGCGCGAGACCGGCAGGGACATGAGCTCCAAGTACAAGGAAACAGCCATGGGCGGCCTCGCCGTCAACGTAGTGGAATGCTAAGGGAAGAGAACTGATGACACTGGCACCAGAAGGCCGGAAGCTGCTGCGCGTTGAGCAGCGCAACTCTGCAGTACCTGTGGAGCGGAAGCCGGAGTGGATCAAGGCGAAGGTCCAGATGGGTCCGGAGTATGTCCAGCTCAAGAACCTGGTCAAGAAGGAAGGCCTGCACACGGTGTGTGAGGAGGCCGGCTGCCCGAACATTTTTGAGTGCTGGGAAGACAAGGAAGCCACGTTCCTGATCGGCGGGTCCGAATGCACCCGGCGCTGTGATTTCTGCCAGATCGACACGGGCAAGCCGTCCCCGGTGGACATGTTCGAGCCCACGAAGGTGGCCCGCTCGGTCCTGGCGATGCAGCTGCGCTACGCCACGGTCACCGGTGTGGCCCGTGATGACCTGGCCGATGAGGGCGTGTGGCTGTATGCCGAGACGGTCCGGAAGATCCACGAGCTGAACCCGGGCACCGGCGTCGAACTGCTGATCCCTGACTTCTCCGGCAAGCCCGAGCACATCGCGGCGATCTGCGATTCGAAGCCGGAGGTCTTCGCGCACAACGTCGAGACCGTGCCCCGGATTTTCAAGCGCATCCGGCCCGCGTTCCGGTACGACCGGTCCCTGGATGTCATCACCCAGGGCCGCAAGCTGGGGATGGTGACCAAGTCCAACCTGATCCTGGGTATGGGCGAGACCCGCGAGGAGATCTCAGAAGCCCTGCGGGACCTGCACGAGGCCGGGTGTGACCTGATCACCATCACCCAATACCTGCGCCCCTCCGAACGGCACCTGCCGGTGGACCGCTGGGTCAAGCCGCAGGAGTTCGTGGACCTCCAGGACGAGGCCAATGAGATCGGGTTCCTCGGGGTCATGTCCGGGCCGCTGGTCCGTTCCTCCTACCGGGCCGGCCGGCTCTGGGCCACCGCGATGCGCAAGAAGGGCTGGGAAATCCCCGCCGAACTCGCGCACATCGAGTCCTCCGGCAGCACCCGCCAGGAAGCCAGCTCACTGCTGGCCGCCCACGCCAGCTGACCGTTCCGGTATTCAGAGCCGAGATCCAGAAAGGACCGAAGATGCTCCCTACAAGAATCGAAATCATCCCCTCAACCGGGATTGTTGACCAGGTCCAGGCGCTGGTTCCGCTGACCACCACGCTGACCATGACGTGCCTGCCGCACCACGGCATCGAGCGGACCATGCGCACGTCGGTGGAGCTGAGCACGCTCGGCTACACCGTCATCCCGCACCTGGCCGCACGCAGCATCCACGACCGGGCCGAGCTGACCCGGATCATGCGGGAGTGCGACGGTGCCGGCATCCGCGAGGTGTTTGTGATCGGCGGCGACCGGAAGCAGCCCGCCGGGCCGTACGAGTCAGCGCTCCCGCTGCTCGAGGACATCGCCCACTACACCGGCGGCCGGATGCGCGCCGGCGTGGCAGGCTACCCGGAAGGCCACCCGACCGTGGCGGCCCTGGACCTGCTGGACGCCCTGCAGGACAAGCAGGACCTGGCCACCCACGTGGTCACCCAGATGTGCTTCGACGCCGCCAAAATCCTCGACTTCGCGGCGCTCCTGCGCCGCGAAGGCGTGGACCTGCCCGTCTGGGCAGGCATGGCGGGGTCCGTCCCGCGGACCAAGCTGGTGGCACTCGCCACGCAGATCGGCGTCGGAAGTTCCCTGAAGTTCCTTAGCCGCAAAGGCCCACTGGCGCGCAAGCTGCTCAGCGGTGACCGTTACTCACCCCACCCCCTGGTGGCCGGGCTCGAAAGCCAGCCCGGCATCGCAGGGATCCACCTTTACAGCTTCAACAACCTCGATGCGGTCCCCAACGAAGCGGCCGCGTCTTCCACAACGGCACTCCAGCCAGCATTGATTCGAGGAGCAGCACGTGAGTACTAAAACCGTCACCACCCCGGAAACGCCCCATCTTGAACGCCAGCTCAGCAACAGGCACATCCAGCTGATCGCCATTGGCGGCGCCATCGGCACGGGCCTTTTTATGGGCTCAGGCAAGACCATCTCGGCCGCCGGCCCGTCCGTAATTTTCGTCTACATGATCATCGGCTTCATGCTGTTCTTCGTGATGCGGGCCATGGGCGAACTGCTGCTGTCCAACCTGAACTACAAGTCCTTCAGCGACTTCGCCGCTGACCTGCTGGGCCCGTGGGCCGGCTTCTTCACCGGCTGGACCTACTGGTTCTGCTGGGTGATCACGGGCATCGCGGACGTCATCGCCATTGCTGCCTACTCGGAGGAACTCTGGCCGGGGGTGCCATTGTGGATTCCGGGCATCGCCACCGTGATCATCCTTCTGGTCCTGAACCTCGCAACGGTGCGGGCATTCGGTGAGACCGAGTTCTGGTTCGCGCTGATCAAGATCATCGCCATTGCGGCGCTGATCATTGTTGGCCTGTTTATGATCTTCAGCGGTTTCCAGTCCGACGCCGGCCCGGCCACCTTCACCAACCTGTGGAGCCACGGCGGGTTGTTCCCGAACGAATTCATGGGCTTTGTGGCCGGCTTCCAGATCGCCGTCTTCGCCTTTGTGGGTATTGAACTCGTAGGCACCACCGCCGCCGAGGCCAAGGACCCGGAGAAGAACCTGCCCAAGGCCATCAACTCCATCCCCATCCGCGTGCTGCTCTTCTACGTAGGCGCCCTCATCATCCTGATGTCCGTCACGCCGTGGACCCAGTTCCAGGCCGGCCACAGCCCGTTCATCGCCATGTTCTCCCTGGCCGGCCTCGGCGCCGCGGCCACCATCGTGAACCTGGTGGTGCTCAGCTCGGCCATGTCCTCTGCCAACTCCGGCATCTACTCCACCTCCCGCATGGTGTACGGCCTGGCCCAGGAGGGCGACGCCCCCACCGTCTTCAGCCGCCTGTCCGCCCGCAAGGTCCCGCAGAACGCCCTGTTCCTCTCCTGCATCCTGCTGCTCTCCGGCATCGTCCTGATGTACGCCGGCAAGGACATCGGCAAGGCCTTCGACATGGTCACCACCGTGGCCGCCGTCTGCTTCGTCTTTGTCTGGTCCATCATCCTGGCCAGCTACCTGAAGTTCCGTTCACGCCGTCCGCACCTGCACGCGGCGTCCAAGTTCAAGATGCCGGGCGGCATCCCCATGGTCTGGGTGGTCTTCGCGTTCTTCGCCTTCGTCCTGTGGGCACTGACCACGCAGCCGGATACCCTTCTGGCGCTGCTGATTACGCCCATCTGGTTCGTCATCCTGGGCGTCGCCTGGGTCATCCTGCGGAAGCGTCCGGCTCACCTGGCCCGCTACGCGGAGTTCCAGAAGGACCTCGCCGGCGAGAAGGAAGTGGCCGAGGAGAAGGCCCTGGCCGACGCGGAGCTGGCCGACGCGAAGGCATCGCGGGAGAGCTAAGTGGCAACCGAACATGTTCTGACCGTCAACTGCGCCGAGTCGCCGGGGATCGTCCACGCGATCACCGGGTACCTGCTGGATCACGACTGCGACATCATCGACACCAAGCACTTCGGTGACCGCCAGGCCCAGCAGTTCTTCATGCGGGTGCATTTCGAATCCGGCAAGCAGCCGCTGACCACGGAGGACCTGCGCCGGGACTTCGGGCCGCTGGCTGCTGAGTGGGCCATGAACTGGCAGCTGGAGCCGCACGGCCGCAAGCGCCGTGTGCTGGTGATGGTGTCCAAGTTCGGGCACTGCCTCAACGACCTGCTGTTCCGGGCCCGCACGGGTGATCTTCCGGTGGAAATCGTGGCCGTGGTCTCCAACCACACGGACCACCAGGAACTGGTCAAGTGGCACGGCATCCCGTTCTTCCACCTCCCGGTCACCCAGGAGACCAAGCCGGCGCAGGAAGCCCGCCTGCTGGAGCTCGTGGATGAATACGATGTGGAGCTGGTGGTCCTGGCCCGCTACATGCAGGTCCTCAGCGACGAGCTGTCGGCGCAGCTGACGGGCCGGACCATCAACATCCACCACTCGTTCCTGCCCAGCTTCAAGGGCGCCAAGCCGTACCACCAGGCGTACGACCGCGGCGTGAAAACCGTGGGCGCCACGGCGCATTACGTCAACGCCGAGCTGGATGAGGGGCCGATCATCGCCCAGCAGGTCATCGACGTGGACCACACGTACACGGCCGATGACCTGGTGCGCGTGGGCCGCGACGCTGAGTGCAAGGCGCTGAGCAACGCGGTCCGGTGGCACTGTGAAGGCCGGGTAATGCTCGACGGCGGGCGCACAGTGGTTCTGCGCTGACGGTTCTGCGCGTCCCCGCCCAACTGAGTAGCGCTAAGTGTCGTTATGAGCCCTCATAACGACACTTAGCGCTACTTACATTCGGGGGAGTGGGGCGGGGTGCGCAACAGTCGTGGCGCCCTTAACGCTCGACGGCGGGCGCTGCGTCAGGCGCGCTGCTGGAAGTGTGTGGGCGGAACCCCGCCCGGGAGCGGGCGCAGCATCGCTTCGGCGGCGTCGCGGATGGTCAGGTTCCGATGGTTCGATGCGAGCGTGAGCATCTGCAACGCCGACTCGTAGGAGCACCCGTTCTGGCCCATGATCACACCGCAGGCGACGTTGACAGCGGTGCGGCTGGCCATGGCTGCGCGGAGATCCGCGGATTGGGCCAGGCCAGCCCGGACCTGCAGTGCCAGGACCAGGCTCTTGGCCGCCACGTCGGAGAACTCCAGCGCCTGGCTGGCGACAACCGGGGTGAACACGTTCGTTTCCGCTGAATACAACGTAAGTGCGGCCCGGTAGCCGCGTTCCAGCGGCAATGGCACGGCGACGGCGGAGCGGAAGCCGGCTGACCTGAGACTTGCCGGGTACTCGTCCCAGCGCTTGTCCAGGCAGTGATCATTGAGAATGATGGTCAGGCGGCCGCCCAGTGCCCGCGAGGTGGGACCCCGTCCGGCGAGCTGGTCCCACCGGGAAAGGCCGCCGGCGGCGTCGGTGGTTGCCGCTGTGAAGGGCGTCCCGTCCGGCCGCACGAGCGTCACCGTGCTCTCCACGGGGTAGCCGGCAATCTCGCTCACGGCGGACGCCGCAATCCGGGCCAGTGCGCACGCCGATGCCGCTTCCGAGTGTCCACGGATATCCAGCAGGACCCCCGAGACGCGCCAGTCCACCAGTTGATCGATCATCATGCCCCAGCCCCCATGTGTCGGTACGCCCTCATCGTAAAAGGCCCTGCCGGGGTGGCACACGAGTAGTGAGTACTCGCTTTTTTCCAGGGCGGGCAGGTAGCCACCAGGCCCGGGTTTCGTTGGTGTCCCTACATGTCGAAGTAGGTGCTGGCTTCCTCGCCCGAGACCTTCCGGACGATCTCGTCGGCCACGTCCCGGAGCTTCTGGTTCCGGTGGCTGGAGACCTTCATCAGGATGGACATCGCCTCGGTCTGGCTGCAGCGGTTCTGGGCCATGATGATCCCGCAGGCAATGTTGATGGCCGTGCGGCTCATCATCGCCGCGCTCAGGTCATCCGCGGCGCTCTCGGCGGTTCCCACCCTGACGGCGAGGCGGACGGCACTGCCGGCGACGTCGGCGAAACTGGCCGCCTCGCTGATGGTCGCCTCGGTGAACACGCCGGTGGCCGGCGCGAAGAAGTTCAGGACTGCGGCCGCGTTTTCGCCGAGTTCAAGCGGGACGCCCAGGGCGCTGTGGATGCCCTCCTCGATCAGTCGTTCCTGGTAGGTCGGCCAGCGCGGGTCGGTGCGGACATCGGCCAGCAGTACAGGGGTCGCTGCCTTCAACGCTGCGATGCACGGCCCGTCGCCCACGGCCTGTTCGATGCGGTCCAGGTGGACTGCGCGCTCGGTGCTGCCGCCTACGGTGGTGGTTTTCCTGGCGTGCTTAAGGGTGACCCCGCACTCCACCGTGGCGCCGGCCGAGCGGCTCAGAGCGGCCGCGGCGATGATGGAGAGCCCGCCTAGGAAGTCCGCCACCGATCCCGTGCCGATAATCAGGTCCTGCAGCTCAATGAGCAGCTCATGTTCGGGCGAATTGGTCATGTCCAAATCTAGGCCGAACCCAGAGTGCTCACAAGCTAAGCGGCCGAAGCCCGGCGGTTCGGTTCTAAAAGATTTCTGTTAGAATCATGAATAATAACAATATTTTGTAAGTACTGAGTAGCCGGGGAGTTCCCATCAAAAACCCATATCGTCCCGGAGCGGCCAACACGCCCCTTTTTCTTGCGGGACGTGAAAGTCAGGAACGAATCCTGCGGGCAATACTCAGGGGAGCCCCCGAGATCCCGGCCAACTATCGCATTACCGGGCTCCGGGGCGTGGGGAAGACAGTGTTGCTCAAGCATTTCGAAGAAGTGACGAAGGGGGAGCTTAACTGGGCCGTCGGCAGGCTCCAGTTAGAGCCTCGACACAATCGTGAAGACGCCATCGTCGGGGTGCTCCATGACCTTCTCTTGGACGTTCAGGCCCAAGTATCACGGACTGAAAGTCTTCGCCAGAAGACGGAGGCCGTCATTAGTGGTGCGCGATCGCTGGCGACCATGACATTTGAAGATGTCACCGTCTCTTTGGGCGGCTCAGCCAACTCCAAGGAATCCAACCTTGCATCAGACCTTCTGGAAACGGCTCGCATCGCGGTGAAGTCCGGGAGGGCCGGCCTTGTCCTGATGCTCGACGAGGCGCAGGTACTCGTGGACGACAAGGATCGGGACGGGCAGCATCCGCTGTCGCTGCTCATCGCCGCGGTCAACACACTCCAGGAGCAGCAGGTGCCTGTTGCCCTCGTGCTTTGTGGACTGCCGACTTTGATCGCGAACCTGCTCAAGGCTCGAACGTATAGCGAGCGGATGTTCCGCGGGGAAGAGGTAGGGCGCCTGACGCGGGACCAGACGCGTGAAGCGTTCCTTCGTCCGTTGGATGGCACCGGCAAAGAGGCCAGCGAAGACCTTCTGAGTGCCGTGATGGACGACGTGGAAGGGTATCCGTACTTCGTGCAGCTGTGGGGTGCGGAGCTCTGGGATGATGCGGTCGACACATCATCGAACGTCCTGACCCTTGACCTGCTGAAAGGTCTCCGCGAGGCGATCTTCAAACGCCTGGACCACGATTTCTACTCTCCCCGGCTCGACTCCTTAACCCCTGCCGAGCAGGACCTCCTCCTGCTCACCGGCGACTGCGACTATCCGCCGCTGCGGACGGCTGACATACACAACGTCACTTCCCGCAAACAAGGCAACGTCAACGTCCTGATGGGCAGGCTGGCGGACCAGGGAGTGGTCTATCGGCTGCAAAAGGGCCTCTACGAATACACGGCCCCCAAGTTTCACGAGTACCTGATTCGGCGCAAGTCCCGTTCGATCTGGACATAACAACACTCCGCACAGTGCGCCTTTTAACCTACCCGGCCACATGCGGGGCCGCCACTTTGATGATCTCCAGAGCGTCCGGGTCCAGCAGCTTCCGCGTGCCGGTCCTCGCGTCCAGGATCCAGATCAGTTCCAGTGAACGTACGACGTCGGTCACCCGGCCTTTGTGGAAGAGCTTGCCGTTGTGCCACGCCTCGATGTGGTCGCCGAGTTGGATTCGTTCCGTCTGCACCTTGTCAGTGATCATGCTGTGCCCCCTGCTGGTTGTCCCCGTAAGCCCAGCATGCCCCGGCCAGGTTGCCGCAGTGTTTCTGCCGGGTAAAAGCCCGGGTTTCGACAAGCTCAACCACCGGATGGTGGAATGCCTTCATGACCAATGACGAGATTCGGCCTGTCTACTTCCTTTCGGACAGCACCGGCATCACCGCGGAAACGCTCGGCAACACCTTGTTGACGCAGTTCCCCGCGAACAACTTTGACCGCATTACGGTCCCGTTCATTACCACCGCCGAACAGGCCAGAACCGTGGTGGGCACCATCGACAAACTGGTCGCCACCGGCCCGCGGCCCATCGTCTTTTCCACAGCCGTCAGCAGCGACATCAGACAGGCCATTGCAACGTGCCAGGGGATAATAGTGGATCTCATCGGGACGCATGTGGGACAGCTGGAGGAAGCCCTCGGCTCCCCGGCCAGCGCTGAACCCGGCAGGGCCCACGGCCTCGGCAACGCGGAGCGGTATCAATCCCGGATGGCCGCCGTCGAGTACGCCATGGAACACGACGACGGCCAGAGCCTGCGGGCGCTGGAAAAGGCGCAGGTCATCCTGGTGGCACCGTCCCGCTGCGGAAAAACGCCCACCACCATGTACCTGGCGCTGCAGCACGGCATCTTCGCCGCGAACTTCCCGCTGGTGGACGAGGATTTTCAACGGGAAGGGCTGCCCAAGCCGCTGCGGCCTTTTGTTGAGAAGTGTTTCGGACTGTCCTCCAACCCCCTGCGGCTGAGCCAGATCCGCACTGAGCGGCGCCGCGGCTCACCCTACGCGTCGCTACGGCAGTGCGGCTTCGAGCTGCGCAGTGCCGAGCAGTTGTACGTCTCCCACCGGATCCCGTACTTGAATTCGGCGACGGTGTCCGTGGAGGAAATGGCGGCCACCATCCTGCAGCGGATGAACCTCAAACATTAGGGAAAAATTTCACAAGCCCCGTGTGGCGCACATCATGTTGGAAAGAACGCTCCGGACCTGTCACTGTAGACAGGATCCGCGCCCACCAACCGGCCACAGCCGCGAGCGGGCGGCGCCCCGGCATGCCATCATCCCTGCAAAGGAGCAGCAATTATGACAACAGACATCCTGTGGTTCTCAGAACTCGGACTCAAGGACCTGGACCGGGTAGGGGGCAAGAACGCCTCCCTCGGTGAGATGGTGCAGAACCTCACCTCCGCCGGCGTCCAGGTCCCTGACGGCTTTGCCACGACGGCGGACGCCTACCGCAGCTTCCTGGCTGATTCGGGCCTGGACCAGAAGATCGCGGACCGGCTTGTGGGACTGGACACCGATGACGTGACGGCCCTGGCAGCTGCGGGCAAGGAGATCCGGGCGCTGATGCGCGAGACGCCCTTCCTGCAGGACTTCGAGGCGCAGATCCGGAACGCCTACCAGCAGCTGGTGGACAAGCACGCGGGCTCCGAGGACCTCTCCTGGGCCGTCCGTTCCAGCGCCACGGCGGAAGACCTCCCGGATGCCTCCTTCGCCGGGCAGCAGGAAACCTTCCTGAACGTCCGCGGCATCGAGAACATCCTGATCGCCATCAAGGACGTGTTCGCGTCCCTCTACAACGACCGGGCCATCGCCTACCGCGTGCACCACAAGTTTGAACACGCCGAGGTGGCACTCTCGGCGGGCATCCAGCGGATGGTGCGCTCCGACGTCGGCGCCTCCGGCGTGATGTTCACCATGGACACTGAGTCCGGGTTCCAGGACGCCGTGTTCGTCACGTCCTCCTACGGCCTGGGCGAGGCCGTGGTCCAGGGCGCCGTGAACCCTGATGAGTTCTACGTCTACAAGCCCGCGCTGCAGGCCGGGCGGCCCGCCATCCTCAAGCGCGGACTGGGCGAGAAGGCCCTCCAGATGACCTACACCAACAGCCAGGAGATCGGCCGGACCATCGACTTCGTGCCGGTCGAGGCCTCCTTGCGGAGCCGCTTCAGCCTCAGCGACGCCGACGTCGAGCAGCTCGCCCGGCACGCCGTCGCCATCGAGAACCACTACGGCCGTCCCATGGACATCGAATGGGGCAAGGACGGGACCGACGGCGGCCTGTACATCCTGCAGGCACGCCCGGAGACGGTGCAGTCCCGCCGGGCCGCCGGCAGCCTCAGCCGTTTCCGCCTCAACGCGACCGGCCGAGTCCTGGCCGAGGGCCGCGCGATCGGCCAGCGCATCGGTGCCGGCAGCGTCCGCATCCTCACATCGATCGACCAGATGGCCGCCTTCAAGACCGGCGATGTCCTCGTCGCGGACATGACCGACCCGGACTGGGAACCGATCATGAAGCGCGCCTCGGCCATCGTCACCAACCGCGGCGGACGCACCTGCCACGCGGCCATCATCGCCCGCGAACTGGGGATCCCCGCCGTCGTCGGCACCGGAAGTGCGACGGATTCCCTTACCGACGGCCTCGAGGTGACCGTCTCCTGCGCCGACGGCGAGACCGGCACCATCTACGAAGGCCTCCTGGACTTCAGCGTCGAGGAGACCGCCATCACCGAGCTTCCGGAGGCCCCGGTCAAGGTCATGATGAACGTCGGAACCCCGGAGCAGGCGTTCACTTTCGCCCAGCTGCCGAACCACGGCGTGGGCCTGGCCCGGCTGGAATTCATCATCAACCGCCAGATCGGCATCCACCCCAAGGCGCTCCTGAACCTGGACAGCCAGCCGGCGGACGTGGCCGCGGAAATCCGGGAACGGATTGCCGCGTACAGCAGCCCGCGCGACTACTACATCAAGCGCCTGGCCGAAGGGGTGTCCACCATCGCGGCGGCTTTCGCGCCGGAGCCGGTGATTGTGCGCATGTCCGACTTCAAGTCCAACGAGTACGCCAACCTCATCGGCGGACCGGCCTACGAGCCGCACGAAGAGAACCCGATGCTCGGCTTCCGCGGCGCCTCCCGGTACCTGGAGCCGTCCTTCCGGGACTGCTTCGACCTCGAGTGCGAGGCCCTGTCCTTCGTCCGCAACGAGATGGGGCTGACCAACGTCAAGCTGATGATCCCGTTCGTGCGGACCCTGGACGAGGCCCGCGGCGTGATCGAGCTGCTGGCGGAGAACGGCCTGGTCCGTGGCGAGAACGGCCTCGAGGTGATCATGATGTGTGAGATCCCCTCCAACGCGCTGCTCGCCGACGAATTCCTGGACTACTTCGACGGCTTCTCCATCGGCTCCAACGACATGACCCAGCTGGCCCTGGGCCTGGACCGGGATTCCGCGATTGTCTCGGGCGGCTTCGACGAACGCGATCCTGCCGTCAAGAAGCTCCTGAGCATGGCCATCAAGGCCTGCAAGGCGCGCGGCAAGTATGTCGGCATCTGCGGCCAGGGTCCCAGCGACCACGCCGACTTCGCCGAGTGGCTGGTCGGGGAGGGCATCGATTCCGTCTCCCTGAACCCCGACACCGTGGTGGACACCTGGCTCCGGCTCGCCGGCACCCCGGTGATTGAGCCTGTCGAAATCCGGTAACTAGCGCGAACTGAACGGACGACGTCGGCACCCGGGTTGGGTGCCGACGTCGTCCGTTCCCGGTGGTCGAGGATGTACTCCTCGACACGGAAGCGGCTTGTCGCTGCGCATATTCCGTGGCGCTATCTGAATATCACCGGCGCCAGGAAATATGCGGGTCACGGTCGGGTTTGCGCGTCGACAACCGCAGAACGCGTACGACGGCGGGGCGCGCCGGCCGCTGCCAGTTTGCGTTCCAGCTTCCCGGGTTCCATCAGATCGGCCGAGTCCCACCTCACCACGTTGAACCCAGCGGCCCGGATCCGGTTCTCGCGCTTCGTTTCCTCCGCCACTGACTGCGACGCCGTCCGGCCCTGGAGGAACTCCGGTTTGATGTATCCCGGCCTTCGAGAACCACAGACCGAAGCGGCGGGAGGGGGAGGGGAGAAAATCATGGTCCTCCGCGTTCCTGCGGTCGGCCTGCAAAACGTTGTGGTTGACGTACTGCACGGACAGTTCGGTGTGTGCGCGGCCGAGTGCCAGCGCCTCGAGCTCAAGCATGACATGGGTTCCGGTCGCGTCCTGGGTGCGGGAAAGCTGTCTTGGTTCTGATTTGTCCGTAGTTCCGCCGCACGTGAATCTTAGTCCGGGCGGTTGAGGCCGCCGGTTTCATCGCGGTGCGCCTGCTGGGGGGTGTCCGCGTCCAGGGACTCATGCGAGGCCGGTCCGCCTATGCCGTAGAAGTCGCTTTCTGGTGGCGCGTAGGCCTTCGGGCGGTCGCGTTTAGGGGTGCCGGATGCCGCCCCGTCCTTGGGCCGTGTGGTGTCGTGCGCGGGTGCGCCGGTGATTTCTTCCTTCGTTTTCTTCCCCGACTGGCTTGCCTGTTCCTGAACTTCAGGTGTGTTCCTGGCGGTGTCGGAGACTTTGTCCCTGTGTGTCGGGCCCTCCCGGAAACCGCGGACTTTTAGTTTGAGTTTCTCGTAGCTGTCCCTGCCTGCCCGGGTGCCAAGGACATAGCCGACTGCTATACCTGATACGAATACGAGCTTATTTTTCATTTCGGTGCTCCTGCTTCTTTTCGGTGACAGAGCGTATTTAGGTTTCGGTACTTCGTTCGCGGCCCCGTAAGTGCCGATGGTCGTGCCCCGGCACCGCGCGAGGCGGTCCGGAGGGGGCCGGGTCACCTGCCGGGGGGAATTGCTGCGGTGTTCCGGGGGGTTCGGATGACCTGGCCGGCGAAGGCAAAACCGCCGCCGAATCCGAAGAGCAGGGCGGGGCTGTCCGGGGGGACTTCCCCGGTGCGGACGAGTTTGGCCAGTGCGATCGGGATGCTGGCTGATGAGGTGTTTCCGGAGTGGATCACGTCGCGGGCGGTGATTGCCCGGGGGATACCCAGCTGGTCGGCGAGGGGTTCGATGATGCGCAGATTCGCCTGGTGCGGAATGAACGCGGCGAGGTCCTCGGGGCGGATTCCCGCCAGTTCGCAGGTCCGGCGTGCCAGTTGCGCTGCCTGTGTGATTGCCCAGCGGTAGACGGTGAGGCCCTCCTGTTCCAGGTGCAGGGAAGGCTCTTCGATTCTGACTGCCTGTGCGAGGGCCGGTACTGAGCCCCAGTGGACGGGCCCGACCCCGGGTTCGTCGGTGGCAGTCAGGAGTGCCGCGCCGGCACCGTCTCCGACCAGGACGCAGGTGCTCCGGTCGGCCCAGTCGGTGAAGTCGCTGAGTTTTTCCGCTCCGATGACTAGGGCTGTGGTCGCGGACCCGGCCCTGATTGCCTGATCGGCGATGGCCATCGCATGGGTGAAGCCGGAACAGGCGGCGTTGACGTCGAAAACGGCTGGCGAGGCGGCGCCGATGCTGGCCGAGACCCGGCCTGCGGTGCTGGGGGAGCGGTCCTTGGCCGTGACGGTGGCAACGATGATCAGGTCCAGGTCCCGGGCGTCCATCCCGGCGTTCTGAAGGGCGTCCTGTCCGGCTCGGATGGCCATGTCGGCTACGGATTCGGTGTCGGCAATGTGGCGCGATTCGATGCCGACTCTGCTGCGGATCCATTCGTCACTGGTGTCCACCATCAGGCTCAGCTCACTGTTGGTGAGGATCCTGGCCGGTTGGTAGGATCCGACGCCGACGACACGGGATCCGCGGACGAGAGCATCCGGCAGGCTGCGGGGCGGGGACGGGTTCATGGGGGGCTCCTGGTCTGGGTGCGGTATGGCATGACGGGGCCCGTCAGCGCGGGGTGTGTGGGGACGTATTTCGGCGCCGGCATGCCCCCGGGGAGGGGGGAATTGAGGTGATCGATGCGGGCCGTGAGCCGGATGAGTTCTTGGTGTATTGGTGGCCAGGCCGCCCCCGCGCACGGGTGGCGTCCCGGGCCGGTGGACCGGACCGGGCTTCGTTGTCGGTCCCTGCGACGGGACGGGGCTTACAGGTCGCGTACCGCATCGCGGTTTCCCGGGGTTGGGGCGATCCTGGGCCGGCGGAGCGTGTCGAAGAGTTCAGGTAAGTCCATGTTGGCAGCCGCCGCGACCTCTTCCGGGGGTATCTGGGCCGCCATGGCCGTGCACAGGGCATGCACGAGGGCTTCATGGGCCTGGTCGATCTGCACCTGGAGCATTTCCAGTTCGGCGGACGCGGCCCAGATGCTGGTCAGGTACCGGTCCATGATGGTCCTGCTTTCCGTGAGGGGCGGACTGTAAGGAGCGCGGCGAGGTCAGTCATTGGGATCCGGGGAGCGGACATCACCTTCTCCGATCTCGGCGGCTCCGAGGGCAGCGGCCGCCGGGCCGTGCGTGGTGTCATGGCTCCGTTGTGCCAATTCAGGGTGGTGGAGGTCCAGGGCGGGACGCTCTGAACGGATCCGGGGCAGGGACGTGAAGTTGTGGCGCGGCGGCGGGCAGGACGTGGCCCATTCGAGCGAGGCCCCGAACCCCCACGGATCATCCACTTCGACCTTCTGCGCATTGCGGGCGGTGATGAAGATGTTCCAGAAGAACGGAACCAGGGAAGCGCCGAGGAGGAAGGAGGAGACGGTGGAGAACTGGTTCATCCAGGCGAAGTTGTCCTCGGGCAGGTAGTCGGCGTAGCGGCGGGGCATGCCTTCGACGCCGAGCCAGTGCTGGATGAGGAAGGTGCCGTGGAAGCCCAGGAACAGGAGCCAGAAGTGGATTTTGCCCAGGCGTTCGTTGAGCATCTTGCCGGTCCATTTCGGCCACCAGAAGTAGAACCCGGCGAACATCGCGAACACCACGGTGCCGAAGACGGTGTAGTGGAAGTGGGCGACCACGAAGTAGGTGTCGGAGACGTGGAAGTTCAGCGGCGGGGAGGAAAGGATGATCCCGGTCAGGCCGCCGAAGAGGAACGTGACGATGAAACCCAGGCTCCAGAGCATGGGAGTTTCGAAGGTCAGGGACCCGCCCCACATGGTGCCGATCCAGTTGAAGAACTTCACGCCGGTGGGCACGGCGATGAGCATCGTCATGAACGCGAAGAACGGCAGCAGCACGGAGCCGGTGACGTACATGTGGTGTGCCCACACGGTCACGGATAATGCGGCGATGGAGATGGTTGCGTAGACAATGCCCTTGTAGCCGAAGATCGGTTTGCGGCTGAAGACCGGGAAGATCTCCGAGACGATGCCGAAGAACGGCAGGGCAATGATGTACACCTCGGGGTGGCCGAAGAACCAGAACAGGTGCTGCCACAGGACCGGGCCACCGTTTTCGGGGTCGAAGATGTGGGCGCCGAATTTCCGGTCAGCGCCGAGGGCGAAGAGGGCTGCGGCGAGCGGCGGGAACGCCATAAGGATCAGGATGGCCGTGACCAGGGTGTTCCACGTGAAGATTGACATCCGCCACATGGTCAGGCCCGGGGCGCGCATGCAGATGATGGTGGTGATGAAGTTCACCGCGCCCAGGATGGTGCCGAAACCGGACAGGGCCAGGCCGAAGACCCACAGGTCCCCGCCGACCCCCGGGGTGAAGGTGGTGTTGGAGAGCGGCGCGTACGCGAACCAACCGAACGACGCGGCTCCCTGGGGGGTGATGAACCCGGAGACAGCGATGAGGGAGCCGAAGAGGAAGAACCAGAACGCCAGGGCATTAAGCCGAGGGAAAGCAACGTCCGGGGCGCCGATCTGCAGGGGCATCATGACGTTCGCGAACCCGGCGAAGAGCGGGGTGGCGAACATCAGCAGCATGATGGTTCCGTGCATGGTGAACAGCTGGTTGTACTGTTCCTTGGTTTGCAGGATCTGCATGCCTGGCTCGAACAGCTCGGCCCGGATGAGCAGCGCCATGACCCCGCCGAGGCAGAAGAACGTGAACGATGCGATCAGGTACATGTACCCGATAATTTTGTGGTCGGTGGTGGTAATCCAGCTGACCACGATGCGTCCCTTGGACCGGGGGACCACGGCGGCGGGGGCAGCGGCGAGGGTTGTGCTAGCGGTCATGACGGGACCTTATGATCGGTGTTCCTGGTGGACAAGGGTGTGTTGAAGGCCGGTACATCCGGGGCCCGGGCAGGTTTGCGGGCCAGGAGGACGCAGTCCAATGCGGGGCGCCGGTCCCCGGGAACGGGCCGGGAGAGGGTCTCGGCTGATTCGACTTCCAGGCCGGACCGCCGAGCCCACGCGGCGACTTCGGTGCTGCCATGCAGCATGGATTGGTCCCGCGGGCCTGTGGTGCCTTCGCGCGGGTCTTCCGGATCATGGCCGATGAAGAGGAGGATTCCCCCGGGGGCGAGGGCCAGGGCGGCGCGGGCGAAGACCCGTTCGAGGTCCGGTCCGGGCAGGTCCAGGAAGGCGGCCAGGACCAGGTCCAGGCTCGCCGGGTCCGGAGTGTGCACCGTTACTTCGGCGACTGTCCAGGTGACCAGGCCGGTGACTCCTTCGGCGAAGGCACGCTCCCGCCCGAGGGCCAGGGCTTCTGCGGAAAAGTCCAGGGCCTGGACGTGCCAGCCGCGCCCGGCCAGCCAGACCGCGTGCCGGCCGTCCCCGGACCCGAGGTCCAGTGCCCGCCCGGGCGTGAGCCCGTTCACTGCTGAGCGCACAGTCGAGCTGGCGGGGGACCAGCCATAGGCGGCGCTGGCGTACCACCGGTCCCAGGCTTGCGCGTCCGCGGGGTACCCGGTTCCGCCGGGTCTGGAGTGCTTCCACGCCGGCAGCGGCATGCCGTCCACGCTCATCGCCGGCTCCTGCCAGGGTACGGCGCGCCAGCTCCCGCAGGACCGCCGGATGAGGCATTGCGGCGTCGGAACGCGGCGATCCCGGCGGGGATGCCGACGGTCGGGCCGGTCAGTACCACCGCGGCCAGCCAGGCCGGGTTCGTGGGCCCTGCGAGAAGTGCCGGGAGGTCGAACAGCAGAAGGGCCGCGAGTCCGAAACCCAGGAGGTAGTGCGGCACGTGATCCCGTTGCGGCCTGGATTCCGCGGTGGCTGTCGGTGGCAATGGATGCTCCTGAACATTCATCGGACCGTGGTGTTTCCGGGAGTAGTTCCCGCAGCCCGGCCACGGACGGGGTCCTGGCCTGCGTCGGGTGCCTTGTCCTGTGGGGGATGTTCGGTGGCACGGGTGGCCCTGGCCCGGGCGACGTGGCTGCGGGCGTGTTCCACAGCCGGGGGCAGATCTTCGAACAGGTGTTTGTGGTGGCGCAGGGACTCCAGCACACCTACCCGGGTGACCAGGGCCAGGTGGCGTTCCTGGATGCCTTTGATCAGCACGGTAATTCCGCGGCGTTCGAGGGCGTTGACGATGTCGGTGATGACCCTTGCCCCGGTCGCGTCCAGGACCTGGAGCTGGGACATGCGGATAATGACCACGTCGACGTTGCGGATCGCGCTGACCCGGTCCAGGACGCGTTCGGCGGCGGCGAAGAACAGGGCCCCGTCGAGCCGGAACACGGCAATGTGTTCGTCCCCGTCCTGGACCGGTCCCGGGATTTCTTCGCGGTGCACGCCGCTGGAGTTGACCAGGGTGCGCAGGGCGAAGAAGGACGCGACGGCGATGCCGATCGCAACGGCCTGGATCAGGTCGAAGGACACAGTGATCAGGGCGGTGATGAAGAAAACGACCGTGTCTGCCCTGGTGGAGCCGATCACGCTGCGCAGCGTGGCGAGGGACACCATGCGCGTAGCGGTGACTATCAGGACACCGGCGAGGGCCGCGAGCGGGATCCGGGAGACCGGGCCGGTGGCCAAGTAGACCACGGCCAGCAGGACCAGGGCGTGGATGATCGCGGCAAGCCTGGTCCTGCCGCCGGAGCGGATGTTTACCGCGGTGCGGGCGATGGCGCCGGTGGCAGGCATGCCGCCGAAGAACCCGGAGCAGACCGAAGCCAGTCCCTGGCCGAGGAGTTCGCGGTCCGCGTCATAAGGGCCGGTGTCAGAGATCGAGGCGGCGACCCGTGCTGAGAGCAGCGACTCGATCGCGGCCAGCGCCGCGATCGTGGCCGCAGGGGCGGCCAGCGCAGCCACTGCGCCCCAGTCCAGGGCGGGGATCACCGGGGCGGGCAGGGTGTCCGGCAGGGCACCTATCCGGGCCACAGGAAGGTCCAGGACCTGGGCGGCGATGCTGGCGACGATGATGGCAATGAGCGACCCGGGGATCTGCGGGTGGATCCGGGGGGCCGCGATCATGATCAGCGCGACCACGGCCACCAGTGCCACGGGGGCCAGGAGAGCGGCGGGGGACGCTGTGGTGAGCCCCTGGACGGCAGAAACGGCGGCGTTGCTGCTCGGTCCGGCTTTAACGCCGAAGGCCGCCGGGACCTGTTGGAGGAAGATGATCATCGCGATCCCCAGGGTGAATCCTTCGATCACCGGCCACGGCAGGAGGGTAACGACCCGGCCGAGTTTGAGTACCCCGGCAACGATGACGATCACCCCGGCCAGGACCGAGACCGCGGCCAGCGCACCGATGCCCTGGGTGGCAATGACCGGGCCCAGGACGACGACCATCGCCCCGGTCGGCCCGGAAACCTGGATGTTCGAGCCGCCAAAAACAGCCGCGATCACCCCCGCGATCACCGCAGTGATCAGTCCGCTGGCCGCACCGGCGCCGGAGCTGACACCAAAGGCCAGCGCCAGCGGCAGCGCGACGATACCGACCGTGATGCCCGCGACCAGGTCCCCTTTCCAACTGCGGGGCAGTTCACCATAATCCCGCCAGGTCGGCAACAGCGCACGGGCCGTGTCCAGAGCGCTCATCAGACGCTGCCTGCAGGGGCAGCCGCAGGAGAGCTTGCCGCCGAATATTCGAGCTGGTCACGGGTGTTGCGCAGCATGTCGTTCAGCAGCAGCTTGGCCACCGCGAGGAGGTCCGCGACCTGGGGGTACGCCAGGGAATAGAACATCTGCAGGGCCCGGCGTTCAGCCGTCACCAGGTGGTAGCGGCGCAGCACGGACAAGTGCTGGGACAGATGCGAGGCCTCCAGCCCGGTCGCGGCGAGCATGTCGGTCACCGACACTTCCGGTGCCGCGGACAACATCTCCAGCACCCTGATCCGCACCGGATGCGCCAGACCTTTGAACAGGTTGGCCTTTACCTCATATAAGGGCGCCCGGAAATCCGAAAAATCGTCCATGCCTGCCTCCCGGCCTCACAGCAAAACCTTGCTTGACTATTTTATCCTTCTATCATCCAATATAACAGGGGGTAAAGCAGTTGCCCCCGCCGGGCCCGCTGGCGCGGGCTCGGACACAGCCCATATCGGTGGGCACCGTCACGGACGTTGGCCGGCCGGAAAGAGGTCACCATGCCCATGGCAGTAAAGCCCCAGCCGGCCCCCACGGCCCGCCGCGCGTCAAAGCCCCATCGCCGGGCCGGGGCGGGTGCGGCATGAGGGACCCGCTGACGACATCGGGGGTCGAGCGGCCAGCGCCCGTTCCTGCTCCCACGCCTCCGGCTCCGATCATCACCGGGGTCTCGGTGGACACCTCCGGACCGGACGTGCGCGTGGAATTTGAACTGAACAGGCCCCCAGCCGGGGGAAGCTACCTGGTAGGGCTCCGTGCCGGCGACGCGGACCGGAGCACGATCAGGCACCTCACAGTCAGCCTCCGGGACGGCCGCGTCACAGGCCAGTCCACCTACGATTTCGGGACCGTCACCCGCACGGTGCACCCTCGAGGCGGCGCGACCTGCGCGGGTGCGTCCGTCACGGCGCTCTTCCCGCGGGCATCCCTGACCGGGCTGGGGGAAGATCGCGATATCACCGCGTACAGCTCCCTCAACGGACAGGAACTCCAAGCAGGGATTCCCCTCACCCGGATGGCGACCGGAGGCCTCAGGCTATGAGCGGACAGCCCGCGGATTTTTCCCGGCACGGCCCAGGTGCCGGCACCGCCCGGGACTACGCAATCTTCTTCACCCGGGAACTGGCCGGCGGCGTTGTTGCCGTCGAAAAACAACTCGATGCCCATCTGGGGCAGTGCAGCAGCCTCCGTCAATGGGCAGCGGCCCGCGGCGCAACGCTCGCTGACGCCGCGCAGGGGATCGAAGTACTCGGAGGACTCCTCACCGGGCCGGAGAGGATCGAGCTGGCGCCGTGGCGCCTGAAGGTAGAAGCCGGACTCTTCATCGGAACCGTCCTGGTCCGGAACTCCCCGCGGTGCGGTGGCTCCTGCTGCCCAACGGCCACCCCGTCGTCCACCTTGCGGAAAACAAAGACCTGGACGTCATCGCCCTCGCCCGCGCCCGCCTGGAAATCGGGGCCCCGGACCTGAGGACCGTCCTGCCCTACGCCGAAAGCCTGACGCCGGGACCTTAGCACCTGCCGGCGCACCGCCCAATCCCTGCCGTTGCCCGGCCGAAGGGCCGCCTCACGGGGGCGTCCGAGCATCACGATCTCAGGGGCAGGGCAGCGCAGGTCCGCGACTACCTGTTATATTAGATGATGTATCCATCAAACAGTAAACCTGCGGCCAGTTTTCTTTACCGCGAGGCCGGCGGGCCCTGCCTGTCCCGGGCCGCTTGGCCGCGGCTTCACGAACCATTCCCCATGAGCTTTCTAAGACCGCCCCGCCCGCCGTCAGTGCGGGGGAAGGAAGAGAATCGTGCACAACACCACATACTCCAGCCTCCTGGACACCGCCCCCATTGCCTCCCCCCGTCTTCTGGACTGGGTCGGCGAAGTAGCCGCCCTGACCGGACCGGACCGCATTCACTGGGTCGACGGATCAGAGGCCGAATACCGTGCGCTCACCGACGGGCTCGTCGCCGCCGGTACGCTGACGCGCCTGGCCGAGGACAAGTTCCCCAACTCCTTTGCCGCCTTCTCCGACCCCAAGGACGTCGCCCGGGTCGAAGAGCGGACGTTCATCTGCTCCGAAGACGAACGGGACGCAGGTTTCACCAATAACTGGATGGAACCCGCGCAGATGAAGGAAAAACTGCATGAGCTCTTTGCCGGTGCAATGCGCGGGCGCACCATGTACGTGATTCCGTTCGTGATGGGCCACCTCGACGCGGAGGACCCCAAATTCGGGGTTGAGATCACTGACAGCGCCTACGTCGTGGCGTCAATGCGGATCATGGCGCACACCGGTGCGGGCGTGCTGGCCAGAATGGTCGAGCTGGACGCGGATTTCGTCCCGGCGCTGCACTCGGTCGGCGCACCGCTGGAGCCAGGCCAGCAGGATGTCAGCTGGCCCTGTAACGAAGAGAAATGGATCGTTCACTTCCCCGAGGAGAAGTCCATCTGGTCCTACGGCTCCGGCTACGGAGGCAACGCGCTGTTGGGTAAGAAGTGTTACTCACTGCGCATCGCCTCCGCGATGTCCCGGCAGGAGGGCTGGCTCGCGGAACACATGCTCATCCGCAAACTCACCAGCCCGGCACAGAAGGTCTACTACATCTCCGCCGCCTTCCCCTCGGCCTGCGGTAAAACCAACCTCGCCCTGCTGAACCCCACCGTGGAGGGCTGGACGGTGGAAACCCTCGGGGATGACATCGCGTGGATACGTCCGGGCAAGGACGGGGAACTGCGCGCCACCAACCCGGAAGCGGGTCTCTTCGGCGTCGCACCGGGCACCGGCTGGCACACCAACCCCAACGCGATGGACGCCATCGCCAAGGGCAACACCATCTTCACCAACGTCGCCCTCACCGATGACGGCGGCGTCTGGTGGGAAGGCATGACCCGGGAGACCCCGGAGCACCTGACCGACTGGACCGGACAGGACTGGACCCCCGCCTCCGGCCGGCCCGCAGCGCACCCCAACTCACGGTTCTGCACCCCCATCAGCCAGGTCAGTATCCTGGCCGAGGAATACTACCAACCCGAGGGCGTGCCGCTCTCCGCCATCTTCTTCGGTGGCCGCCGGAAGACAACCATCCCGCTGGTCACCGAGTCCAGAGATTGGGCGGGCGGTGTCTTCATGGGGTCGATGCTGTCTTCCGAGACGACAGCGGCAGCCGCCGGTCAGGTCGGGGTCGTCCGCCGCGATCCGATGGCCATGCTGCCCTTCATCGGCTACAACGCCGGGGACTACCTCAACCACTGGTTGGAGACCGGCCGGACGGCCAATCCCGCAAAACTGCCCCGGATCTTCCTGGTCAACTGGTTCCGCCGCGGCGCCGACGGGAGTTTCCTCTGGCCCGGATTCGGAGACAACTCCCGCGTCCTGAAATGGGCCATCGAACGGCTCGAAGGGACAGCGGCTGCCATCGAAACCCCCATCGGCTTCGTCCCCGCACCGGAGTCCCTCGACATCGAAGGCCTTGACGTCACCCCCGGACACCTCAGTGCCGCATTGGCGGTCGATTCACACGAATGGGCCCAGGAAATCGACAGCATCGATCAGTGGTACGCCCGGTTCGGTGACTCGCTGCCCGCCGAGTTGCCGGCCGAGCTGCAACATCTCAAGAACCGCTTCGCTGCCCGCCGGGGGACGCCGCGCATCAGCTCCCGATAGGTGCCAGACGCGGTGCCCGGTCCCCTCCGCGCACCGGGCACCACTTCCGGGTTCGCAGATGTCAGAGACCACCATCGGTGTGGGTCAATGTGCCCATGAATCAAGGAGACGGTATGAACGAAAAGATCAAGGTTGTTGGCTCCATTGTGGAGCTTGACGGCGACGAGATGACCCGCATCATCTGGCAGTTCATCAAGGACCGCCTGATCGTCCCGTATCTGGATGTGGACCTGAAATACTTCGATTTGTCCATCCAGAACCGTGACGCAACCGATGACCAGGTCACGATCGACGCCGCGAACGCCATCAAGGAATACAACGTCGGCGTTAAGTGCGCCACGATTACCCCTGACGAGGCGCGCGTTGAGGAGTTCGGCTTGAAGAAGATGTGGCCGTCCCCGAACGGAACCGTCCGTAACATCCTGGGCGGCGTCGTTTTCCGCGAGCCCATCATCATTTCCAACATCCCGCGCCTGGTTCCGGGCTGGAACAAGCCGATCATCATCGGCCGTCACGCCTTCGGCGACCAGTACATGGCGACCAACTTCAAGGTCCCGGGTCCTGGCACGCTGACTATGACCTTCACCCCCTCCGACGGCGGCGAAGAGATCAAGCAGACGGTGGTCACATACCCCGACGGGGGAGGGGTTGCCATGGGCATGTATAACTTCAACGACTCCATCCGGGACTTCGCCCGCGCCTCCTTCGCCTACGGACTGCAGCGAAACTACCCCGTGTACCTCTCTACCAAGAACACCATCCTGAAGGCCTACGACGGCCAGTTCAAGGATCTCTTCCAGGAAGTATTCGACGCCGAGTTCAAGGACCAGTTCGAAGCGGCAGGCCTCAGCTACGAGCACCGGCTGATCGATGACATGGTCGCTTCGGCGATGAAGTGGGACGGCGGCTACGTCTGGGCCTGCAAGAACTACGACGGCGACGTCCAGTCCGACACCATCGCCCAGGGCTACGGCTCGCTCGGCCTCATGACCTCCGTGCTGATGACCCCGGACGGCAAGACCGTCGAGGCTGAAGCCGCACACGGCACCGTGACGCGCCACTACCGCCAGCACCAGTTGGGCAAGGTGACCTCGACCAACCCGATCGCCTCGATCTTCGCGTGGACCAGGGGCATTATGCACCGCGGGAAACTGGACAACACCCCTGCCGTCATTGACTTTGCTGTGACTCTCGAAGACGTCGTCATCAAGACGGTCGAAGCCGGCCAGATGACCAAGGACCTGGCCCTTTTGGTGGGGCCGGACCAGGAATGGCTCACCACAGAGGAGTTCCTCGCAGCACTGGACGACAATCTTAAGGCACGCCTCGTCTAGTCCCCCCGCCCGACCCGTCCCGGCGATCCACTCGCAAGTTCCAGAAAACGCCGAACGTGCTCAGCGCAGTTCTAGCTTGGTCGGATCGGCCGCTTCCGTGTCCTCCTGGGCCGAGCCCGGGTCGGGTCGTGGAGGGCCAAGGGGTCCAAACCCGGCGTTAGGCTGGGCGGTATATCTTCGGCGCAAGAGCGCCGGATGAGGCAGACAACAAGGCCAAACGGCATGTCCGGGGCCATGGAAGGACGATCATGCTCTCTGACGCGCAGTATCCCGCGGCGAACCTGGCCCCGGATGAATGCTGGGAACTGCTGGCCGGTACGACAGAGGGCCGGCTGGCCGTGAGTGTGCATAACAAGCCTGATATTTTTCCCGTGGAATTCCACGCCCAGGACGGAAAAATACTTGTGCGAACGCCGCAGGGCGAAATGCTTGTGGAACTGACCATCAACCCTTCGGTGGCCTTTGAAGCGAACGGCCGGTCGGAAGCGTCCGCCTGGATCGTTGTCGTTCAAGGGACGGCCCGCGAACTGCAGAACTGGTCGGAAATCGACGCCGCTCAGCAGAAGGCCCAGCGCCCCTGGACGCCGACCGCGAAAGGGTCCTACGTGGAGATTGTCCCGACCGGGATCACCGGCCGGCGGCGGCCGGTCGACACCCAGATGGACGCACAGGAGTAAGAGAGGAGGGCCGGGTAACATCCGAGCTCCCCCCTGCACCTGCCGGGTTGCGGATGTAGTACCCACCGGAACAGGTAGGTGGCGATCCCTGCCCCGGTGAGGGCAATAGCGGACATGATCTAGGCAGCTGCCGGATCAAACGGCTCGACGGGCATCGCCGCGGAGTGCCGGAACGGGCTCAGATCCTGCAGCCGGGCAGGCAGGCGGTTTGCCTGTCCCCTCAGAGTACTTTGCGGCCCTTAGGGCTCCGGCTGCCTCCGAACGCGACAGCGAAGGAATGGAGCGCATTCGCCTCGTGCGCGACGACATTCAGGCCCGGTCCAAAAGCTTTAGCCCGTGAAGGACGCGGTCGCGGGCCAAGAGAAGCGGTGGAAGGTCGGTCATGTAGCGAAGATGCCAGCTGCGCGCCCTCGGCGCGAGGGGTAGGTGCCGCTATGTAGAGAAGTTCTGGCGACGCGCTTGTGCGTTTCCGACCCGCACCTCCACGGGCGCACCCGGAATATGGACTGCGTAGTGGAATATCCGGGTCGAAAACGAATCTGCGCGTCACAGAACCGGGGAGGAACGCACGACGTCGGCCCCCGGGTTGGGTGCCGACGTCGAACGTTAATGTCAGCCCTGGTTGATGCGGATCATGTTGCCGGACGGGTCGCGGAAGGCGCAGTCGCGCGGGCCCCACGGCTGGACGATGGGTTCCTGGAGAACCTCGGCGCCTGACGCCCGGAGGGTTTCGAAGGTGGCGTCGAGATCGTCCGTGTTGAACACGAGCATGGGCATAACGCCTTTGGTGAGGAGCTCCTGGATGGAGTCCCCGTCGGCCTGGGAGCGGCCGGCGTGGGGAGGGGAGAGGACGATCTCAAGGTCGGGCTGGGCGGCACTGCCAAGGGTGACCCAGCGCTGTCCGTCCGAGCCGACGTCGTTCCGGACTTCCAGGCCAAGGGCGTCGCGGTAGAAGGCGAGGGACTCATCGAGATCGTTGACGGTGACGTGTGCGTACTTCAATAAAATGTTCATGTCTCCCACGCTAGGGGAGCGGCTAGGAAGAGGCTTCTTCAATCCTGCTCGGTTTGCGCGCGGGCCGGGTGTGCTGGCGGGCGATGCACGTGGGCATCGCCTTTACGGCGTGGTGTTCGCGGGCCCGGTAGGCGCTGGGCGTCATGCCGACGATCTCGGTGAACCGCGAGCTGAAGGAACCCAGGGACGTGGAACCCACCTCCATGCACGCATCGGTCACGCTGGCGCCGGCGCGCAGCAGGGCCATGGCGCGTTCGATCCGCCGCGTCATTAGGTAGTTGTACGGCGTCTCACCGTAGGCGGCCTTGAACTGGCGGGAGAAGTGCGCCGCTGACATGAGGGCCCCGGCGGCCATGGTGGGCACATCGAGCGGCCGGGCGTACTCGCGGTCGATCAGGTCCCGCGCCCGGCGCAAATGTGCCAGGTTGGCCAGCTCCTGCGGTGTCATGAGGCAAGTCTAGTTTCACAAAGCCCCTGACACGCCGGGCTTTTGCGTGTCCTGGGCGGAGGGGCTGGGGAGGAACGTCCGACGGCGGCAGCCGCCCCGGGCAGTGGATGATCGGAAATATCCTTCTGATTCAAGCGTTTGCCCGTGATCATGAAGGGCAACAACGCATTTTCACAAATATGTTGCAGATTTGTATCCAATAGGGAAAAGTGGGCGGTGAAACCAGAGGAATCAGCAATATATTTCAGAAGGAGCCGCAGTGGAGGACGTCGCAGCCATCGGGGCGAGCATTCGGCGCGCCCGAAAGGAGGCTGGTATCACCCAGGGCACGCTGGCCGACCTGATCGGTACGTCCTCCCGGACCGTTCACGCCATCGAAACCGGGACCGGCAATCCATCCCTGGTCACGGTGGCCGCCGCGGCCAACGCTGTGGGGCTGCACCTCAAGGCTACCGATGCCTGACGACCTGGGGCGACTGAGATTCGTCCGCAGCGCGGATGTGTACAAGGCAGGTGTCCTGGCGGGACGTTTGAACCGGACCAGCCGCGGCAGTGTCGTCTTTTCCTACACGCCCGACTACCTCAGCACCGCCGGCCGCCCTATCGCGACCACCCTGCCTGTTGTCGCGGAGCCGGTGGAAGCACCCAGTGGCGCGCTGCCGTCCTTTTACTCAGGCCTCTTACCCGAAGGCCACCGCCTCACGGTCCTGAGGGACGCCGTGAAGACCAGCCTCGGTGATGAGCTCAGCCTTCTGCTTGCCGTCGGTGCCGACGTTCCCGGTGACGTGCAGATCGTACCCGCCGGAAAAGTGCCGGGGGAGCCACTGCCGCTGGCGGACACGTCGCGTCCGGAGGACCTGGACTTCGCTGTCCTCGCCGACGCAGTGGACCCTCACGGGCTACCGGGAGTCCAGGCCAAAGCCAGCGCTTCGATGCTGACCACCCCGGTCGCCTTGGCCAACCGGCGGTACCTGCTCAAACTGGATCCGCCGCGGCACCCTCATCTGGTCCTAAATGAAGCAGCGCACCTCACGGGGGCTAAGGCGCTGAAAATCCCGGTGGCCAAGCACAGCGTTGTCTCGGACCGGAATGGCCTGCCCGGACTCCTCGTGGAGCGGTTCGACCGCACGCAGGACCACGGGCTGCTGCGCCTGGCCCTGGAGGATGCCGCACAGGTCCTGAACCTTCCTCCGGCATCAAAATATGCCGTGAGCTCCGAGGAAGTAGTGGAGGCGTTGGCTGGGCTGTGCAAAGCCAAAGCTGTTGCCGTCAGGAACCTCTACCTGCAGTTCGTCTTCGCGTGGCTGACCGGAAACGGTGACCTGCATGCCAAGAACGCGTCGGTCCTGGAGGGCCTGTACGGCGGCTGGGTAGTGGCGCCGGTCTACGACATCCCCTGCGCGCTGCTCTATGGCGATGACACCATGGCCCTGACCGTCTCCGGCCGCGTCAAGAACCTCAAGGCCCGGCATTGGCAGGAGTTTGCGGCCAGCATCGGGTTGCCCCCACGCGCGGCCACTGCCGCCAACAATATCGCGTTGGCGGCAGCCACCGCTATCGATCTGGAAGTCCTTCCCTTCGCGGGGTCACCTTTGAACGGGGCGCTGCGGGAACTCCGCTTCCGCCGCGCCGAGCTAAAGGGCTGATCGGATGTCCTCCCGGTGATCGAGCCTGTCGAAATCATGACGCCTCGATGAGCAATTCCCATCCCGCCGGAACCGGGCCCTCTTGAACTTATCCAGGCCGATAATTTAGTACCTGCCGCGCGCCGGTCGTGGCGACGCGCAAACGGTCTGGCGCTACGCAAACGCGCCGGGGACCCCCGAATACGGGTGTCGACAGCGCGGGTGCGCGTCCTAAGGGAATGTGCGCGTCGTGGAGGAAGTGGGGAGGAACGTCCGACGGCGGCACTCGGCGAGGGTGCCGACGTCGTACGTCCCCGGTGGTCGAGCCTGTCGAGACCCCGGCATTACGCCAGCGGCTGGAGAAATACGGCATATTTTAGTTTCTTAATTCACCAGGGCTCGGTGTAAAGTTTCGGAGTTAGGCTCCCCTAATCTCTCCGAAGACACCTATGGACCCCATGCTATGAGCACCCAACTTGACCTTCAACGCCTGTCGTTTGCCGCGAACCTCGCGGACAACGGTGACAGGACTGCCATTGCCACCAGCAACGGGGTCCTGACGTATCGGGAACTGGCCGACCGTGTTGAGGAGCTGGGCCGGCGCCTCGGTACCGAACGACGCCTGGTGGCACTGACGGCCGGTAACGATGTTGACTCATTGGTGGGGTACTTGGCGGCCATGGCGGCCGGTCATCCGCTGATCCTCCTGCCCGCGGACAAGCCTGCCGCCCTGGAGTCCCTGGTCGAGGCCTATGATCCGGACGTTATCCTGAGTTCGGCGAACGGCCGGACAGTGCTGGAGGAGCGGCGGCCTGGCACCGTACACTCTCTGCACCCGGACCTGGCCCTTCTGTTGAGCACCTCAGGTTCCACCGGTTCACCCAAGCTTGTGCGGCTGTCCTATGAAAACCTCCAGGCGAACGCAGAGTCCATCGCGGAATACCTCGGCATCACGGAGTATGACCGGGCAATGACCACGCTGCCCATGTCCTACTGCTATGGACTGTCAGTGATCAACAGCCACCTGCTGCGCGGTGCCAGCCTGGTCCTGACGGATCTGTCCGTGGTGGACCCCTGCTTCTGGGATCTGTTCCGCAGCGAGGGTGCCACATCGTTCGCAGCCGTTCCCTACACCTTCGAGTTGCTCGAGCGGGTGGGGTTCGCCGCGATGAATCTGCCCACGCTCAGGTATGTGACCCAGGCTGGCGGCAGGCTCGGCCCTGACCTGGTCCGGCGCTACGCCGGACTGGGCGCAAGGAGCGGCTGGGATCTCTATGTGATGTACGGCCAGACGGAGGCCACCGCACGCATGGCATACCTCCCGCCCCGGCTGGCAGGTACGTCGCCAGGGGCCATCGGAATCCCTGTCCCCGGCGGCGCCTTCCGGATAGACCCGGTCCCCGGACTGGAGCATGGGGAGCTGGTCTATTCCGGGCCCAACGTGATGCTGGGTTACGCCCAGACGCCGGAGGACCTCGGCCTCGGACGGACGGTGGATGAACTCCGCACCGGCGACCTGGCGCGCAGGACCGCAGACGGACTGTACGAGGTCGTGGGAAGGCGCAGCCGGTTCGTCAAGATCGTCGGCCTGCGCGTCGACCTTGGCCAAGTGGAACGGATCCTTGCCGACCTTGGTATTCAGGCCGCGAGCGCCGGCACGGACCAGGGACTCGTCGTCGCCGTCGAGGGTGAACACGACCCAGCACTGCTGGGCAAGCTCCTCGCCCAGGGCATAGGCCTGCCCCGCGCTGCCCTGGAAGTCCACGCGGTGCGGGAGCTTCCGCGTCTGGCGTCCGGCAAGCTGGACTACCCTGCCGTCCTGGCGCTCGCCAAACCCACAGGTCAAGACGCGCCTTCCAGCGCGAACTCCGGAGCTACGCCGCAGGACAGTGTGGTGAAGATTTTTGAGGACACGCTGGAGCTGACGGACATTGCCGACGACGACACGTTCGTTTCGCTGGGCGGGGACTCGCTTTCGTATGTGGCAGCGTCCGTGCGGCTTGAGCAGGCGTTGGTGCATTTGCCCCCGGACTGGCACATCACCCCGGTGGGGGTGCTGGGGGCCCGCCTTGAACAGCCGCGGACGCGGAAGCGCCGCCTGTTCGCGCGGCTTGAAACCAGCATCGTGCTGCGGGCGGTCTCGATTTTCCTGATTGTCAGTACCCATATTGGATTCCTGCACTGGCAGGGTGCCGCCCACGTGCTCATGGCTGTGGCGGGGTTCAACTTCGCCCGGTTCCAGCTGTCCGGGGAACGCATGCCGCGGCTGCGGAAGCAAGCTGCCAGCCTGGCCAGGGTCATCATCCCCAGCATGGCCTTCATCGGCTTCGCCTACCTGGTCACCGACAGATACAGCCCGGCGAATATCGTCCTGCTCCACGCCATTATCGGACCCGAAGAGGTGACCACCCGGTCGCATTTCTGGTTCATCGAGGTGCTGGTCTACGTGCTGGTCAGCATGACGGCCCTGCTCGCCCTGCCCTGGGTCAGCCGGGCCGAAAAGCGCTTCCCGTTCCTCTTTCCGCTGGTGCTCCTCGCCGCCGGACTGCTCACCCGCTATGAGCTTTTTGAGCCGGGAATTCCGCACACAACGCCCATATTCTGGCTTTTCGCGCTGGGATGGGCGGTTTCCCGGGCCCGCCATATCCTTCAGCGAGGCGCCGTGAGTGTCGTTGCCGCTTTGACCATCCCGGGGTTCTTCGACAACCCCGCCCGTGAACTGACTGTCCTGGCCGGGATACTCCTGCTCCTGTGGCTGCCCAGTATTCCCGTCCCGGCCGGGCTCCGGCGCCTCAGCGTTCTGCTGGCCAGCGCGTCCCTGCACATCTATCTGGTGCATTGGCTGGTCTACCCGCTGCTGGTTGAGCTCAGCCCCGCCCTCGCCGTCGTGGCCTCACTGGCCGCAGGCTCCGCGTACTGGGCACTCTGCAACCTGGCGCCAACCTTCATCGGCCGCGCTAAAACCCGGAGATTGAACTTGTCGAAATCCGCCCGGTGATTGAGTCTGCCGCCCTCGCGGCGCCTGTCATGTACGAGGCAACCCTCAGGCTCAACACGGCATCATGGGAGGCATCCTCGTCGTGAACTGCCGGATGATCGCGGCCACCATGCCCGGATCGTTCTGGAACGCGAAATGGCCGTGTCCTTCGAGGACCCGCATCTCGGTGTTGGGGATTGCAGCGGCTGCTCGATGTGCTAGGTCCTTCACTTCTGGAGGGGTTTCCGAGCCCGTCAGCATCAAAGTTCGCGCGGTGACGGCGTCGAACTGGCCGGGCCGGTAGGTCCAGCTTTCTTCAGTCCTGCACTCCCTTGGCAGAGTCGGGGCAGACGCGAGGCGCACCGGCCACAGAGGGCTGGACCTCATCGAGTCGCGTTCATTCTCTGTCAGCGCGAGGGCGCCGAATGCCATGAAAATCGCCGCTTCCCGATCGCCCGCGGCCAGCGCCTCCTCGATCGCCTGGATCGAACCGGTTGGATAGGCGAGGCCGAGACCCGGCTCGTAGAGGATGAGCTGACGCACGTTGCTCGTCAGGGCGGCTGCGCCCATGGCGCAACCTGCTCCGTAGGAATGACCCCAAAGCGCGACCTGCCCGATACCGCGCTCCGCCACCGTATCCACGACGGCCGCAACATCTTCGAACTCCCGCTCGATGGAGTAACCGTCGGCGTCGGCGCTTGCACCGAAACCGCGGCGATCCATTGCGAAAGTCGTTATGCCGTCCCGGAGTTCCGCGACGAGAGGATCGAACCGCTTGTGGTCGCACATCGAGCCGTGTACCAACACCAGCGGAGGCCCGTCGCCGTCGACCCACACGGCGAGAGATGTGCCATCTCGCGACCGGACATCTAATCGACTCGCCCTGCTCACAGTACCCATTGTCGACCAGCGGACTGACTCACGCCAGACGGACGGCAACGGAAACGCGGACACCATCAACCGGGGCTTGCATCTCCTCAACGGGTTTGGCTTCCAATGCTCGCTGGCGGTCCCTGGGCTTTTTCCCCTGAGGCGCCGGGGTCGCTGTTGCGGTTTAACCTTGCGCGGAGGGCCTGTCGGGTCCTTACTAATGAAAGGAACCGCAGCACCAGGTAGATTTTGCTCTTGCGTCAGAGCACGCTCGTTCCACTGGCAAGAAGGTTCCAACGACGGATTACTTGGAGGAAATCGAAATGTTCGCCAGAGTCAGCACCTACGGAACGGGACCGGAAACCATCTCGGATGCCCCCTCGGAAGACATCATTAAGACGGTGCATGAAATTCCCGGTTTCAGGGGAATCTATTACCTGCACGGGAAAGGAACCGGCAAAGACCTGTCCATCACTCTGTGGGACTCCGAAGAATCCATGACCGCGAGCCGGGAGACGGCGAACAGGATCAGGACAGAGACCAGCATTGCTGAAAAAACGCAGATCCTTGCCGTGGAGGAATTCGAAGTCACGGTCAGCAGTCTCAAGGAGTGAACGACGGACCGGGCCGCGCGGACCAGGCCCTGGTTCGGTGCGCCCTTCATCGTTGTTCACCTCAACTCAGCGGATGTCAGGGAGTCTAAACCAAATTCAAGTGGATGCTTGAATATGGCTCCCAAAAGGAGCTACATTATCAAGTAGCTACTTGAGTGGATTTGAGGGATAGGCCGATGAACAAGCCCGGGAAGAGCACCGAAGACATGGGCAGTCAGACTTCCCTGGGTCACTATCCAGGTGGCCACAAGGCGAAAAGGGAACTCTTTGACGGATTCGCATCCGTTGCCAAGGTCCTTAGCAGCGGAAGGCGGGCGGAGATCGTGGACATCCTCGCTCAGGGCGAGCGCCCGGTTGATGGGATTTCTCACGAAATCGACCAAACGATCGCAAACACGTCACAGCACCTGCAGCAACTGCTCCGCGCAGGATTGGTGAAGACCCGGCGCGAGGGGACCAGGATTTACTACTCACTTAGCGGGCCCGCCGTATCCCGGCTCTGGGCTGCCGTCCGGGAGGTGGCCGGCGAACACCTCGCCGAGCTTGATGAACTTGCCACGTCCTACCTGGGCGACCGCTCAACTCTGATGACCATGACCCGCGCTGAACTGCGTGAGCGCATAGGCGATGGTGATTTGATAGTCATTGATGTCCGGCCAGAGGCCGAGTTCGAGGCGGGCCACATTGCCGGCGCGATGTCCGTGACGCTTAAGGAGCTGGAGACGCGGCTGGATCAACTACCCAACGATCGCATCGTTGTGGCATACTGCCGGGGCCCGTACTGCGTCTTCGCCGACAATGCCGTCCGGACCTTGAATCAGCATGGCATCAGAGCCGCACGTTTGGAGGAAGGCTACCCCGAGTGGAAAGACGCAGGGTTCCCCGTGGAGGCTTCCACCACCGACTTGCTTGGGCATGACCGTGCTTCGTAGACCATGGCAAGAAAGGGCGCCCCGGCCGCCCATCCAGCCACTCGGGCTGGAGGTCAGGCAACCGGGGCCAGAGGC
Organism: Pseudarthrobacter sp. MDT3-1; assembly: GCF_054510755.1. Taxonomy (NCBI): domain Bacteria; kingdom Bacillati; phylum Actinomycetota; class Actinomycetes; order Micrococcales; family Micrococcaceae; genus Pseudarthrobacter; species Pseudarthrobacter sp. MDT3-1. The sequence goes on along the minus strand of NZ_JBTNDX010000016.1, from coordinate 19,210 downwards.
CAGGTCGCCGCCAGAGCGGGCAAGCGGAGTACCGCCTTAGAGTTCGGTTCAGCCCTTTACGGCACGCCGTCCCGGGCCCCGCCGGACCTGCATTCCCGGAGCACTAATCGCGCCTCCGGAGGAACAGTTATAAACAACTCCCTATTGAGGAGAACTGAAATGCCTGCAGTAAGTGTCACAACCCTTGAATCAAAGTCCTTCAACGAACCGGATGAAAAGCGCCGTCCGCCAAAGACAGAAGTTGACGTCGTCAACATTAGTGGCACCACGCTGGGCAGGTTCACCTTCGAGCCCGGTTGGAAGTGGTCCGAGACCGTCAAGACCGTGGTCCACACCGACAGCTGCCAGAGCAACCATCTGGGCTTCTGCACCGCCGGTACACTCACGGTTCAGTTGGAAGACGGGACCCGCACCACAATCCACGCCGGGGACGCCTACGCCATCCCTCCGGGCCACGATGCGTGGGTTGAAAACGACGAGACGTTCGTGGGGTACGAAATCATGAGTGCGGCCTCGTACGCCAAGCCTGCCTAGAAGGCTAGTCGCGTTTGTTTTGGCTGCTGTCCTTTCTAGTAGTGGTGCGGCGGGCGTTGTGTTGGTGTCTTCGGCGCCAGCGTGAGCGTTGTGGGAGCTTGGGGCTCAGCCGCGGCTGCGGCGCCCGGCGCGTTCCGCGAAGGCGTCGAGAGCCTCGAGCATTTCCGGTGCCCGCCAGAAGCGTCCCTTCTTGAACTTGTCCACGCCGACGACGACGCCGGCCGCTTCCAAGACATCCAAAGCGCGCTTCTGGCGCATGTAATCCAGGCCGAGCTTGGTCTCCAGAACGGCGGCGTTCACCACCGGCTGGCGGGCGAGCAGATCCAAAACCGGCCAGACCGCGGAGTCCCGGCGCGCCGTGATCTTCGAGGCCCATGACTCCGTGATGGTCACGACGTCGTCGGCGAGTCGAGTGCCGTTGTCGATGGCAAGGAACGAGGCTTCCGCCGTCACAGTTATTATCGGCTCCGGGTTACCGGCACGGTAAGCAGTCAGTGCGTCGTGGTAGTTGGTGACATTGGCGAGCAGGCCGGCCGACACAGGGACGGTGACATGCGAGGCCACGCCACGGTGTTTGAGCATTGCGTGCAGCAGCGCCCGCCCGGTGCGGCCGTTGCCGTCAGTGAATGGGTGGATAGTCTCGAACTGCGCGTGCGCGACGGCACCCTGGACCATGGCGGGAAGGTCGGTGCGGCGTGCATAGTCCATTACGTCCTCCATCAGGGCCGGGACCCGGCTGTGATGAGGCGGTACGAAGTCGGCACCGATCGGGCTGACGTGACTGGAACCGATCCAGACCTGTTCGTCGCGCCACTGTCCGGCGATTTCTGCGTCGTTCGAATCGTGCATCAGCGCCCGGTGCATGTCCAGAATGCTCTGCGGAGCCAAATTGTCGGCGGCGGCGAGGGCAGATTCCATTGCGCGGACATTGCGCACTATGAGGGTCGCGTTGGCGCGGTCGTCGACGCCAAGTTCGGCTTCGGCAAGACTGCGGGCACTGGCGGTCAAGTTTTCGATCCGGGAGGACGCTGCGGATTCGCTGCGCAGCAGAAGTGCAGCGAACGGACGCACGTGTTCCCCGTAGCGTTCGTCAAAGCGGCTGATGGCCTGCGCAGCTTCCTCGGCAAGGGCCGCCGTGCTGGGGGATGGCAGGTAGGCGGAATCGGCGATCAGGGGCGGGATGAAGGCGTTGTAGGACTGCCCGGTCATTCCCGACAGGTAACTGCTGGTCCGGAATGCGTCCACCTTTCCTACCCACTCATGGCTCTCGTACCCGCCCGCTGGCCAACTTGCGGCGAACTGCTGCTGTCCCATGCGGGCGACCTATCTGTAAGAATCTCGTAGAAGTTCTTACATTTATATGCCTAAGTGTTAGAACTCGGCAAGGATTCTCGCATTTACGGACTCAGCAGCCGCCCGCCGGTAGTGGGGACGCGCAAACGGTCCCGGCGCTACGCATGCGCCCTGTCGACACGCAGATACGCGTGTCGACAGGGCGTTTGCGCGTCCTGGGCGGAGGAAGTGGGGAGGGACGCACGACGTCGGTCACCCGGCCCTGGTGGAAAAACTTGCCGTTGTGCCACGCCTGGATGTGGTCGCCGGTCTGCAGATTTATCTTCTGTGACTGTTGTGTCGTCTGCGGACGACTCCACCGCTGTTGGGATGGACCCAAAAGAGCTGCCTCAAATGGCCTACAAGGGTCGGCTCGTGCACGAGTTGCATGGCATCTACCGGTTCCCGGACCTTCCCACGGATGACACTACCCAGCTCAGGTTGGCCCTGCTCTGGGCTGGGCAGGGAGCTGTGCTGGACGGGGAAACTGTTTTGGCGATGTTGGACCTGTGCGACGTCAATCCGCGAGTCATTCACGTCGTCGTTTCTCCTGGCGTCCGCGTCCGCCGTCAGGGCAGGCCGGTTTTTCGTCTTCATAAAGGGCGGGTCGAGGTTGATTACCACCGGGGCCTTCCCATTGTGAGCATCCCGCAGGCTATTAGGCGGGCTGCCGAGAATGGGATGCGTCTTGACCTCGCCCGGCAAGCCGTCGACACGGCCGTGCGTAAGGAACTTCTGGTGGAAAGCCAAGCACGAAAACTGCGCACTGAATTACAAAACATGGGGCGGCGATGAAGCGTTCCGTGTATGCGGAACACTTCCCACCACGGAACCGTTGTGTCTATCGGTTCGTGTCACGATGCAGCGTGACGCTACGCATATGACCTGCCGCGAACGCAATACCGGTAGCGACAGGGCGTGTGCGCGTCATAGGTTCGTTCGCGCGTCAAGTTCCGCAGAACGCGCCCGACGGCGGGGCACGCCGGCCGCTGCCAGCATGCGTTCCAGCTTCCCCGGATCCTTCAGATCGGCCCAGTCCCACCTCACCACGTTGAATCCGGTGGCCCGGATTCTGTTCTCGCGCTTCTTTTCCTCCACCACCGCCTGCGATGCCGTCCTGCCCTTGAGGAACTCCGGTTTGACGTACTTCTCCTCGCCATCGAATTCGCCCACCACCCTTGCCAGCTTCCAGTAGAAGTCGGCATAGCCCACAAGCCCGTCCTTGTCGTGGATGGCTTGCTGCAGGACCGGCGTTTCGAAACCGGCAACCTGGATCAGCGCGCGGCTGTAGGACTCTCCCGCCGAACCGGACATTGGATCCGCGAAAGCCAAGGCGGCCAGTATCCTTCGCCCGGCCGCCGCCGAGTAGTTCGCACCGATGCCCGTCACCAACCCATCCTTGGTCAGGGCCCTCAGTCCCAGGGCGCGGTCCGGCTTCAGCACGTGGTCCAACGGGGCGGCCGCCTCCGTAAACGGCGTAAACGCGGCCAGATCCAGCACCGTGCGGAGGCGGCCGGTGACGAGCAGGCCCTCCCGCTGGACCACTCTCAGACCCGCCGGATCAGCGAAGTGTCGGACAACCCCGGCACGGGACCGGCCGCCGTCGTTCTTCATCGTCAGGGCGTGGACAGGATGGTGCAGGCCAATGGTGGGAATGCTCCAGACAGACGCGGCGGAATGTCCGGCAAACACAGTAGGACGTTCGAAGGTTTCCGCCGCCGCGCTGATGCGGAGCCTGTACTGTTCCCAGGGCTTCAGTCGCTTCCACGCGGGGCCGTCGGTGTAGACGCCGTGCCGGATCCGGACAAGCGAACCGGCATTGACTCCCTTGGCGAGGTCCTTGGCGGTCAGTCCGTGCTGGATGCGGTCGCGGGCCAAAAGGAGCGGTGGAAGGTCGGTCATGTACCGAAGATGCCAGTTGCGCGCCCTGTGCGACAGATCAGGCTGCCGCCATGTGGAAAACTACCTGCACCACGGTCGACGCGCACGGTCGCAATCGACGCGCATCCGCTCTGACGCTCACGGAATACGGGCCGCGTCAGGGAATGTGCGCGTCGACAAGGAATATGCGCGTCGCCGCCCGGTGAGAGAGCGTCGGGTGTGGGTGGCATCGGGCCCCTCCTTGACGCCCTCCGCGCCCTCCGCATATCCTGAACGAACGGTCGGTAAATAAATGCGACCAATCCAGGCAGGTGCATAGGAGCAACCATGGAAGCCAACGCCCCGCGTAACGCGGACCGCCAAGCCGCGGACAGCCAGGCCAAGGACCGCCAAGACGCGGACGGCCAGGCCAACTTTGACCGCGTGATCGCCGAAGACTCCCGCATTGAACCAAAAGACTGGATGCCGGACGCCTACCGCAAGACCCTTCTGCGCCAGATTTCCCAGCACGCCCACTCCGAGATCATCGGCATGCAGCCGGAGGCCAACTGGATTTCCCGCGCCCCGAGCCTGAAGCGCAAGGCCATCCTCATAGCCAAGGTCCAGGACGAGGCCGGCCACGGGCTGTACCTGTATTCAGCCGCCGAGACCCTGGGTCAAAGCAGGGACAAGATGACGGCGGATCTCATCGCCGGCAAGGCCCGCTACTCCAGCATCTTCAACTACCCGGCCCTGACCTGGGCGGACATGGGTGCGATCGGCTGGCTGGTGGACGGCGCCGCCATCTGCAACCAGGTGCCGCTGTGCCGCGCCTCCTACGGCCCTTACGGCCGAGCCATGGTGCGCGTCTGCAAGGAGGAGTCGTTCCACCAGCGCCAGGGCTTCGAGATCCTGCTGGAACTCGCCCACGGCACCCCGGAGCAGAAGCAGATGGCCCAGGACGCCGTGAACCGCTGGTACGCCCCGGCGCTGATGATGTTCGGCCCGCCGGACGACGATTCGCCCAACTCCCGACAGTCCATGGCCTGGAACATCAAGCGCTTCAGCAACGACGAACTCCGCAGCCGCTTCGTGGGCATGATGGTGGAGCAGGTCCGCGTGCTGGGCCTCACCCTCCCGGACAGCGAGATCCGCTTCAACGAGGACACCAAAAAGTGGGAGCACGGCCCGCTGGACTGGAACGAGTTCCACGAAGTCCTCGCCGGCCGCGGCCCCTGCAACGCCCAGCGCCTTGAGCGCCGGAGGGAAGCGCACGACGACGGCGCCTGGGTCCGCGAGGCAGCCGCGGCGTATGCAGCAAAACAGTCACTGAAGACAAAGGAATACGCAGCATGAGCGAGACACAAGGCCCGGAGGCAACCACCGACCGCAACGCCTGGGGCCTGTGGGAGGTCTTTGTCCGGTCAAGCCGCGGACTGTCCCACGTCCACGCCGGGTCCCTGCACGCGCCGGACGCCGCCATGGCCCTGCGCAACGCCCGCGACCTCTACACCCGCCGCAACGAGGGTGTGTCCATCTGGGTGGTCCCGGCCGACGCCATCGCAGCCAGCGATCCCGACTCCAAGGGTTCGTTCTTCGAATCCCCGCAGGGCAAGGACTACCGGCATGCCACGTACTACACCAAGAGCGAAGGGGTGAAGCACCTGTGAGCAACGAGTCCGCCACCCGCATCACCCCCGGCAACGCCCTGCGCCCGGAGGACATCGCCCTGGAGGTCCGCACCGGCCTGGCCAAGCCCACCGAGGACGTGGCCGAGTACGCGCTGCGCCTCGGGGACGACGGCCTGATCCTCGCGCAGCGGCTGGGCCACTGGATCTCCCGCGGTCCCGAGCTGGAGGAGGACGTGGCCCTGGGCAACATCGCCCTGGACCAGCTGGGCCACGCCCGGAGCTTCCTCACCTACGCGGGCGGCGCCTGGGACAAGACCGAGGACGAGCTGGCGTACTTCCGGCGCGAGCCTGAGTTCCGGTCGGCCGCCATCTTCGAGCAGCCCAACGGCGACTTTGCGGCAACCATCGCCCGCCAGTTCGTGGTGAGCTACTACCAGTTCGAGCTCTACCGCCGCCTCACGCAATCCACAGACGCCACACTCGCCGCCATCGCCGCCAAGGCCGTGAAGGAAGTGGACTACCACCGGGACCACAGCGCCCAGTGGGTCCTCCGCCTCGCCGGCGGCACCGACGAATCCCGCGCCCGGATGATCCAGGGCCTGAAGCAGATGTGGCCCTACGTTGCCGAGCTCTTCCAGGACGCCGAGCTGACCACGCGCCTGACGGAAACCGGCGCCGCCGTCGAGCCTTCCAGCCTGCGCGGCGACTTTGACCGCCTGACGGGGGAGATCCTGGCGGAAGCGGAGCTGGAGGTGCCGGACGTCCCGGCTGCCCCTGGCGGCGGGCGGCATGGCCGGCACTCCGAGCACCTGGGCTACCTGCTCGCGGAGATGCAGGTGCTGGCGCGCGAGTACCCCGGAGCAAGCTGGTGACCGCCGTGGCCACCGCTGCGCACGAGCGGACACAGCAGCAGCAGGCGTGGGACATCGCCGCCACGGTCTGCGATCCGGAAATCCCCGTGCTCACCATCGAGGACCTGGGGATCCTCCGCGACGTGCAGGTCACGGAGGAACGAGTCCGCGTCACCATCACGCCCACGTACTCGGGCTGCCCGGCCATGGACGCCATCCGCGACGACCTGAAGGCAGCGTTCGCCAGGGAGGGCTACAAAGCCACAGAGGTGAACCTGGTGCTCGCCCCGGCCTGGACCACGGACTGGATGACGGACGCGGGGAAGGCGAAGCTGCGGGAGTACGGCATCGCACCGCCGTCGGGCATGGCAGCAGCCGGTGGCCACAGCGGCCCCATCAGGCTCAAAATGGCCGTCAAGTGCCCCCAGTGCTCCAGCCTGAACACCAAGGAGCTCACCCGCTTCGGTTCCACGTCCTGCAAGGCGTTGTACGTCTGCAAGGACTGCCTGGAACCGTTCGACTACTTCAAAGTCCTGTAAGGAAGCCCCATGCCTGTTGTGCGCCAGACCGCCGCCGAATCGGCGCTAGCCAGCGGCCGCCGTCGTCCGTCCTTCCACACGCTGACCGTCAATGAGGTGCGCCGGCTGACTGAGGACGCCATCGAGGTCACGTTCGGAGTGCCCAAAGAGCTCGCCGGCCAGTTCGATTACCTGCCCGGCCAGTACGTGGCCCTGCGCACCACGCTGCAGGATGAGAACGGCGAGCCGCATGAGGTGCGCCGCAGCTACTCGATCTGCGCCGAGCCACGCAGCTTCCCGGACGGCAGCAGCGAGATCCGGGTAGCGGTGAAGCAGGACCTGGGCGGGCTGTTCTCCACGTGGGCCAACGCGGAGCTGAAGGCGGGGGACACCCTGGACGTTATGAGCCCCATGGGCGCGTTTGTGTCCAAGCACGGCCGGGACGGCAAGGCCGTGGAGCAGAACGTCATGAACTCCATGAACCACCCGGAGGAGCTCGCGGGGGAGGCCGCGTCGAATGGCGCTGGCACCTTTGTGGCCATCGCGGCGGGGAGCGGCATCACCCCGGTGATCGCCATCGCCCGCACGCTGCTGGCCGCCAACCCGGAGACGCGCTTTGACCTGATCTACGCCAACAAGGCCGCCATGGACGTGATGTTCCTGGAGGAGTTGGCGGACCTGAAGGACAAGTATCCGCAGCGGCTGGCCATCCACCACGTGCTGTCCCGCGAGCAGCGGATCGCGCCGCTGCTCAGTGGGCGGATCGACGCCGAAAAGCTCCAGCAGCTGCTGGGCGCCGCCATCCACGCGGACGATGTGGACGAGTGGTTCCTGTGCGGGCCGTTCGAGCTGGTGCAGCTGTGCCGGGACACCCTGGCCGAGCGCGGGGTGAAGCCGGAGCACGTGCGGTTCGAACTGTTTACGTCGGGCAAGCCGGACCGCCCGGAGGGCCACGCCGGCCGCCCCGTGGTGGTGGATGAATCGCAGGAGACGTACAAGATCACCTTCAAGCTGGACGGCCTGCAGGGCGAGGTGGCCAGCCCCACGCACGCCCGCGAGTCGATCCTGAACGCCGCGCTGCGGGTCCGCGCGGACGTGCCGTTCGCGTGCGCCGGGGGGGTGTGCGGCACCTGCCGCGCCAAACTGGTCACCGGCACCGTGACCATGGACGAAAACTACGCGCTGGAGCAGGATGAGCTGGACAAGGGGTACGTCCTGACCTGCCAGAGCCACCCCACGAGCAAAGACGTAACAGTCGACTTCGACGTGTGATCGGTGATTTCGGTGGTCGAGCTTGTCGAGACCCAGAAATCCGGTGGTCTCGGCGGTTGAGCCTGTCGAAATCGTCGATACCCCGAACCCAACCCAAGGAGCCCAATGATCTCCCTCTCCATCGCCAACAACGTCGCCGAAGTCGTCCTGGACGCGCCCCACAAGCTGAACTCGCTCGACGAGCAGGCGCTCGCGGATTTAACACAGGCGTACGACGACGCCGCTGCCGCCGCCTCACGTGGTGAGGTGCGGGCGCTGCTGCTCAGGGGAGAGGGCCGCGCCTTCTGCGCGGGCCGGGACATCTCCGCCGTGACACCGGAGACGGACGACGCCGAAGCGTACCTGGGCGGGCTGGTGCAGCCGCTGCTGAAGAAGATGAGCGCATTCCCGGCACCGACGTTCGCCGCCGCCCATGGCGCCTGCCTGGGCGTGGGGCTGGGCCTGCTGCTGGCCACGGACGTGGTGTACGTGGCGGAGAACGCGAAGTTCGGCTCGCCGTTTGCCAAGCTGGGCGCCACGCTGGATTCGGGTGGGCACTGGTACTTCACCGAGCGGCTGGGCATGCACCGGACGCTGGACCTGATCTACACGGCCGAGCTCATGTCCGGGACGGAGGCGGTGGCGCAAGGGATGTTCAGCCGGGCCATGCCTGCGAACGAACTTTTGGCGAATGCCCGGGAAATTGTGACGAAGGTTGCCACCGGAGCAACGGGCGCCTTCACGGCGAGCAAGGAGCTGGTGGCGCACATCCGCGACCAGCGGCTGGGCCTGTGGGACGCCATGGCCGAGGAAAACGCCGCGCAGGCCCGGCTCTGCAAGAGCGCAGACTACGCCGAAGGCTTCCGGGCGTTCCAGGAGAAGCGCGAGCCTAAGTTTGTCGGCTGACGGTTGTTTCAGCTGCCGGGCGAACGCACTCCGTGAATGCAGGGACCAAGGCTGTTATTCGTCGGTATTTGCACATCGTGTCGAAGTTTTGCCGATCGCGGAGGACATTCGCCGTTCCGGTGGCCAGCGAGCCTGCCAGTTTCACTCGATGAGTACATGGGACTATCGTCGCAGTCTTTTGCCGTACTTCCGCACGCTTGATCATGTCGGTGTCCCGTAAGAATGCGACTGATGTTTCATGGAGCCAGGCGCGTCCAAGTAGTCACTATTGGAAATTCGAGTACTCACCACCCTTAGATTCGGGCTGCTGAAGACTGAGCCTTGAGGAATGACGGCTTACATCGTAGAACTTCAAGCCCTTGAACACCGCTGCCAATGCTGTGGGGAGACGGCAATAGGAGTCTTTTGCGTTGACTGCCAAGATCACGACGACCCGTAGACTCGGTGCCTGGCTGTTGACGTAGGTTTGAGGCGTCGTCGTCGATGACTTCGACGGGCTTGCCGACGGACTGCTTTACGGCGTTGATCTCGGTGGCCGGCCCTGCTGTTCATATTGGCCGGGATCGCGGCGGCGCCAGCTCCGGCCCGGGCGGGCAACACCGCATGATCGAAACACTGGACGGCCGCAGTCCGCAGCCCGCCGGCGTCGGCCTCTTGACAACGAGTCACGTGGTTGATCCCATCCAGCTGGCGTCCAGCCTGCGCCCAGCCGAGCATATGGTCTCTTAACTACGCTCGTTGAGTGATTTTTCGGCCAAGTACGCGACTCCCGACCATGGTGGAACGCCCGTTGGCGCCCGAAACCGGGCTGATGTCCGGGCGGCAGCACTCACTCGATGGGCTGCGCACCATCGCGGTAGCGGGCGTTTTTCTCTTCCACACCATAACCGGGTTCGCCCCCGGTGGATCCATTGGCGTGGATGTTTTCTTCACGCTCAGTGGCTTTGTCATCACTCTCCTGATCATGAAGGAGTACCGCTCCACCGGCCGGCTGCGCATTGGAGTTTTCTACGCCAAACGGCTCGCCCGGCTCTGGCCGGCGCTGCTGGTTCTTTGTGCTGTGGTGGTCATGGTCGGCCTGATCTTTCCGACGTCGGGGTGGGGCGGCCAGGCAGCCGATGCCATCCCGGCGGTTGGCTACGTGATGAACCTGTCCAACTTCGGAGCCTTCGGTTCTTCGACCGGCGGCGGCGCGCTGAGCCCCACCTGGACCCTCGCCGTCGAGGAGCAGTTCTACCTGATCTGGCCGGTGCTCCTTCTGTTGATGCTGCGGTTCTGGAAGGTCCGCACCGTCGCCTGGATCACGGCCGTCCTGGCGGCGGCGTTCCTGGTTTCACGGTTCTTCCTGGTCTCCAGCGGGGCATCGCTGGCCAGGATTTACAACGGGCCGGATACCAGGGCTGACGAGTTGCTGCTGGGGTGCGCCGTGGCTCTGGTGTTGTCGTCCATCAGCCCAGGCTCGCGGCTCCATGGCTCGCTGCAGGCCGGTGTACGCCGCGGCGGTCCGTTCGCGGGACTCGCCCTGGTGCTCGCCGTGTTCTTGCTCAAGGAGCCGACCGCACCCGGGGCCTGGTTCGATATCTTCTGGACCGTGGGCCCCACTGCCTTGGCATTGCTGGCCGGGCTGGTCATCGGCTGGCTTGTCCTGCTGCCGGACGGCCGTATCTCAAAGATCCTGGGCCACCGGTGGCTTTCCCGCCCGGGCCGGGACCTGTCCTATGGGATGTACCTCTGGCACTTGCCGGTCTTTATCCTGCTGATTCCCCTGGTCCCATCGCTCGCCGTCCGCGTACCGCTGACGGCAGCCCTGACCTTGCTGCTTGCTTACGGATCGTTCCGTTTTGTGGAGAGTCCTATCCGCCGCTGGGCCTCCAGAAGGTTGGAACCCGCCGTCGTCCGTCCCGCCCCGGAGCCCGCCCGGGAACTGGAGCTGGCCGGACGGATCTAGGCTCCTTCGCGCCGAGACGACGGTCTGCAGCCTGAGCACGATCGAGGAGGCCAGCACCACGGTCGGGATTGGGCACTTTGGTGACCAGGCCGTCGTCGTCCATTGCCCGGGCCCCTGCCCCCGGACCATTCTCCGCTGCCGTCCGCCATCAGGTTGGCGGCGCCCAGCAGCAAAGGGAGGTGCCACCGCCGAGACGAAACACCTCTGACCAGAACAGGCTGAGTTTCTCCGCGACGACGCCGGTATGATGTGCCGGGTGACGAGAAACGGCGGAGACCCAGCATGACCAAGCAGGAATGGATCGAGTACGGTGCACTCTTTCTGCTGGCCGTGGTTGCCTTCGGTGTGGCAGGAATCGCCCTGACGAATCCGCGCGGCCCAGGCGAAGCCGTCAGCCCTGTGACGGCAAGCTCTCCGGTGGCCACGCCGACTGCTACGGCGACCCCGGCGCCCACAGCCACTGCAACGGCCCAACAGCTGAAAATCCAGCTTCCTGCCCAGCCCGTCCTCCTGATTCTTGGCGATTCGTACACTGCCGGTGAGGGTGCGGACCAGCCAGGCCAGGGGTGGGCGTACCTTGTTGCCAACGCACTCGGATATCCCACCAACATCGACGGTGCGGGCGGAACCGGCTTCGCGTGGGGCGGTGGTCCGCAGGACAACCAGGCCCGTGAGTACGAAGTCCGGCTGCGGGAAGCCGCTGTGGATCCGCGCTTCGTCCCCAACGTCCTCATACTGCAAGGCGGCCAGAACGACGCCCTGGTCACCAGCCCTGATGAAATCCAAACCGCCACGGCGCAGACCATCGAGGCGTCCCGCACGTTGTGGCCCGGCGTCCAGGTCATTGTTCTTGGGCCCTCGGCCCCCCAGCCGTTAGCGGAGGAACTGCAAGGTGCGAACAGCGCCGTCCGCGCCGGGGCCGCAGCGGCTGGTGCTCCGTTCATCGACGCCTACGAGGCCGGCTGGTTCACGGGTGCCAACAGCCCGGGATTCGACTTTGACGGTGCGCACCCGAACGCCGCCGGCCACGCGCATCTTGCTGAGAAGTTCCTGGAGTCCTGGGCCACGCTGATTCAGTGAGCCGCCTTCTGCGGACGCGGCGATGCCTCTTGGACACCATCTACTCAGCGCGTATCAACATCCTCAAACACCAGAAAAGTCTGCGTGTCCTGGACGCCCGGCATGGCCTGCAACTGATCGAAAATCACCCGGCGCAGGTCGGTGTTGTCGATGGCGCGCACCAGCAGGATCACATCAAAATCGCCTCCCACCAGGGCGATGTGATGGACCTCCGGGATCGCGCGCAGCTGCTCGCGCAGCTCACGCCACGAATGCTGGCTCACTTTCAACGTCACGTAGGCGGAGGACTTCAATCCGGCCTTGATGGGGTCCACTAAGGCCGTGAATTTGGTCAGCACGCCTTCGCCGGTCAGCCTGGCGATGCGCGTGTATGCGTGGGCCCGGGAAATATGGACGTTCTCGGCCACCTGGGTCACGGACATCCTCCCGTCCCGGGTGAGCTCGGCGATGATCCTGCGATCGACGTCGTCCAGGGGCACCTCCCCGGAATCTCCCTCAAGTCGTGCCAACTCGTCCACCGCTCCTGCTCGTTGTCCAGATCACATTTCAATTCGTCTTCCAGAGTAGGTCCATCCGGCGGAACCTTCCACGATTCGGCGAACTACTGGATACGAAAGTTCTTCAGGGACGGTTAGCAGTGGTGGGTGTGATCAGAGGACGATGTTGCTGGTGTAACGGATCTTCGCAGCAGCTGCCATCACATCGGAGACGATGCCCGGCGCGTTCAGGGGTGAGGAGAACTCTGGGGCGGCCGGTATGGCGTCCTCGGACCACAGTGTCACCACCTTGCGGCTCAGGGCCATGGCCGAGAGGGAGTACACGCCATCAAGGTCCGGCCACGTCTCATGGATGGCACGGGCCCAGGCTCGGGTTCGCTCCTTCCCACCGAAAGCGATCTGCGCCGAAGCGCCGGCCGGCAGCAGCCAGTCTCCCGTGAGGTCAGCCAGTACGAGGTCACGCGTGGTACTAAACGCAGTGACGTAAGGGTCGTCGCGATCGACGTCGACGAAACGGGTCAGCTGGAATACCTCCGCCAAGCACGTAAGCACATCCTCAGCGAGGTAGGCGGCACCCAGCGGCGCGGCATCACCTGGCGGCAGCGGGTGAGGTTCCCAGCGTGAGCCCGGCACGGGCCCCCAGGTGCGCAGTCGGTTCCACGGCACCACAAGCCCCGAGGCGGTGAAGTGGATCCGCCACAGCACGGTGCCAGCCGGTATCGTCTTTGCCTCGTACCCCAGGGCCCGCAGGGTAGCCGCGTCCGGCGGGTACTGGTCTGGCATCAGTAGCCGGCCGCCAGTCCCTCGGCAAGGTCGACGACGACCTTCTTGCTGCCGCCGGCCTCCAGCCATGACTTGGCCGAGACATGCATTCCGTTCAGGACCAGGTCGGGTTGGGGCGTCAGGAAGAACCCGGCCACCGCCTGCGGGTGCAGGTCGTCGGGCAACGCACCCAGAACGTCCTCCAAGGAGGGGATCGACTGGTCACCCGTATCGTTAAACTGCCATTGCGGGAAGGCTAGCTTGCCGTTGACCAGGTACGAGTAGAGCTTCCGTGCCGACTTGTAGTGCCGGATGGTGGACGCGGACATGTGCATGCGCTCGGCGACCTCGGCGGCCGTGAGGGCAGAAGCGTCAAAAACGAGCCGGGCGGCGGCGTTCGCCGCGGAGGCGATAGCGACGGCGGCATGGTCGGCTGCGATTCCCGAGTTCTTGTCCCAGAAGTCCCGGTCGCGTGCAGACAGGTCGGCTGCCGTCGTGCTGCGGGTCATGTCTTCCAGGGCTGAGACCAGGTCCTGTTCAGAAAACGAGGGACGGGCAGAGTTGATCCATGCATTGAGGGTGCCGGCCCCGTGGTCGGGCTTCATTCCGGTGCGGCGGTCCTTGATAGCGATGACGTCTCCTAACGACCTCCACAGTCTATGCCATTGCTCATGATTGTGGGAAAGGAAGTTCTAGCCGCTTCCGACGAATGAAATCGTCGCCCTGACCAATAAGGTCGGGGGCGTGCCAATTCGTCCACCGCTCCCGTCTGTAGCCCAGCTCACATTTCAATTCGTCTTCCAGAGTAGGTCCATCCGGCGGAACCTTCCACGATTTGCCGAAGTACTGGATACGAAACTTCCTCGAGGATGATACTGGAAGCGACTAGTGGCTACAGAAGGACGGAACAATGACGATCTCCGCGGACCACACTGCGCCGGACCAGGCCCAGCGTTTGCCGGCCGAAGATGCTGCATCCGAAGCGGTGCGCAAGTTCGGCATCACGGTGGAGGACTACATGCTGCCTGCCCGGCACCAGATCCAGATGGTGGATCCGGAGGGACGGCTCAAAGCAGAAGGTGAGCAGGGGACCGAACCCGGCCACGAATACCCGTTGCCCGCTGATGAGGAACTGCTAGCTGCCTACGAGCAGCTCGTCGTCGGACGCCGCGTCAACGACCAGAACTCGGCGCTGGTCCGCCAGGGGCGCATGGCCGTGTACCCGTCCAGCCACGGCCAGGAAGCCTGCCAGGTGGCAGCCGCACTCTGCCTTTCCGCCGGCGACTGGCTGTTCCCCACCTACCGGGATGCCGTGGCGGTCATGGCACGCGGTGTTGATCCTGTGGAGACCATGACCATCTTCCGCGGTGACTGGCACAGCGGCTACGATCCGGCCAGGCACAAGGTGGGCATCCAGTGCACGCCGCTCACCACCCAGCTGCTGCATGGCGTGGGTGTGGCGCACGCGGCCAAGCTCCGCGGCGAAGACACCGTAGTCCTGGCGATGTGCGGGGACGGCGCCACCAGCGAAGGTGACTTCCATGAGGCCCTGAACTTCGCCGCCGTCTTCCACCTGCCCGTTGTCTTCTTCGTCCAGAACAACAAGTACGCTATCTCGGTTCCGCTGGCGCACCAGTCCGTGGCGCCGTCGCTCGCCCACAAGGCCGTGGGTTACGGCATGGCCGGCGAACGGGTGGACGGCAACGACGTCGTGGCCCTCCTCGCTGTGCTGGACCGGGCCGTGAAGCTCGCACGGGAAGGTTCCGGGCCGCTCCTCGTGGAGGCACACACGTACCGGATGCAGGCACACACCAACGCCGACGACGCCACCCGGTACCGCCAGGACAGCGAGGTGGCCGAGTGGCTGGCCAAGGATCCCATCAGCCGGATGAAGACGTACCTCACCGGGCGTGGACTGCTGGACGACGACGGCGCCGCGCGGATTGCTGCTCACGCTGAGGACGTTGCCACTCAACTTCGTGAGGGGCTGGGTGAGGACGTTCCGGTGGACCCCCAGGAACTCTTCCGGCACGTGTTCTCGGTGCCCACACCACAGCTGAAGGAGCAGTCCGCCATGCTGGCTGACGAACTTGCCCGTGAAGCGTCCTCAGAGGAGTCTGCGAAATGAGTCCGACCATCACCACCTCGTCCGAGGCGAACGGCAACGTCAGCGCAGCAACAGCCCGGGCTGCCGCTTCCGCCGCTTCTGTGGCTGAAGCTTCCGGACCGCAGGCCGTCACCATGGCCAAGGCCATCAACACGGCTCTGGCGGATGCGATGCACGCGGACCCGTCCGTCCTGGTCTTCGGCGAGGACGTGGGCCTGCTGGGCGGGGTTTTCCGCATCACGGATGGCCTCACCAGGACCTTCGGGGAGCAGCGCTGCTTCGATACCCCGCTGGCAGAGTCCGGCATTGTGGGCATGGCCGTGGGGATGGCCATGAACGGGATGCGGCCGGTGGTGGAGATGCAGTTCGACGCGTTCGCGTACCCGGCGTTCCAGCAGATCGTCAGCCACGTGGCCAAGATGCACAACCGCACCAGGGGTTTGGTGAAGCTTCCCATGGTGATCCGGGTTCCCTATGCCGGCGGGATCGGGGGAGTGGAGCACCACTGCGACTCCTCCGAGTCCTATTACGCCCACACCGCGGGCCTCAAGGTGTTCACGCCCGCCACCGTGGCCGACTCGTACCGGATGCTCCGCGAAGCCATCGATTCGGACGACCCCGTCATGTTTATGGAGCCCAAGAAGCTCTACTGGTCGAAAGACATGGTGGACCTTCAGGATCTGCGGGCGCAGCACGCCGCCAACGCGGCAGTCGGGACGTCCTCGGAAGGCCGTGCCGCCGTCGCCCGTCCAGGCACCGACGCAACGCTCATCGCCTACGGACCGTCCGTGCCCACGGCGCTGGCTGCGGCCGCCGCTGCTGCGGAGGAGGGGCGCTCGCTGGAAGTCATCGACGTCCGCTCCATCGTTCCGTTCGACGATGAGACCGTGTGCGCGTCCGTCCGTAAGACCGGCCGGGCCGTGGTGATCGCTGAAGCGCACGGCTTCGCGTCCGTGTCCTCCGAGATCGTGGCGCGGGTCCAGGAACGCTGCTTCCACTACCTCGCCGCGCCCATCCGCCGCGTGACGGGATTTGATGTCCCGTACCCGGCGCCGAAGCTCGAGCACTACTACCTGCCCGGCGTGGACCGTATCCTCGACGCCGTAGACGACCTCCAGTGGGAGAACTGACCATGAGTGAACCGAAAGTATTCCTGCTCCCTGATCTGGGCGAAGGCCTGACCGAAGCCGAACTGGTCAACTGGCTCGTTTCCGTAGGGGATGAGATCCGGGTGGACCAGCCCATCGCCGAAGTGGAGACGGCCAAGTCCATGGTGGAAGTCCCGTCTCCCTACGCCGGCACCGTGACGGTGCTCCACGGCGAGCCCGGCCAGACGCTGGACGTGGGCAAGCCGCTGATCTCGGTGCTCCCGGTGGGCTCGGTGGTTGAGCCTGCGCCGGTGGTCGAGCCTGTCGAGGTGGCTGAGCCCGTCGAAACCAAGCCTGCCGAAACCGGCGCAGCGGACACGTACCGTGAAGAAGAGAAGGCTGGTTCCGGAAACGTGCTGATCGGCTACGGCACTCCCGGCGGCAACAGCCAGGCGCGGCGCACTCGGGCTCCGCGAAAGGAGGCTCCGGGGGTGGGCGACCTCTCGCTACTCCGTACTCGCGTCCCCGGCAAGCTCGGTGCCGTCATTTCTCCGCTCGTCCGGCGGATGGCCCGGGAACACGGTGTGGACCTGGGCAACATTCACGGGTCGGGTGACAGCGGACTGATCATGCGCCGGGATGTTGAGGCCGTGATCCATCCGGCGGTTGAGGTTTCGACAGGCTCAACCACCGGCGGCGTGGACGCGCGCACAGGTCTGGGCATTTCGTCCCGGACGCCTGTCAAGGGTGTCCGCAAGGTCGTGTCCGCCAACATGTCCCGCAGCCGGTCGGAGATCCCTGAGGCTACCGTCTGGGTGGACGTGGACGCTACGGCGCTGGTGGAACTCCGGGCAGGCCTCAAGAAGTCTGATCCGCACAATACGCCTGGCCTCCTCGCGTTCATCGCACGTTTTGTCACCGCTGGGTTAAAAAGATTCCCGGACCTGAACACCCGCATCGAAACCACTGGCGACGGCTCCCAGGAGATCATCGGGTTCGCCGGTATCAACCTGGGATTTGCGGCCCAGACGGACCGCGGACTGATGGTCCCCTCGATCCGCAACGCGGACAAACTCAGTGCCCGCGAACTGGACGCGGAGATCCGCCGCCTCACCGCCGTCGTACGCGAGGGCAAAGCGACGCCCGAGGAACTGGGTAGCGGCACCTTCACGCTGAACAACTACGGCGTCTTCGGCGTGGACGGATCCGCGGCCATCATCAACCACCCCGAGGTGGCGATCCTCGGCGTTGGCCGGATCATCGACAAGCCGTGGGTAGTGGAGGGGGAACTCGCGGTCCGCAAGGTCACCGAACTGACGCTGACGTTCGATCACCGCGTGTGCGACGGCGGCACAGCAGCCGGATTCCTGCGGTTTGTAGCCGATGCGATTGAGAGGCCGACGTCCATCCTCGCCGACATATAGGTGGCCTTGGTGGACGAAACCGCAGAGCTGTTGGGCGAGCACCTGAAGCAATGGAGAATCGTGCTTGGCCTCAGCCAGGAGCTGGCCGCGGACCGGGCTAATCTCTCCATGCCCACAGTGCGCCGCATTGAACGCGGCGACACGGGCGTCAGGCTGGGAAGCGTCCTGGCCCCGACGTGCGCGCAGCTGCCAGGTTTCGTCCCAGTTGCAAGCACAACGGCCCTACCCTCAGTTGTATCAATGGGCAGTGTCTCCCAACAGCCAGCTCATTGCTTCGCTCCTGTAAGTGAAGAACTTCGTGGGGGCATGGGGCGCGTTGATGCCAAGGAAAAAGTTAGCAACGACTCGATCTACCGGGCTGGAACCGAGTAGGGCGATCCGTGAAGCCGCGCACGGGATGGACCATACCGCGCGCGCTTCGCGGCTGACAGTTTCCGTAGCAGCCATATCGACCAGCATGGGATGATCGACGCCGTTGCAGACCTCGTTGACCATCGCCATCGCTGCCCTGGCGTCGGCTACGTCGATTGTGGCGTGGGGCGTCCAGATTAGATGGACGATACCGTCGCCTCGGAGCTCGACAGAGCCTTTTCCTCCTTCTAGTGGAGTTCGCCGCACTCGATGGCCTTCCGTATTGGTTCTGGACCCCATGATAGTCGGCACCAACGCGGTTGCTACACCGGCCCCGGCGGATGCCGGAAGCAAGGCCTGTACTTCTCACGGACCCTTCCCCGCAAGCCTCTCCGATGCGAACTGCGGCCCGTAGGGCCAGACCAAAATAGTCCTGCGGCCAGGGGGTCGGTTCTGATACGAAGGCCCGCACCCCATCACCTGGCTTATCTGGCCAGGCTCAACCCGGGCACAGGCTTCTCTGCATTTTGCAAGTGCCTACACTTTGGTCAGTTGGAGATGTCTTTTGCATCGCTGAGCCCGGCGAGGGCTTTGCGGAGTCGGGCATCGGCTTCGTCCGCGACCTCCCGGACGGCCGGGCTGTCGCTGAGCTGGACCATGGTTTGTGGGTCGATGGCGTCGATGGTGGTTTCGTGCGCGTTCTTGCCTCGTCTGACAACGACATTGCATGGAAGCAGCGCACCGAGTTCCGGCTCGGCTGCGAGGGCGCGGCTCGCCAGGGTGGGGTTGCAGGCGCCGAGGATTACATAGTCGCCGATGGCGTCGGCGGCCTCGGTCCCGAGTTTGGCCTCAAACGTGGAGCGGACGTCGATTTCCGTCAGTATGCCAAAGCCTTGTTCACCGAGCGCCTCGCGGGTGCGCTGGACAGCGTCCTCCCAGGCCAGCGGGACGGTAACAGTGTGGGTATAGCTCATGAGCCTGCTCCTCATATGTCGTTACAGATACGGCCGGTTCAGGTTGGGGGCCGCGCCGGGGCAGTTTGGGGGGAAACTGCCCCGGCACGGGGTCTG
>NZ_JBTNDX010000015.1:0-98051 GCF_054510755.1 Pseudarthrobacter sp. MDT3-1 | reverse complement strand
ATCCGGGTCCAGAAAGTGGGCCTCCAGCGACGCGGCACCGGCCGGGTCAAGGGTTGCGGCTTCATCCACCATGGCCCGCGCGTGCTGCCACGAAATGGTGCCCGCTTGCAGAGCGGACAGCGTCAGCGGCAAAACAGTCATCAGCAGCTGGGACTGGTTCAGCAACGCCCTCGCAGCCCTGTCGCCGATGGCCAGGACGCATGCGATCTCCGCGGTCACCGCCATCTCCTGCGCCTGCACCGGCGCACCTGGCGAAGCGATAGCTTGGGCGGTGTCCGCATATTCCACTGCGGCCCGGGCCTTCAGGGCAGCCATCCGCGCCTCAACTCCCGCGGCGCCGGAGAGGATGTCCAGACACGTATCGCCCAGGCCACGCAAAAGATCAGCCTCCGATGACACTTCAGAACCGGACCCGCCAGCCCCGTTCAGTGCGGAATTCAGCACGGCAATGGCAGCAATGATGTCCGCATATGCCTTCGCCACCGCCGCGTTTCCCATGTTTCCATCATCTAGTGAGGGTCTGACATTTAAGCGAGAATGGATTTCGGGGCGTGTGGCCAAAACGAGAGTCGGTTCTTGGCGATCGATGCAACCGCCCCGGATCATTTCTCCGCCGGGAAACTATCGTCCCCGCTGTCCCCCGGCCCGCCTCGTCGGACTGAGACACCGCATCGTGCCGGGATGGCGCCACGAACGACGGCGCGAGGCCCCGCAGTCGCGCGGCACGTGGAAGTATTCAGGTATGACTATCGATAATGATGATGCCAACACTCCGGCGCCAACGGACTCACAGGGCACAGACGCCGCGGCCGAAGTCAGCCGTGGCTGGTTCCACATCGGGGCCATCATTGTGGATGCCACGCTTCAGCGCCGCCAGAACTACAACGAAACCGTCAAGCCGCGCGTCGAAGCCCTCGTCGCGGAATGGCCGGATGCCGCCACAACCAGTGGATTCCGCCAGCACCTCGATACGGGGAAGCTCTCGGAAGTCATCGACTGGCCATCGCCTGGCCGCCTGGCCCAGATAGAGGACATTACGCAAGTATTCGAGCGTGAGGGCATCGAAACGGTAGCGGAGCTCCGCGGCACGCTCGAGGACCACATCCAGGGTGCGGCCCTCCGGGAAGCCCTTGCGCTAGTGCGGCACGTCAGTCCCAAAACGCTGGATTACATTGGCACATTGAGCGGGATCTCAACAGGTGCGGCCGCCGACCGGGCTGCCGGCGTGGAGGACCTGACCTAAGCGCAGATCGCTTTTAGTCGGCAAGTCAGCAAATGCGTTCAGGGCTGTCTGGCCGAAGCCGGAGGACAACCCATAAACCGCAGCGCCGGCAAATGTAGACGGGTTCGATGCCGAGCACATGCAGCTGCTTGCGACTCATCACCCTGCCGCAGCAGGAGCATCTGCAGGTCCCTTCAGAGTCCATTGTTTTTGAGCGCTTCGGTTATTTGGCTGATCGTCGGAAGACCCGCCAGCCCGCTTGGAGTCGCGTATATCCGGCAGGCCAGATCGTCTGCAGTCGCACCGGTCGGAACAATGTCGGACCCATTGAGGGTGATCGTGGGGGAACCCGCGAATCCCGTGCCCGCCGTATCCGGCGCGGACTCCAGGAGTCGTATGGTCACTGGAATATCGCTGTGTCCCAAGGCGGTCAGGGCTGATTCCAGTCGCTCCTGCGCCTTAGCAAGGTTGGGGCACTCGTCGATGTGGAGCAGTTCGATCCTCATAGAATCATTCTCCACCCCCCAGCATCAGCCTCCGGGACTCACCGGCGGTGTGTGATGTGGACAAGCGGACGACGGCGGGACCTCCCGCCGTCGTCCGCCCGGTGGTTGAGCTTGTCGAAACCTGCCGCTCGACTACGCCGCGGCGGAAGCAGGAACCTTCAGGGGCTCCACCTTGCCCAGGACGAACAGGTAGTTCGCGGCTCCGGCCAGCGACACCAATCCGATGACCGCGAGCGGCGCCACGTAGGATCCCGTCTGGTCCACCAGGACACCGATCAGGACCGGCGTGAAGATGCCTGCCAGGTTGGAGGCGAAGTTCTGGAGCCCGCCGATGGATCCGACGTGGCGGGAGCTCGGGGCAACGTCCGCGGGGAGCGACCAGATGCCGGTGGCGGCGACGGTGAGGCTGGAGTATGCCACCGACAGGAGGGCAAGTGCCATCCATGCCTCGGGGACCACGGCGGCGAACATGATGACCGAACCGCCGATCAGACCGCCAGCGATGGCGGTCTTCCGGACCCGTGTGACCGAGACCCCGCGCTGGACGGCCCGGTCGGCAACGTAGCCGGCCAGCCAGCCGAAGGCCACCGCGCAGATGCCCGGGATGGCACCGAAGAGGCCGAGCTTGAGCAGGTCGAAGCCGCGTTCCTTCACGAGGTAGCTCGGGAAGAAGGTGATGAAGAAGTAGATGGCGCTGTTCAGGCAGAAGAAGCCAAACATCATGCTGAGGATGGTGTGGTATTTGAACAGTGAGCGCCAGGGGAGCTTCGCTGCGTCGACGTCGTCGTTCGCTGCGCTCCGGGCACCGCCTCCCCGGATGTAGGCCCGCTCCTCGTCATTGGCCGTCGGGTGGTCCTCGGGGCTCCGGTACATCTTCCACCACACAACAGCCCAGATCAGGCCGGCAATCCCAATGATGATGAAGACCGCGTGCCAGGACGTGAAGGCGACGATCAACGTGACGATCGGCAGCGCGATGACCGCACCTACACGGGAGCCTGAATCCCAGATGCTGGTGGCAAAGGCCCGTTCGCGGACCGGGAACCAGGTGGCCACCACCTTGGCGGCGGTGCTGGGGGCCGGACTTTCACCGACACCGAGCAGGAACCGCGCGGCGAACAGCGACCAGAAATTCTGCGCAAAGGCGGTGACCATGGTGAACACGGACCACCAAACCGCTGCCAGGGTGAAGGACTTCCGCGGCCCAACCTTGTCGACGTACCACCCGGCGGCCAGCTGGCAGAAGTCATACGCCCAGAAGAAGGCGGCAAAAATGAGGCCCTGCTGGGTTGCCGAGAGCTCAAAATCCTTACCCATAAACGGCAGGGCAACGCTGAGGCTGGAGCGGTCAAGGTAATTAATGCTGAGCCCGACGAACGCGAGCCAGATGATCACCCAGCGCTTGCGGGTCATGGTGCGCGGAGCCTTGGAGGAAAGATCGGGGGAAGTATTGGGGGCGAGCCTGCTGCCTAGGACAGTCATACCGTCTCCTTTGACGTAAACGTGGCTTTCGAGTGCCTGGACACCGGGGAGGGCGCCGAGGATTCCGGCGCATTATCATGTAGGAATCTGAATAATCATATAGTTAATGTGATCCAGAGCAACTTCTGGACGAAAACGCCCCACCCCGCCTGCTCCCACCCGTGGAATATGATTCCCACAGCGACTCCACCAACCAGCACAAAGAGGTAACCGCGTGCCCACACGTCAATCATCCGATGCATCCAAAGGCAAGGCAGCCGTCAGTGACGTCTACGCCGCCATGCGGGCCTCCATCCTCAAGGGCGAAATTGCGCCCGGCGCACGGATCAATATTGATGCGGTCTCCCGCAGCCTGGGCGTCTCACAGACACCGGTCCGCGAAGTTCTGCAACGGCTGGAGGGTGACAACCTGGTGGTCTACAGTCCCGGCCGAGGATACAGCACCACACCCCTGCTGGACCTGCCCGCGCTGCGATCGCTCTTTGAGTTCCGGCTGCTGGTGGAGCCGTGGGCCGCGCGCTCCGCGGCCGTGGACCGCCTCGCCAACCCAGCCGCGGCCCTGGAGAAGGAACTGTCTACCATCCGCAACTCCATGAAGACCACCAGTGGTGACGCCCGGCAGGACCTCGTGGCCCATGACACCCGATTCCATGACACCATCCTGCTGGCAGCGGGGAACCCGGTAGTCCAGCACGCCTTCGCCCAGACCCATTGCCACCTGCACACCTTCCGCCTCTACCCGGCAGACATCGACGGCGCCATCACCATCGCCGAGCACGCCACCGTACGGGAGGCCATCGCGGCCTGCCTGCCCGACCGCGCCGAGGAGGCCATGGCCCAGCACATCCGGAATTCCTTCGCCCGGTTCGCCAAGGCCTTCGAAGGCAAGGCGGACCTCTCGCCACTGGAGAGCGACGGACCACCAAGACGGCATATCGTCACCTGAAATCGAAGCCCCGGCCTGCTGGCCGGGGCTTCTTTTTTCTCCGGCACTTGATCTGCGTCACGGTTCCTATATGATTATGAGAATTCATATAGGAATCGTGCCCACGAAGTGAATTGACCAGAGAGAGAAGAAACCCATGACCTCCATCATTTCCATCCACACCCAAGACGTGCGGTTCCCCACGTCCCTGGAGCTCGACGGTTCCGACGCGGTCAATGTTGACCCGGACTACTCCGCCGCGTACGTCGTCATCCGCACCGACGCGGGCGACGAAGGCCACGGCTTTGTTTTCACCTGCGGCCGCGGCAACGAAATCCTCACGCACGCCATTGACGCCTACGCCGGCCTGCTCCTCGGCCGGGACATCGATGAACTGATCTACGACCTCGGTGGCGCGTCGAAGCGGCTCATCCACGATTCCCAGCTGCGCTGGCTCGGCCCCGAGAAGGGTGTCACGCAGATGGCTGCCGGCGCCCTCGTCAGCGCACTCTGGGACATCCGCGCACGGCGCGAGAACAAGCCCCTGTGGCTCCTGCTCAGCGAGATGCCCGCCGAAGAAATAGTCGACGTCGTCGATTTCACCCACATCCGCGACGCGCTCAGCCCCCAGCAGGCACTGGACATCCTGCGGGCCGGCGAAGACGGCAAGGCCGCCCGGATCGCCGCCCTGAAGGTGGACGGCTACCCCGCCTACACCACATCGCCGGGCTGGCTGGGCTACAGCGACGAGAAGCTCGTACGCCTGAGCAAGGAAGCCGCCGCGGACGGCTTCTCCATGATCAAGCTGAAGGTGGGCGGCGACATCAATGACGACCGCCGCCGCATGGCGCTGGCCCGAAAGGCCGTGGGCGACCTCCCGATCGCCATCGACGCCAACCAGCGGTGGGAAGTCTCCGAGGCCATCGAGTGGGTCAACCAGCTCTCCGAGTTCAACCCGTACTGGATCGAAGAACCCACCAGCACGGACGACATCCTGGGTCACGCGGAGATCCGGAAGGGCGTTGCCCCCGTCCGCGTCGCCACCGGCGAGGCCGTCGCCAGCCGCATCGTGTTCAAGCAGCTGCTCCAGGCCGGTTCCATCGACGTCCTCCAGCTGGATTCCACCCGTGTGGGCGGCGTCAACGAGAACATCGCCAACCTCCTGCTCGCTGCCCGCTTCAACGTACCGGTCTGCCCGCACGCCGGCGGCGTGGGGCTGTGCGAACTCGTCCAGCACTTCTCCTTCTTCGACTACGCGGCCATCACCGGAAGCCAGGACGGCCGGATGATCGAGTACGTTGACCACCTGCACGAGCACTTCGCCGAGCCGGTCCGCATCGTCAACGGCCGCTACGCCGCCCCGGAACTCCCGGGCACCGGCGCCGAAATGCACAGCGCGTCGCGGTCCCGCTGGGAGTTCCCCGCCGGGGCAGGATGGCTCGAAGTGGGCGACCGCGCCGCAGTGACCGGCGCCTCCGTGACGGGAGCCGGTGCACTGCGATGACAACCACAGTCGATGACCTCACCCTGAGTGTCGACGCCGCCCACGCCGCCTTCGAAAAGGGCCGCACCGCAGACCCCGGCACCCGCGCAGCCTGGCTGGAGGCGATAGCGGCCGCGCTGGAGAACGACGCCGATGCGCTGGTGGAAATCGCCGCTCAGGAAACCCACCTGGGCGATCCACGGCTCCGGGGCGAGCTGAAACGCACGGTCTTCCAGCTCAGGCTCTTCGCCACGGAAGTCCGCGACGGCGAGCACTTCGACGCCACCATCGATCACGTGGACGCGGACTGGGGCATGGGCCCGCGGCCGGATCTGCGCCGGCTCAACGTGCCCATCGGCGTGGTGGGCGTCTTCGGAGCCTCCAACTTCCCCTTCGCCTTCAGCGTGATGGGCGGCGACAGCGCCTCGGCACTGGCCGCCGGGTGCGCCGTGGTGCACAAGGCACACGACGGGCACCGGAACCTCGCGCTCCGCACCGCCGAGACCGTCATCGCCGCGCTGGATGCCGCCGGAGCCCCTTCCGGGCTGTTCTCGCTCGTCACCGGCCGGCCTGCCGCGGAGGCTCTGGTGGACCATCCTGCCGTGAAGGCCATCGGGTTCACGGGTTCGACGGCGGGCGGCCGGGCACTGTTCAACCGTGCCGCCGCCCGGCCCGAACCGATTCCCTTCTTCGGCGAACTGGGCGGCATCAACGCCGTGTTCGTCACCGAGAACGCCTGGGCGGTGCGGCGCGACGAAATCCTCAGCGGATACGCCGCTTCATTCACCATGGGAATGGGCCAGTTCTGCACCAAGCCGGGGCTGCTGTTTGTTCCGGCTGGAGAGGCCGACGGCGTCCGGCAGGTTCTGAGCGCCGCGCTGGCGGACTTTGCCGCAGCACGGCTGCTGAGCCCGCGGTTGCACGAGGGCTACCGGCAGTCCGTGCAGGATCTGCGCGGCACTACCGGCGTGGAGGTTCTAGTGGAAGGAGACTTCGACGAGGCACCGGCGCCAACCGTGCTCCACACGACTTCCGCGGCTGTCCGCAGTGATCCGTCAATTCTGCGGCAGGAAATGTTCGGGCCCGCCAGCCTGGTGGTGGAGTACGGCGACGAATCGGAACTCCTGGAACTCACCGGACTGCTGGAGGGACAGCTGACCACCACGCTCCAGGCGGAGCCGGAGGATGACGTGTCAGAACTGGCCGCACGGCTGACGGACATCAGCGGCCGGGTCCTCTGGAACGGCTGGCCCACGGGGGTCACGGTCAGCTACGCCCAGCACCACGGTGGACCGTACCCCGCCACAACATCGGCCACCACCTCGGTAGGAACGGCCGCGATCCGGCGCTTCCTCCGGCCTGTGGCCTACCAGTCGTTCCCGGAAGGTCGCCTGCCCGAACCTCTGCAGGACGCCAATCCCTGGCGGGTTCCGCAGCGAGTGGATGGGGTGTGGCAGCGGCCCGTCCGGCAGGGACAGACTGCAGTCCAGACTGCAGGAATCGAGGTCCGGCCATGAGCGCCGCATTGGACCTCGGCGGGGCCTCGGTACTCCCGGACGACGCGGCACGGGCACTCCTGATCGGCCGCGTCTGGGATGTTGAAACCGGCGGACCACGCGTGGTCGCCGTCCAGGAGCAGGACGTCTTCGACCTCCAGCATCTGGCCGAAACCGTCTCCGAGCTCCTGGAACGGCCGGATCTCGTGGCCGCCGTCCGCGCGGCGATGACACTGCCCCGGTGGAAGACCAGCGAGATCATTCACGCGTCGCTGACGCAGGACGCGGCTCGCCCTCATTTCCTGGCTCCCGTGGATCTCCAGGTCATCAAGGCCTGCGGCGTGACGTTTGTGGACAGCATGATCGAACGGGTCATCGAGGAGCGTTGCGGTGGAGACGCCAGCCGCGCGGCCGAGATGCGGGAACTGGTGGGCCGTGCCCTCGGCGGCAGCATCAGCTCAATCCGGCCCGGCTCCCCCGCGGCTGCCGAAGCCAAGAAGGTGCTCATCGCCGAAGGGCTCTGGTCGCAGTACCTGGAGGTGGGGATCGGGCCTGATCCCGAGGTCTTCACGAAGGCCCCGGTGCTCTCCTCGGTGGGGCTGGGTGCCGGGATCGGGATCCCTGCGTTCTCCTCGTGGAACAACCCGGAACCGGAACTGGTGCTTATAGTCACCTCGGCCGGCACAGTTGTGGGCGCAACCCTGGGCAACGACGTGAACCTGAGAGACGTGGAGGGCCGAAGTGCCCTGCTGCTGGGGAAGGCGAAGGACAACAACGCGTCCAGCGCCCTAGGTCCTTTGATCCGGTTGTTCGACGACGGTTTCACCCTGGAGACGCTGCGCCAGGAGGAAATCCTGCTGCGGATCGAAGGCGAGGACGGCTACTCGCTGGAGGGACGCAATTCCGTGTCCCGGATCAGCCGTCCGTTCGAAGAGCTCGTCGCCGCGACGGTTGGGAAGCACCACCAGTACCCCGACGGCTTTGCACTGTTCACCGGCACTCTCTTCGCGCCGACGCAGGACAGGGGCCATCCGGGACAGGGGTTCACGCACCACATGGGCGACACCGTGACCATCCGCAGCCGCCACCTCGGCGCCCTCGTGAACGTCGTTGGGCCGGCGGAACAGTTGCCGGAATGGTCGTTTGGCCTGCGGCAGCTGTTCGGCTATCTTCAGGCCCAACGCGAAGTCCGTGCATCAAGCAGTAAGGAATATGCCTCATGAGGTTCGCCCAGATTGGCGCCCCGGGCGCCGAACAGCCCGTCCTGGTCCACGGGGACCGGCACTACTCGCTCCAGAGCATCACACCGGCCATCAACGGTGACTTTCTGTCCAACGGTGGCCCCGCGGCTGCCGCCGCCGCACTGGCCGCAGGCACACTGCCGGACGTCACCTCCGACGTCGTACGCTACGGCGCCCCCGTGGTGCGCCCGTCCGCCGTCGTCTGCGTTGGCCTGAATTACGCTGCCCACGCAGCGGAATCAGGCGCCCAGCCGCCTGAGCATCCGGTCATCTTCCTCAAGACGCCCAATACCGTCGGCGGGCCGGACGATGCAGTGGCCATCCCCCGGGGCTCAACCAAGACCGACTGGGAGGTGGAGCTCGGGATCATCATCGGCAAACGTGCCTCCTATCTGGACTCCCCCGAAGCCGCCCGGGACCACATCGGCGGGTTTGTGGTGGTGGATGATCTCTCCGAGCGTGACTTCCAGCTGAACGTTTCCGGCGGCCAGTGGTCCAAGGGCAAAAGCTCACCCGGGTTCTGCCCCACGGGTCCCTACCTAGTCACCCCGGACTGGGTCGACGCCGGCAATCTGCGGCTGCGCAGCTGGGTCAACGGCGAGATCCGCCAGGACTCATCCACGGCGGACATGATCTTCGACGTGGAGACCATCGTCTGGAACCTGAGCCAGTACATGGTGCTCGAGCCCGGCGATCTCATCTGTACCGGCACCCCCGAAGGAGTCGCGCTGTCCGGGCGGTTCCCGTATCTGAAGGCCGGCGACGTTGTGGAAATTGAGATTGACGGGCTGGGGCGGCAGCGCCATGAATTCATCGCATGAACGGAGACCCGGCAATGGAGTTTGAAGGCATCCGTGCCATCGTCACCGGCGGGGCTTCCGGCATCGGAGCGGCCATAACGGCGCATCTGACCCGGCGCGGAGCGAGGGTGGCGGTGCTGGACCTGAATCCTGAGGCGGCGTCCGGAGCGGCGCTGTCGATCCGATGCGACGTGGCCGATGACGCTTCGGTGCGTGCCGCCGTCGAACGCGTTGCCCGGGAATTCGGGGGGATCGACGTTGTGGTCAACAACGCAGGGATAGGGGCCCAGGGAACCGTTGCGGACAATGACGACGCCGAGTGGCAGCGCGTTCTGGACGTCAACGTGATCGGCGCCGTGCGGGTGAGCCGTGCCGCCTTGCCCCATCTCCGGCAGTCCCCCGCCGCCGCGATCGTCAACACGTCCTCCATCGCCGCCACGGCCGGGCTGCCCGCCCGCGCACTCTACGCGGCCACCAAGGGCGCCATCCGGGCGCTGACGCTCAGCATGGCGGCCGATCACGTCCGCGAAGGCATCCGGGTCAACTGTGTCAATCCGGGCACGGCTGACACGCCCTGGATCAACCGGCTGCTGAGCCAGGCGGATGACCCGGTAGCGGAACGCGCGGCGCTGGAGGCCCGGCAGCCGCACGGCCGGCTGGTGACGCCGGAAGAGGTTGCAGCGGCGGTGGCGTATCTGGCCAGTCCGCTGGCCGGTTCGACGACGGGCACTGAACTGGCGGTCGACGGCGGCATGCAGGCCGTGCGCCTGCGTCCCGTCGAGTAGCGTCCCGCCGCGTAACGCCCCGGCGGGGTAACTCCCCGTCGGAGTAGGAAGCTGCGAGGCGCCGTCGTGTCCTGATTTATAGGGGCACCGCGGCGCCTCTGGCGTGTCCGGGAGGGAGGCGCGGTCCCCTTCCGGCGAGCGCACACAAGCGGTTTTCAGGAGGGGCTTGACCTGCGTCACATACACTATATGATAGTGCGTATTCCTATATGATCTTCGACGGCGAACGACCGGGATCCCCGGACTCCGTCACCCCCGCATCCGATCCGCATCAATAATCCCCAGGAGAGCACCATGTTCAAAGCAACACCGAAGTTGCTTCTTGTTCCGGCTATCGCGTTGGCCCTCACGCTGGGAGGCTGCTCCTCCGGCGGCGCCTCGGCCGGCGCTGCGAGCGCAACAGGAGCCGTGGCTGACAGCCACCTCACCCAGATCCTCAAGACGAAGACGATCAAAATCGCCGTCAGTGCCGACTCTCCGGGATACGGCGTGATGACGTCATCAGGTGAGCACGAGGGTTTCGACATTGACGTCGCGAACGCGCTCGGCGCCTCGCTGGGCGCAAAGATTGAGTTCGTCACGGCCACGAACGAAAGCCGCATCCCGCTGCTGCAGACCGACAAGGCGGACGCCGTCATTGCAACCTTCACGGCATCGGATGCGCGGGCCCAGGTGGTGGATATGTCCGAGCCGTACGCCGCCAGCTCCACCGTCTTTATGGTGCCCGCGGGAAGCCCGATCGCCAGCTACGCGGATCTGGACGGGAAATCCGTGGCCACGTCGCGCGGAAGTGTGGGCGAGCAAATCCTCAAGGCCACCTTCCCGAACGCCAAGATCGCCGGCTTCAACACCACGGCCGATTCCATCCAGGCCCTCAAGAGCGGCAAGGTGGACGCGCTGATTGAAAACAACGCGATCATCGGCGGGCTCGTGAAGAGTGAACCGTCCGCATTCCAGGTGCTCAAGGGCGACCCGATCAAGCCGGCGCTGTTCTCCATCGGCGTCAAGCAGGGCGACCAGACGTGGGTTAACTACATCAACAACTTCATCCGGAACTACACCATCTCCGGACAGAACGAGGCCTCCCTGCAGAAGTGGTTCGGGCTGGAACTTCCGCCCTTCCTCGCCCACTAACAGTATTCGGACGCACTCTCCGGTGTGGGTGAAGGACAGGCATTCATTCACCCACACCGCCGTTCACGGATAGGACCCTTTGCTCATGGCTTTATATTTCGGAGACCTTCTCCCGTTCAGCTCGCTATTGCTTGAGGGGCTCTGGACAGCTCTTTACATCACGCTCGTGGCCATGGTGGCAGGAAGCGCACTCGGCGTCTTCCTGTACCTGGGGAAGGTCGGGCCCGGAAAAGCAGTCAGCATCTTCTGCTCGTGCTACATCGAGGCCATCCGCAACACGCCTCTGCTGGTGCAGCTGTACCTGATCTACTTTGCCCTTCCCGCGCTGGGCATCAACCTCGAACCCATCTGGGCCGCCGTTATTGGCCTGACCCTCAACAACGCGGCATACACGGCGGAAATTTACCGGGCCGGCTTCGAGTCGGTGCCACACGGCCTGCGTGAGGCCGGCAAGGCCCTGGGTATGAAGAACGCCCAGATCGTGCGCTACATCGTCCTGCTGCCAGCCACCCGGAATGTTTTCCCTGCACTGACCAACCAGCTGATTCTGCTGTTCCTGGCTTCGTCGATTGGATCCATCATCTCGCTTCCTGAACTGACCAACGCGATCATGAGCGTCAGCAACACCACGTACCGGACCATCGAGGTGCTCGCAGTGGGCGGGCTGCTCTACCTTGGCGTATCCGCCCTGCTGTCCCTGGCCTCGAAACGGGCCGAAACGACGCTGTTCCGGTGGGCGGTGGGCGCACGTGTTTAGGGCCTTTGATTGGCAGGACCTCATTCCGCTGGCCAAGGGGGCCTGGCTGACCATTCAGCTCTGCGCCATGTCCGGCATTCTCGGCATCATCTTCGGACTGATCCTCGGCATTGCCAGGACCTCCCCCAGCAGGATCGCCCGGTGGATCAGCACCATCTATATCAGCTGCGTCCGCGGCATCCCGATTCTGGTCATCATCTTTTTCATCTTCTTCGGAATCCCGCTGCTGTTTCCCGGCCTGGAACTGGACAAGTTCGCCTCGGCCGTCATTGCGCTGACCTGCTTCGCAGCCGCCTATGTGGCAGAAATCGTGCGGGGCAGCATCGAAGCCGTGCCGAGGGGACAAAGTGAAGCGGCAGATGCCCTCGGGCTCAACTACTGGGCGAAGCTCCGGTATGTGGTCATGCCGCAGGCCAGGAAGATCATGGTTCCCCCCGGCGTCGGCTTCATCATTGGCCTGGTGAAGGATTCCTCCCTGGTGACGGTGACCGGGCTGGTCGAACTGACCCACGCGGGCAACATCGTCACCAACCTCACCGGCGACCCCATCATGACGTTCCTGACGGTCGCCGCCATGTACTTCGTCATTTGCTACAGCATCTCCCTGCTGGGGCGCCTGTACGAGAAACGGACCGGCATCCAGGTGGACCCCCTCAAACTTCCCGAGCCCGCGAGCGTTTAGATCGGAATATGACTGTGATTTTTGTTGAGAATTTGAATAAGAAATTCGGCCCGAACCATGTCCTCAAAGGCGTTGACTGCCACATCCGTGAGCGTGAGGTGGTGTGCGTCATCGGCCCCTCAGGTTCGGGCAAGAGCACGTTCCTGAGGTGCATGAACGGCCTGGAATCGATCACGTCCGGCAGCATCGTGATCAACAAGCACCGGTTGGACGATTCGAAAACGAACATCAACCTGGTCCGGCAGGAAGCGGGAATGGTCTTCCAGCATTTCAACCTGTTCCCGCACCTGAAGGTCATCGACAACGTTATGCTGGCCCCGCTCAAGGTTGCCAAGGTCAACAAGGACGAAGCCCGCGCCAAAGCCGAAATGCTGCTGGCAAAGGTGGGACTGGCCGAAAAGATGGAGGCCTTCCCCGGGAGCCTGTCCGGCGGTCAGATGCAGCGTGTGGCCATAGCCCGCGCGCTGGCCATGGATCCAAGAATCATGCTCTTCGACGAGCCAACTTCAGCCCTCGACCCGGAAATTGTCGGCGAGGTGCTCACCGTCATGAAGGACCTGGCCAATGAGGGTATGACCATGGTGGTAGTTACCCACGAAATGGGCTTCGCCCGGGAAGTGGCCGACCGGGTGCTTTTTATGGACCAGGGACTGATCGTCGAGGAAGGCTCCCCCGATGAGATCTTCTCCTCGCCGCGGAACGCCAGGACTCAAGGGTTCCTCAGCAAGGTTCTGTAACGGAGACAGGCAGTGAGCGGACGACGGCGGGAGGTTCCCGCCGTCGTCCGCTCACTGCCGCGGTTCGCGGGGCCATGCCGTCGCCCTTAGCGTGTCGCAGCCGGACCGGTCGCCAGTTCGCGCCGTTCCTGACACACTGAGCCAATGAATGAGGCCCTCCCACCGTCCCGCAGGCCTGGCATCCGAGCTGCGATGTTCGTTGATTTCGACAACGTCTTCACCGGCCTGCAGGCACTGGATCCGCTGGCAGCGAAGCGCTTTGCCGAAGACCCGAAGCACTGGGCGGATGCGTTGTCAGCAGGTGGTTCCGGCGAGGACGCCCGCCGGTTCCTGATCCGCAACTGCTACCTGAACCCGGTGGTGTACTCGAAGTACCGGACGTATTGGACCCGCGCCGGATTCCGCGTGATCGACTGCCCGTCGCTGACGCAGCGGGGCAAGAGCAGCACGGACATCAATCTGGTGCTCGACGCCATGGACGCGCTGTCCGGCAACGTTGGCATCGAAGAGTTCTTCATTGCCTCGGCCGATGCCGACTTCACGTCCCTGATCCAGCGGTTCCGGGCCGCTGACCGCATGACCACGGTTATCGCAGCCGGTGCCGTTGCTTTCGCGTACCGGGAGATGGCGGACCATGTGGTGGAATCCCACGACTTCGTCGCCATCCTCAACGGCTCAACGGTGGAGCCGGTTCATGCGGTGGCGTCCGGGAAGCACCAGACTGTCCCCGCCGCAGCGAAGGCGAAGGCCAAGTCCGCCTCGCCCGCCATCCGTGAGGTCCTCGAGTTCGTCCGCGCCGCTCCCGGACCGGTTAACGGCGCGATGGTGGCCCACCGGGCACTCACTGCAGAGCCTTCCCTGAAGACGGACTGGGGAGGCTGGGGAAAGTTTGGGACGTGGGTGTCCCAGATCGGCCAGGGCGTCGAATATTCTCCGGCACAAGGTGGCTGGGTCTGGGACGCGAAGCGGTTCTCGAGCGAGGATCTTCCTGCGCCCGCGGACCTGCAGCCGGGCATCGAGGAACAGGTCACCAGGGTGACGGACGTGCCGGCACTTTCCGCAGCCCAGTTCCGCCAGATGTTCCATGCCATGGAAGCCAGGCTTCGTGAGCATCCACTCAACCGCACCGAACTGTCCCGGCAGGTGAGGGACGACTGCGTCAACGCGGACCAGCCCGTCTCCCGCAACGCCGTGAGCTTTGTTCTTCAAGGTCTGGCCTACGTCAATTTCCCGCTCACCGACGAGGCGACCGCGGAAGGTCTGGCAGCAGCCTGGACCGCGAACGTGGAAGAGCTCTGCCGCGTGGCGCTCCTGGAGTTCGACGCCGCCGAGAAGCTGGCCGTGCGGCGCTGGGCAAGCGGCGGACTGCTGGACGCCTGAGAACAGAAGACGGACGACGGCGGGACCTCCCGCCGTCGTCCGCCAGCCTCATGGGCGCTGATCAGATGGTGGCGCGTTGGGACGCCACCAGCGTCCCGTCCACAATGGCTTCGAGCTCTTGCAGGCGGGGAAGCGCACGCGTCGTCAGCAGTCGCTCGCGGACTTCTGCCGAGACAGCAAGGCTGTCCTTCCAGAGCGAGCGTCCCGCCATGGCGCCGCCGGCACCGTTTGCGACAGCGATCTCTACCTGCCTGATGAACGTCTCGTGGTCCACGCCTGCAGACAGTACGGCCCACGGCACGCCTGCGGCCGCCTCGGTGACCGAGGCACTGGCCTCACCGGATCCGGGGTACTGCAGCTTAAGCACCTTGGCGCCGCATTCGACGGAGAGCCGGGCAGCACCGGCGACGAGTCCGGGGAACGCAGCAGCGTAGGCTTCCTCGCTTTCGTCTTCGAGGCGATAGACCAGGATCTCGACGATGAGGAGGAGTCCTTCGTCGGTGCATGCCGTGACGAGTTCGCGGATTTCATCCGCGACGCGCGAGCTGGCGTCCTGAAGATCGGGGCGCATGTACCAGAGCATCTTCGCCACGTTGCCGCCGAGTTCGCGCACCCTGCGGGGCGTCATTCCCGAGACGAACTTTGTGTACTGAAGGCCGTCGACCGTGTCGAAGCCCGAAGCGTCAAGACCGACAACCAACGCGGTGTCGCGAGAGAGAACGCCCTCATCCGCCACACGGGGCAGGGCAATCTCAGGATCGAGCAGGATGGCCGGTGCGGCGTTTCCCAGGTAGCGGACCAGATCCACCTTCGCGTCGGAGAGCTGCTCGGCTGTAATGGAGTTCGGCCCGCCGGGTGCGTCGTTCATTACGGCCTTCATGCCGTTGCGCTGGTCGGCTGCAACGATGAGCATCTTGCCGCCAGGGGTCGAGATCGCTGCCATGCCGCGGCGCTCGAGAGTCGTAAGAGTGTTCACTGGTTTCTCCTAATTAGATGGTCTTGGTCTTGTGAGGATCTGGGGTCCGGCGGCCGGATGCACCGGAAACTGCCGTCGTGAGGGCGCGACAAATCGCGCCTCGTAGGGGGTGCGCCTTGGGAGGCATGGCCCCTCGGTGGAGGAATGGCGGGGTGACCGCTAGCGGCGGCTCAGTGCACGGCCTCGCGCACAGCGAAGTCCGAGAGGAAGTGCTCAAGCTGTTGACGCGGCGTAAGCAGGCCATCAATACGGATATGCCCGACGCCGGGGGCCTGCGTAACCTCTGGAGAAAGGAAACGCTCCGGGTTCTTGACCTTGTCGAGGTCGCGGGCCGCTCCGCGGAGCCGCATGCGTCTCACGACCTCGCCCGGCGGGGTGTCCATCCAGGCGAGGTGCACCCGCGGTTCAGGGATCGCGAGGCGTTCAATAAGCCGTGCCCACGCAGCCGGGAACGTGCGTTCGGACGTGAACGGGGCAACAACAACCACGCTGTTGCCCAGTGCGAGATTCTCCCGGGTGGTGTCGAAGAGGCAGGTGTAGCGAATATCGTTCACGCTCGCACGCGCTGCGGGTTGTGCTGTAGGGACATCGACCAGGAATTCGCCGCCCATGTGCTCAAACAAGGGATTCGTGACGGTGTCCAGGTCAAGGATGGTCCAGTGGAGCTCGCGGGCCAGGTCATGAGCAAACGTCGTCTTGCCACTCGCCGGCACTCCGCAGACGATAATCGCCTCGGATGCGCGTTCTTCGGTCAGGTTCATTGTCATCCATTTCACATTGAGGTCGGGTCGCGGCGCCCCGCGCCGGGAACGGCGGTCAGCGGCTGGTGTAGCCGCCGTCGATCGGGAGGGAAGCACCGGTGATCATGGCGGCGGCGTCACTGAGCAGGAAGACAATGGGGCCGGCCACGTCGTCGACGGTGGCCCATCGTCCGAGTGGCATTTGCTCAAGGAAGGGGCCGCCGACGTCGGGTCGCCCCCAGTAGAAGTTGGACATGTCGGTCATGACCACTGTCGGGTTGACGCTGTTGACGCGGATGTTGTGCTTGCCAAGTTCCAGGGCCGACACCCGGGTGATGTTGTCCAGGGCGGCTTTGGAGGAGCCGTAGGAGATGTGGCCATGAAGTGCGACCATGCTGGCCTGGCTGGAGACGTTGACGATTGCACCGCCATTGCCCTGGCGGATCATGGAGGGCACCGCATGTTTGATGACCAGGAGGGCCCCACGGGCGTTGATGCTGATGACCTTGTCGAAGACGTCGATGTCGGTGTCCTGCGGTGTGGCGATTTCGCCGCCGAAGCCGCCGCAGTTCACGACGCCCCACAGGTCCAGGCCCTCGAGGGCGTCTCTGATGCTTTCCTCGGAGGTCAGGTCGAATGCCAAGGGCTGGGCGCCAGTTTCATCGCAGAGCGGCGCCAAGGACTCGAGCGTGCGGGCGCTGGCGGTGACCTTCGCCCCCGCGGCGGTGAGTTGCCGGACGGTGGCGGCCCCGATGCCGCCGCTGGCTCCGGTGACCAGGATGGAGCGGCCGTTGAAGTCGGTTGTTGCAGATCGGGCTTCGACTGCCGTGCTGGCTGTGGGTGAGTCGGTCATGAAGTACTCCTTGTAGGCATCAAGAGTTCGGTCAGGTCCTGAACGGCGGTTCGCGCCCCGGAGCGTTCCAGGGCTTTGCGGGCCTGCCGGTACGCGGCGGCGAAGCGGGCGTTCCGGCCCAGGTCGCCAAATATTTCGGTCAGGTTGAGGAAGGCACCCGGCTCTATCTGGTCCGCACGGGCAGCCGCGCGGAGTTCGTCCAGGCGCCGGTCGGTGATGGCTACCGGTTCGCCATCTTCGTCCGTGCTTTCCAGGAACCGCGCCCAGGCGGCGATCACGAGTACAGCCCGGTCTATTGGGCCTCCGAGTTCAAGCTGTTCACGCACCACCGGAAGCACGAATTTGGGGATCCGTTCGGATGCGTCGACCATTTGGCGGGCGAGGGTGTCACGAATGGCGGGGTTGGCGAAGCGGTGGATGAGTTCGTTCCGGTACGCTTGCAGATCGATTCCGGGCACGGGTCGCAGGGTGGGTGTCGCCTCGCGTTCCATAAATCCGCTGATGAACTCGGCGAACAGCGGATCGGCGCAGACCTCATGGACGAACCGATATCCGGCGAGGTAGCCGAGATAGCTCATGACCTGGTGGCTCGCGTTGAGCAGCCGAAGTTTCATGAGTTCATAGGGCTCGACGTCGTCCACGATCTGCACACCGACGTCTTCCAAAGGCGGACGCCCGGCGGTGAACTTGTCCTCGAGAACCCATTGTTCAAATGGCTCGGCAACGACCGGCCATGCGTCTGAGAATCCGTAAGCTTCGGTCACCGCGGCCCGGTCATGGTCGGTGGTGACGGGGGTGATGCGATCGACCATGGAGTTGGGAAAGGCTACGGTGTCGGCGATCCAGCCGGCCAGTTCGGGATCCTTGAGTCGGGCGAAGGACACGAGCGCTTTGCCGGCGACGTTGCCATTCCCCTGAATGTTGTCGCACGACATGACGGTGAACGGGGCCGTGCCCTGGTCACGGCGGTGCGCCAAGGCTGAGGTGATCAGGCCAAACGCGGAGCGTGGAACGGCGTTCTGCGTCAGGTCGTGGAGAATGTCCGGCGTACGGGGATCGAATTCACCCGTGCCGTCGCTGATGCTGTAGCCGCCCTCGGTAATGGACAGGGAGACTATGCGCGTTGCAGGATCTGAGAGTTTGCGGATCACCGCTGCCGGGTCGTCGGGGGCATACAAGTACTCGGTGATAGAACCGATGATTCTGGCGTCTTCGGTGCCATCCGCTCCCTTCAACACCAGCGTGTACAGGCCATCCTGGTCTTCGAGGACATCGCGCATGCGGGCATCCGAGGCGAGCACTCCGACGCCGCAGATTCCCCAGTCCTGGGAGCCGCCCAGGTTCAGGAGGCGGTCGATGAACATTGCCTGGTGCGATCGGTGGAATCCGCCGACGCCGAAGTGAACAATCCCGGTCCGCACCGCGCGGCGCTGATACGAGGGGATGGGTAGCAGGCCTGCCGTTTCTGGAAGGGCCGCTTCATTCAGGGACGTCATGTCGTTCTTCTCTTTGGTCGGGAGAGGTGGGATGGTGCCGTTGCCAGCTTGCGAGTGGGCGGACAACGGCACCGGAACGCTCGCTGTTAGCAGGAGGACTTGTAGACATACTTCGCGCCGTCACCGCTGATGTTGTCCGCGGTGATCTGCTTGAACCCGGTCTGGATCTCCTTCTCTGTGGGCTCGCCCTTGATGGCCTTGAGGGCCTGCTCCACACCCTGGGTGCCGATTGATGCCGGTTCCTGTGCGATCAGGGCCTGGACGATGCCCTCCTTGAGCTGCTTGACCTGTGCCGGCCCGGCATCGAAGCCGACGATCTTCACCTGATTCTGTTTGCCGGCCTGGCGGATGCCTGTGGCTGTTCCCTCTGCCGCGAAGGTGTTGGCCGCGAAGACTCCGACAATGTCCGGGTCCTTGGCCAACGCAGCGGAAACGAGTCTGGCGGCTTCAGCCGGATCGTTGTGGCTGTACTGCACGCCCAGGTACTGGAAGGTTGAGTCGGCTTTGGCGCCCTCTTCGAAGCCCGCAACACGGGCATCGGCTGTTGAGACTCCGGGGTCGGTGGAAATTACGAGGACTTTGCCCCCGTTGGGGCTAAGGTTTTTGATTGCCTTGAAGGCCTCAAGGCCACCGCCCTTGTTGTCCGAGGCGATCGCAGACGCGGCGAATGAGGGGTCCTGCACCGTGGTGTCAACCAGGATGACCTTGATGCCCGCGGCCGCAGCAGCCTTCAAGGGTGCCTGCATTGCGGCCACGTCCGTTGGCGCGATCAGGATGGCATCCGGCTGGGATGCCACAACAGAATCGACAATGGGCTTTTGAAGGGTCGGGTCGAACTTGGCCGGCCCCTGCGTGTTGATCGTTGCGCCGGCTGCCTTGGCAGCGGCGTCGATGCCGCATTGCATGCTGACGTAGAACTCGTCACCGGCCACACCTTGGATGAAGGTGAGCTTGGGCTGGTCTCCGGCTGAGCTCCCGGCCGAGGCGCTTCCGCCGGCACAGGCCGTGAGGGACGTTGCGGCGAGGAGAGCAGCCGCGAGCAGGGTGGCTTTAGGGGTCAACTTCATTGTGTAGCTCCTAGTTCGCTTGGATAGGTTGATGCGGGGGGAAAATCAGTTGGAGCGTCGGCCGTACAGCTTCTTTTTGCCGTCAGGCTTGGCGGACTGCCCTCGGGCTGCCGCCGCCCGGCGGCGCTGATCGACATAGACGGCGAGGACGAGAACGGCGCCGACTGCCACCTGCTGCCAGAACGGCTGAATGCCGACGATGACGAAGCCGTTTTGGAGTACCGCGGGGATGAAGAGGCCAATGACGGTTCCGAAGATGGTGCCGACACCGCCGAAGAGTGACGTTCCACCGATCACGACGGCGGCGATTACGTTAAGGTTTGTCGCTGACTGACCGGCGATAGCGGTCGTGCCGTACTGGGACAGCGACAGGATGCCTGCCACGCCGGCGAGGCCACCGGAGAGTGCGTAAATGGAAATCAGTTGGCGATCCACTTTCACGCCAACCCGGCGGGCGGATTCCTCATTGGAGCCAACGGCGAAGGTGTAGAGGCCGAATCTGGTCCGGTGGAGTACGGTCCCGAAGATCAGGATCAGGACCATCGCGATCAGGGAAATTGTCGGCCAGGTGGTTCCCGGAACGTTGCCGTATCCGATGGTGTCCTGGAGAACCGCAGGGACTTCGCGGAT
The DNA here is from genome assembly GCF_054510755.1 of Pseudarthrobacter sp. MDT3-1. Taxonomy (NCBI): domain Bacteria; kingdom Bacillati; phylum Actinomycetota; class Actinomycetes; order Micrococcales; family Micrococcaceae; genus Pseudarthrobacter; species Pseudarthrobacter sp. MDT3-1. The sequence continues at coordinate 77,659 of NZ_JBTNDX010000015.1, read as the reverse complement.
GTCCACGCCGCCTGTGATGACCTGCGCCAGCCCCAAGGCGCCGCCAAGTGTTCCCAGGGTGACAATCAGCGGCGGCACCTTGGCTTTCGCGATGAGAACACCGTTGAGAAGACCCCAACCGAGCCCGCATCCGACGGCGACGAGGATACCGACAATGGCAGTTCCCCATCCAGAATCGCCCATGGCCTGCATCACTTTTGCCGCCACGACTCCGGAGAAGACAAGGTTGGATCCAACGGACAGGTCGATGCCCGAGGTGACAATGACGAAGGTCATGCCGATACCCAGGACACCCAGGATGGAGACGTTCTGGATGATCTGGCGGACGTTGCCCCAGGTCGGAAACACGTCCGGCGCCAGCGCTGTGAAGGCCAGGAAGATGACCATCAGAACAAGCAGGATCTGGAACGATTGAACGTGGAGAACTTGTCGGAGGGTGTGTGCGCGTGAAATCTCGGGTGCCGTCCCGGCTGTCCGGGGTACGGCTTCGGTTGTGGTCATGAGTGTGCTCCATCAAGTGCGCCGGTCATTGCACCGACTAGTTCTTCCACAGTCGTTTTCTTCGCCTCGTAGGTGGCCACCCGGCGTCCGAGCCGGAGTACCTGGACTCGGTCGGCAACATCGATGACGTGCGGCATCGAGTGGCTGATGAACACGACGCCCACACCTTTGTCACGGACACGCCGGATCGTCTCGAGCACGTTTTTTGTCTGTACGACTCCCAGCGCGGCTGTCGGTTCGTCCAGGAAGATGACACCCTTGGCCCAGGCAACAGCACGTGCAATGGCGATCGCCTGCTTCTGGCCTCCCGACATGCTGCCGACTGGGTCGGACAGGCTTCGAACCGTAGCTCCGAGTTCATCGAAGGCTTCCCGTGACTTGGCACGCATTGTCCTGTTGTCCATGAATCCGAGCCGCCCTTGAAAGCCGGGCTTGGGGATTTCGCGGCCCAGGAACATGTTTTGGGCTGCGTTCAGGTGTGGTGCCAGGGCAAGGTCCTGATAGACGGTTTCGATGCCCAGGCTGCTGGCATGGCTCGGGGAAGTCAGTTCAACCTCGCCGCCGGCAAACAGGATCTTGCCGGAGTCCAAAGCAAGGTTTCCCGACAGTGCCTTTACGAGGGTCGATTTTCCGGCGCCGTTGTCACCTATGAGGGCAACCACTTCGCCTGCGTTGACATCGAAGTCGACGCAGTCGAGGGCGCGTACATTGCCAAAGCTGCGGGTGAGGCCGCGGGCTTCCAAAACGGGGATTGTTGTCATGGTGTAACACCTGTCAGCTGGTACGGGACGAATGCGGCGGCCCCGGCCCTGCAGCCGGAGACACTTCGTTGTGCTGTCACTTCTGTCTTCCTCTTCATTCAGGCCTTCGTGAAGGTCTCACGGCTGTGGGAATAGCTCAGGTCGATGATCAAATCGGCGCGTTCCCGGGTAGCAGCAACGACCGCGGCATTCCTTTGGTCGCTGCCAAGTACCCACGCTTCTGCTTCCGCGGGCGGCTTTCCGAAGGCTTCGTGGCGCCGGAGCAGCCGCAGCTGCCGCTCGTCGTCGCTTAGGTCCAGGAACCAGACCTCGTCGATCTGCGCCCGGCTCTCCCGCCAGCCTTCGGCGTCCAGGAGAAGATAATTCCCTTCGGTAATGACCAGGGGAACCTCGCGGGCCACCGGGATCGCGCAGCCGATCGATTCCTCCAGGCTGCGATCGAACATCGGGGCATAAACAACCGGCTCGCCGTTCGCCTTGAGCCGGCGCAGCAGGTTGGCATATCCCCAAGGGTCAAACGTGTCCGGAGCGCCCTTGCGGTCCGTCGAGCCACGCGCAGCAAGAACTCCGTTAGCCAGGTGGAAAGCATCCATTCCGACCCGGGCAGCCTGGCCATCCAAGGCATCGGCGATAGCCTGCGCCACAGTGGACTTTCCTGCACCCGGCGCTCCCGCAATGCCCAGGATGCGCCGGCTTCCGCTGACAGCGAGGGTACGGGCCCGCTCTACCAGCTCATCCAAGGTGCACGTCAGATGCTCGGCTTCCTGCTGGGAAACCTGGGGTCGAACTTCAGCAGTGTTCATCACTGTCTCCTCCGTTGGTCATGCCACGGTGAAGAAGCTCTGCTGCTACACCCTTGAAGCGCTGCCTTGAATCAAGCTCGCAGGTCTGGATCGAGTGACTCTAACCCTCGGCTTCGAGGAACTCGCTGTGACCTGCCTTACAGAAACTTAGATGCCCCATGTCATCGATGTCAAGGAAAACCGAAAAACTCATGTCATCGATGACATGAGTTGCTTGAAGTTACTGCGGACATCGGGCAGGATGGGGTGGGCGGCGGATTGTCACCGATGACATCTTTAGCAGTGGAGGTGTTCCCGCTTTCGAACAGCCCAGCCTGTAGGGTGTGCCCAGCGAACAATGAAGGAGCCGAACCGTGACTACGATGCAGGATGTGGCCACACGCGCCGGGGTGAGTGCCAAGACGGTTTCCCGGGTTTTTAACGACGACCCGCACGTCACGGAAGACACGCGGCAGCGCGTTCAGTCGGCAATGCGCGAACTCAAGTACGTGCCGAACATGCTCGCGCGCACCTTCCGCGAGGGCAAATCCGCCGTCATTGGCATCGCTGTGCCTGACGTCGCCGATCCTTTCTTCGCTGCCGTCACGAAGGGGATTGAGCTGGCGGCACGCGAACACGACATGGCCATCGTCGTGACCAGCCTCGGGGATAACCCGTCCCTGGAGCAAAGCATCATTGAAGCGACGGTCCGCCGCCAGATCGACGGCCTCATTATCGCCCCGATCGCAGCCGATCAGTCCTACCTCGCACGGTGGCAGGACAGCTTCCCCATCGTCTTCATTGACCGCGTACCCACCAAGCTCAACGCCGACTACTTCGTCGAAGACGATTTCGGCGGCGCCTTCGAAGCGACGCAGCACCTCATTTCCCACGGCCACCGCCGCATCGCCATCGTCGGAGACTCACCGGACGTCCCCACCACTAGGCTGCGCCTGGAAGGCTATCGTGCCGCCCTTGACGATGCCGGTTTGGAGATCGACGAGGATCTGATTGTGCTTGGGTCGCGCGACGCGGACGCTGCCGCCCAGGTCTGCAAGACCCTGCTGGCACTGAGCGATGCGCCTACGGCTATCTTCTCCTCCAACGCGCGGTTCTCAACGGGCGTTTTCCCGGCCCTTCAGGCTTTGAAAAGAAGCGACATTGCGCTCATCAGTTTTGGCGACTTTCCCATGGCGGATGTCCTCCAACCCTCGGTGTCAGTCATCGACCAGAACCCTCGTCAGGTCGGACGGATTGCTGCCGAGCGCATCCTCGCCCGAATCGCGACGCCCGACAAGAGGTTCCGGCGCAAAAACGTCATTCCCGTCAGGCTGATCGAACGCCAGTCGTGCCAGCCAGCAGGCGCGGTGCTGGCATCCTCAGTCGCAGTGTGACGCCTCGAGGTTCCACTCCCCCACCGAATCTTTCCCGCACCGGAAATCAGCAGCCAATGGACGCACAAGCACCTTTGAGTGGGCCTGCGACCGGAGCACCTCACGGTCTCGGCCGACGTCGGCGGCCCGGGTCTGGCCGGTACCGTCCGGCGCATCGAATACCTCGGCGCGGACACCCTGATCGGAGTCCAGCCGGACCCTGCCCTCGGCCTGAAAATGTTGGAACTCAACCAGGACGACCTCATCTGGATCCGCCAGACGGGACAAGCACGCCTGATGGCCGGAGATCCCTGCACCATAGCCCTCGAGGCCAGAATGGCCAGCTACTTCGACAGCGAGACCGGCGCGAACCTGGCATCATCCGACCAGGTCTCGGCCGCTGGGTTGCTGCCAGTGCGTGGCTGACCCGCGACACCTTTGTCCCATCTCAGCAACAAGGAAGCGGCTCAACGCTTCGCTCGAGGGACTCCTGGCGGAACCCGTGGAGGTCGTCCGCCTGGTGCCGATCCCCGCCGGAACTTCCCAACAGGGCGCACTCTAGGCAGTACCCGCTACCGGCAAGAAGCGGACGACGGCGGGACTTCCCGCCGTCGTCCGCTTGCGTTGGTGTCATTGACCTGCAGAGCCGGCCGGCCGCCTACTTGTCGACCAGCGTGATGTCGAATGAGTACAGGTCCGGGCGGTAGGAATGGCGGCCGATGTCGACAGCCTTCCCGAGGCTGTCGTAGACCCGGCGGTTGACGGTAAGGACGGGAGCTCCGGGAGGCATTTCAAGGAGCCGCTCCTCGTCTGGCTCGGCTGTGCGGGCGCCGATGTTCTGCTTGGCCACCCGCATGGTTGCGCCGCGGGCTCGCATCAGCCGGTAGAGGCCGCCTTGCTCCAACTGTCCGTGCGACAAGGCGGCAAACCTTTCCGGCAGGTAGTTCTCGAGGATGGCGAACGGGACGCCGTCTGCGAGACGTATCCTGCGCAGGTGCAAGACCCTGGCGCCAGGTCCGGTGCCGAGGGCTTCGGCAACTTGTGGAGGGGCTGTTATGAGCTCGTGCGTCAGAACGCTGGAACTCGGGCGCTTGCCAATCCTGGACAGGTCTTCAAAGAGGCTGGACAGTGCCACATCCCGGGTGAGCTGGCCGTGGACAACCTGGGTGCCGATTCCCCGGCTTTTCACCAGGAGTCCTTTGTCGACGAGCTCCTGGATCGCGTGGCGGATAGTTGGCCGTGAGAGGCCCAGCCGTCGCCCCAGAACCATCTCGTTCTCCAGGCGTGCACCGGCGGGCAGGCGGCCGGTGAGAATTGCTTGCTCAATGCAGGACGAGACCTGGGAGTAGAGGGGAACGGGACCTGCGCGGTCGACATCCACGAAAAGGTCCTCGGGCAAGACGATGTGATCCTGCAGCATTGTGGTCCTCCGGAATGACGTTGCGAACGGGTGGGGGCAGGAAGCCGGCGGACGTCCGTTGACGATGAGAAACCGTGACGTCTGCTCGACTCGACGGCCCTGCCGCCCCATGGGCAAGGCCGTCGCCGGGGAAACTCTTCCGAGGCGGGTGCCGGGTCCCGTCATCACCGGATTGTCGGGTCAGGCCGCGGTGGCGTTCTCACGGTATCGGCGGATGCCAAGTTCACCTTCGACGACGGCGGCAGTCAGTTCTTCGACGCTCGTGTCTTCGCGGCGAACGTCGAGGATCTTGCGCCCGTGGTTCATGACGATGTGCCGATCGCAGACTTCGAAGGCGTGGTGGAGGTTGTGGGTGACCAGTACGGAGCTGACTCCGTCGGCCTTCAGTGCCCGCAGGTAGTCCAGCAATGCTTCCGTGGCGCGCACCGCGAGCGCAGACGTAGGCTCATCAAGGATCAGGAGGCTGCGCTTGAAGTGGACGGCCCGGGCAATGGCCACCGCTTGCGCCTGACCTCCGGACAGCGACGAGACAAGCTGCTTGGAGCTCTTGATGCCTTCAATGGTCACCACGGAGTCCAGGATTTCGGAGGTGATGGCATCCATCTCCTTGATCTTCATCAGACCTAGGCGGTTCGTGATCTCGCGGCCCATAAAGATGTTGCGGCTAATGGACATCTGCGGGACCAGCGCCGAGTCCTGGAAGATCGTTTCGATGCCCAGGCTCTCGGTCAGGGCCCTGTTCACGTGCGGGTGCTTGGTGCCGTCCCAGGAGAAGTCGCCTGCGGTGGCCGCGACCACGCCTGACATGATCTTGACCAGTGTCGACTTACCGGCACCGTTGTCACCAAGGAGGCCCACAACCTCGCCTTTTCCGATGTCGAAAGAAACATCGTCCAGGACGGTGTTGACGCCGTACTTCTTGGTGATGCCCTCAATCCGGAGCAGGTAGTCCTCGTTGATGGTCATGATGCTTTGCCTTCCATGAGCTTGTTGAAGATGGCGGCGACCACGATGATCAGGCCGACGAAGAGCTGGATGTAGAAGCCGGGCGCCTTGCCCAGGATCAGGCCGTTTTCGATGATGCGGATCAGGGCGGCGCCGACGATCATGCCGATGATGGTGCCCCGGCCTCCGAGGAGGGAGGTTCCGCCTACCACGGCAGCGGCAATGGCCATCAGGGTGTAATCCTCCGTGGAACCGGGCTGCATGGAGGAGGTCCGGACCGAGATCAGGATGCTGGCCAGGCCCACCATCGCTCCGAACAGGGCGTAGGAGAGGAGCTTGACCTTGAGCGGGTTGATGGAGATGGCCCTCGCGGCCGATGCGTTGCCGCCGACGGCGAAGATGTGGTTGCCGAGCTTGTGGCGGTGCAGGAAGAACCACGCCACTACTCCGACCACGATCATCCAGACCAGCTGCGAGCGGAAGAAGCCGAAATCGCCGGCGAAGAGGGTGACGAGTGCTTCGTCTTTGCCCTTGCGCAGCAGCGCCGGTGCCGTGCCGTTGATGAAGATGCTGGCCCCGGTCCAGAAGAACGCCATGCCAAGAGTGGCGATGAAGGACGGGATGCCGGTGATTACCACGATCAGTCCGTTGATCAGGGCAATACCGGTGGCCGCGGCGATTGCGGCCAGGACCCCCCAGCCCCAGCCGAACGAGTTGGAGACGTGAATGAACGTGATGGAAGAGAACCCGATGCTCGCGCCCAGGGAGAGGTCGAATTCTCCGGCGATCATCAGGATGCCGACTCCGATGGCCAGGATGGCCAATACCGGAATGCTCTGGGAGATGACGCCCGAGAGGTTGTTGGCCGACAGGAATGGGAAGGCGGGGCTGGCGATGCTGGCGATGACGAAGCCGATGATGACGACCGCCAGGATCGCGCCGATTTCGAGGGCTCCACGGCCACGGGTGTAGCGGATGTAGTCCTTGAATTTCTCGGCTGTTGTGACGGGTTGGTTATCGGCAAGACGGCGGACTTTGGTGATGGCCCCCGTTTCCAACGGCGCCGTGAGGACGTGTTGGCCGGTGCCTGTGTCTTGTGGTGACATGACCTGATCTTTCGATGACAGCGGCGTCGGTGCCGCGGAATGGAAGAGGTGGGCACTGAGGCCCGGACGGGGGACGGAGCGGGGGCGTGGCCGCCGCTCCGTCCCCCTTATGACGCAGTTACCAGCGGACGCCCTGGAGGTCCGGCGCTTCGAGGTTTCCCACGTTTGTCTTGTCGATGAGGGAGACGCCGCCGGAGTTGATGTTCGCCGGTGCCAGGCCGAAGTCGATGGCAAGGGCGCTCTGCATCAGCGACTGGAATCCCTGGACGAAGCCCTGCTGGTCGGCCGTGGCGATGATGTCCCCGGCCTTGATGCCGTCGATGACCTGGGGGGAGGTGTCAAAGCCGACGATAGGAACCTTCACGCCGGCTGCCTCCATGGCAGCAAGGATGTTGCGGTGCGGGGTGCCTCCCAGGGGGGCCACTGCCTTGACGTCCTTGTTGGCGATGAGCCACGAGGTGAGGGAGTTCAGTGCTTCCTCATCGGAAGCGGAGGTCCGGAGGTACTCGCCCTTCGCACCCACCTCGTCGAGCGCTTTCTGCACGCCGCCGCCCCGCTGGATGGCGTAGTTCTGCTCGGGCTCTTCGGCTGGGAAGAGGACCTTGTCACCGGCGCCCAGCTTGGCCTCCGCAGCGAGACGCTCGCCAACGAGCGTGCCGACTTCAAAGAAGTCCTGACCGACGAAACCGCTGACGCAGTCGGCGGCACTCTCGGGTGCCGGCACGTTGTAGGCAACAACCTTGATGCCTGCCTTCGAGGCGTCACACGCCACCTTGACCCACTTCTCGCCTTCGTTGAACGGCATCACGATGACGGCGGGCTTGGACGCGGTGGCTGTTGCCACGAGGTCCACCATTTTGTCCGGATCGGCATCGGCGGTCTGGTGCGTCAGCTGCAGGCCACCGAGAGTGGAGGCGTCTTCCGCGCCCTTGAGGATCTGGGCCCAGAATGCGTCGCCGGCAGGGTTGTAGTAGGTCAGGAAGTACACACTGCGGTTTTCGGCGCGGCTGCCGAACTTGTCGGCCAGGCCGGTGGTTGATGATGCATTGGACGTTGCGGTGCAGCCTGCCAGCGCCAGCGTAGCCACGCCCGCCATGGCAATTACGCCGAGTCCCCGCTTGAAGGTAGAAATAGGTTTCACTTCGTCGTGTCCCTCTCATAGGTGCCGAAGCCTGCCTCCATCCGGAACTGGTGTCCGGTGGGAGCGGCCGATCTTCGACTTATTGTCAGGACATTCTTACGCCTAATCCCTGGCACGTGCAAGGCTTTTTGAAAAAGTCCTGTCTCGTGCCAGTTTTGTGACGCGGGGCACACGGCGTGGATTGCGGATGCGGGCATGCAACTTCCGCGGGAAACGCTGCGCCGGGACGTCGGCGGCAGCGCCGGCCTACCTGGGGTGCAGCTGCGCCTCTGACCGGGGCTGGCCCGTACTTCCCCTGATGACCAGCGTGGGAACGATCATGCGTTCCTGGGGCGCCGACTCCTGGTCTGACATCATCTGAACGGCGGCCTCAACGGCTGCCGTGCTCATTTCCGCGGGATCCTGGCGGACGCTCGTCAGGTCAAGGAACGACAGCCTGGCGATGCGGCTGTCATCGTAGCCCGTGACCGAAACATCCTCGGGCACCCGCAATCCGGCACGCAGAAGCCTATGGATCAGGCCCATGGCAGCGTGGTCGTTGGAGCAGACCACCGCGGTGGGCATGACCGGCTCCGCGAGAAGCGACTCGGCGGCACTGGCGCCGGATTCCTCGGTGAAGTCCCCGCCGATCTCCCGGACCCGCGAGGGCAGTCCGTGCCTGTCCATGGCCGTCACGTATCCCTGGTGGCGGGCAGCGAATTCAGGAAGTGACCGCGTCAGCACGTAGGCAATATCCCGGTGCCCGAGTTCCACCAAATGGTCCACGGCCGCCGCGATCCCCCGCTGCCCGTCTGACCGGACAGCACTGCAGACACCCTGCGGCAGGGGTCTGCCGATGCTGACCACCGGCAGCCGCTTTGCCAGTTTCCGCAGCTCGTTCACAGGCGTTTCCGGCGAAATCAGGATGACGGACTCAGTGCGGAACCCGAGCAGTTCCGTGATGGCATCCCGCTCGTCCCGCGTCGCCGTCAAGGCGCCGAGAATCAGGTTGTAGCCACGCGCGTGGGCCGCCGCATAGAGGGCTTCCACAATGTCGTCCGCGGATGAGTGGGCGGGGTTGAAGAGCACGCCGATGTAGTTGCTGCTCCGCCGGCGAAGTGACCGCGCTGCGATGTCAGGGCTGTATCCGAGCTCGGAAGCCGCCTCAAAGATGCGTTCCCGCGTCGAGGAACTGACGCCGGCCTCATTGCGGAAGGCGAGCCCCACAAGCTGCCGTGAAACGCCGACGCGAGTGGCGACGTCCATCATGGTCGGCCGTTTAGAGATCACTTGGACATCCTATACGCGGAGGGTTGATGGCCCTCCGCCGGGTTTGTCAGGACATCCCTTGACGAAAAACTGGCACGTGCTAGTCTTTAGGAAATCGCGCTCAGATCCCCTTCCTCACACGGCTGAGGCCTCGTTCCCTCATCCAGGCAAACCCCACGAAAGCAGGGCCTACCAATGTCGTTAGCCACTGATCCGAACACCACCGACATCCAGCAATGCCCTTTCAGCGGCGCCGCACTCGCCGGCGAAGAATCACTCAGGCCGGACCCTGTCGCGGCGCCCGGGATTGGCCCGAATCCCGCTCTGGAGACAGATCCCGGCGTCTTCTACGATCCGCTCTCCTACGCCGCGTATGACCATCCCTATGAGCTGTACAAAATCCTGCGGGACAAGGCGCCGGTCTACTACAACGAGCGCCGCGACCTCTACGTCGTCTCGCGTTACACCGATGTCCAGGCAGGCCTGCGAAACCACGGGCAGCTCTCCAGCGCCCTGGGCAATGACATGGACGGTACCCATGCTTCCTACGGGGCGGGCAACCTGATCATGGTGGACGCTCCCCGGCACACCTCACTGCGGTCAGCCGTCCGCCGCGTCTTTATCGGACGCGAGATACTGTCCAAGGAAGACGGCATCAGGGAACTCGCCCGCCACCTGATCACGGAACTCCGCGAGAACGGCGGCGGTGATTTTGCCACTGAGGTGGCGCTTCCGTTGGCTATCGGTGCGGCGACGAAAATGATGGGCATGGCCGTCGAGGACAGCGGAATGCTGCAGGAACATCTGCTGCGCTCCATGGTGCGGACGGTGGGCGAGTTCGGAGTGCCGGATGACGCCGCCGTCTCCAACCAGGAAGCCGAAGAGCACATCGCGGAAGTGTTTGGGAAGCGGAGCGAAGAGGTCGAAGCCGGCGGCACCGCCACAGGGTCGGATGCCATCACCCAAATCATCCTCGGCATGCACACCGGGAAGGTGGAGCCGGATGAACAGGTGGGCCTCGCCCATCTGATCCTGTCGGCAGCTATCGACGCCCCCGCCGCCCTCCTCACCAACCTCGTGGCCACCCTCGACAAGTTCCCGGCTTTCCAGCGCTGCCTTGCGGAGGACCCGGCGGACATTCCAGCCTTTGTGGAGGAGACACTCCGCTTTGACACCCCCGGCCAGAACCTCTGCCGGCAGACCACCGCCGAGATCACCATCGCCGGCGTGACCATACCGGCGGACTCCCGGGTGATGTTCCTGCTGGGCTCCGCCAACCGGGACGAAAGGGTCTTCCAGAACCCGGACTTCTTTGATATCAGCCGCGAGTTGACGCCGGAGAACCGCATCATGACCTTCGGCGACGGTATCCACGCCTGCCTGGGCGCACCCCTGGCCCGGCTGGCCGGACGCGTCCTCGTGGAGACTCTCCTCGAAGGCCCTGAGATCCGCGTCGTCGGGTTGCCGGAGCGCTGGGCCAAGCAAATGGTCCGCGGCTTCGCAAAGCTTCCGGTGAAGTTCGTTGACTGAGGTCAACGGCTGGGAGAACCTCTCCGGCCTGCTGCCACAGTCACGCGGCTGGATGCACTCCGGTGTCGCAGTCCTCAGCGACGGCAGAGTCCTCTGCGCCCACCCGGAAGGCCGCGACCTGTTGGTCGTCGATCCTTCAGGTCGCTCCGAAACCATACCAACGTCCCTGACCGAAATGCACAGCATTTGCACCTGCGAACGCGACGGCGAGGAAGTCATCGCCGTGGCCGACCCCGGGCACCGCTTCGTCGAGGATCCCGCCGACACGTCGGCCTACGCCGATCATTTCTCGCCCGGGCGCGCAGTGATCCTGAACGGGGACGGAAGCGTCCTCCTCGAACTGGAATGCCCTCCACTGCTGCACTATGCACTCGAGTCGTGGCGCCCGACGTCGATCGCCGTCGACGACTCCCGATACACCGGCAGCGGTGACATCTGGGTAGCCGACGGGTACGGCGCCAGCCTGGTGCACCATTTCGACGCCTCGGGCCACTACCTCGGAACGCGGAACGGCGCAGAAACGGGCACCGCCTTCGCCTGCCCGCACGGGATAATGCTGCGGACTGACCACGGGCACCTCGAAATCTACGTGGCGGACCGCACCAACCGCCGGATCGTGGTCATGGACCCGAACGGAAAGCAGTCGCGGATCCTGGGCGAAGGAGTCCTGGACAGCCCGTCCTCGCTCGTTCTCGTCGGGGACCGGATCTACGTCACCGAACTCTTCGGCGGAGTCGCGAGGTTCGACGGCGATGCATTCACCCGCGTTCTGGAGCGGGCCCGGCCCCGGTCGAACGAGGACGATGCCTGGCCCAACCGCCGCGCTCCCGGGGGCCTGGACGGACCGGTTGTGGACCCCGGGTTCTTCAACAGCCCCCACGGAATCGCTGCTGACGGTCACTGGCTCTACGTCACCGAGTGGTTCATCGGCGGGCGGCTCAGCCGCCTGTCACTCACGCAGTACTAGAACACACTTCCCCGCACCCATCCCACGCGACGACTTTCAGATTGAGAGCAGGACCATGAGCACAACAGAGACCATCTCCGGGCCGATTTCGGACCTCACCCTCGAAGAGGCCCATTTCGTTGCCCGCGTCGCGTCGAAGACACACGCAGCCGACGACGTCGTACTCCTCACCCTCCAGCACCAGGACGGCGAAGACCTTCCGCCGTGGCGACCCGGCGCCCATATCGACCTGGTTCTTTCCAACGGCCTGACGCGGCAGTACTCCCTCTGCGGCGATCCGGCAGATCGGAGCAGCTACGTCGTTGGTGTCCTCAATGCGCCCAACAGCCGCGGCGGCTCGCAGTTCGTTCACGAATCGCTGGCTGCCGGCGATTCGGTGACTGTCCGCGGTCCGCGGAACCACTTCCGGCTGGTCGATGCCCCCAGCTACCTGTTCGTCGCCGGTGGTATCGGAATCACGCCCATTGCCGCGATGATCCGTGAAGTACAGCAGCAGGGGAAGCCCTGGACACTCGTCTACGGAGGCCGGACACTTTCCTCCATGGCCTTCAGGGATGAGCTAACCGCCCACAGCACCCGAACCACCTTGTGGCCCCAGGACCAGAAGGGGATCATCGATCTGCCCACGGCCCTGGGCTCCCCGGACAGCCACACAGCCGTCTACACCTGCGGTCCGGAACCGCTCCTGGCCGCCGTCGAGGCAATCTGTGCCGAGAAATGGCCCTCCGGGTCCCTGCACCTGGAACGGTTCACGGCAAAGAAAGTGGACACCGCGCACGATGTGGCGTTCGAAATCGAACTGGCAACGAGCGGCGTACGGCTGACCGTCCCTGCGGATAAATCCGTCCTGCGTGTTCTCGAAGAAGCCGGCACGCGCATCCTTTCCTCCTGCGGCGAAGGGACCTGCGGCACCTGCGAAACCACGGTCATCGAGGGAACCATCGACCACCGCGACTCCGTCCTCACCCACGAAGAAAAAGCCGAGAACAGCTGCATGATGGTCTGCGTCTCCCGCGCCACATGCCCCGTTCTGGTGCTGGACCTCTAACCTTCCTGCCGCCCAGTTACGCGGACGACGACGGGACCTCCCGCCGTCGTCCGTTTCAGTTTGGTGCCTCACCAGGCAGCTGTGCTCTGCACGTCCGGTCCGGTCCAGTAACGCCACGGCTCCGAATCCTTTGTAGAGATCAACAGCGTTAGAGATCACCAGAGGAAGGCGGGCATGAGCGTTCGGCAGGAATCCGCGACGTGGGCGGCCACGCTGCGGCGGCACATCATTCCAACCGGGCTGGGCTCGTGCACGGTGCGTGTCCAGCAGGGCACCGGCGGGTCCCCGGCGTCCGGCACAGCGGAGGTGTATCTTCACGGCGCCGCGGGATCCTGGACCACTTTTGAGCCGCTGCTTTCCGACGCTTCGCCCCGCGATCGTGTCCTGATTGATCTGCCGGGCTGGGGCGAATCCACCAAGGGAGCCAGGCTGGAACACTTCGGCATCGAGGCGATGGCACGCGCCGTCACTGAGGTGCTGGCCTTGCTAGGCTACCCGCAATGGCACCTCGTGGGCCACTCCATGGGAGGCTTCCTGGCGTTGCATATTGCCGCGGCATGGCCGGAACGGACCGCGAGCGTCGCCGCCATTTCGGCCACGACATTCGGCGTGTCCGAGGCCGCCCGCAAGCCGCTGCTCAGTCTGTCCCGATTCCCGGCGTTCGTCGGCATGAGGCTGCTCATGCGCTCACTGGCGGCCCTGGGTCCGGCAGGGCCGGCCCTGGTCCGTGCAGTCGGCGCAACCCCCGTGATGGGACCGTTGACGGCACCGCTGTTCGCCGATCCCGCAGGCATGTCCGAGGGGGTGATCCGCGGGCTCGGCCGTGGCGCCCGTCCGGCCAGCTTCTCCGCGGCTGCCCGGGCAGTGGCGCACTACGACTTTGACCAGTGGCGCGGCATCCGCTGCCCCGTGCTGGCGACCCGCGGGGACACTGATGTGTTCACGTCTCTTTCCGACCTTGACCGGCTGGCCGCCACAATTCCGAACGTCCGGACTGTGACGATCCCGCGCTGCGGCCACTTCGCCAACGTCGAGCAGCCGGAGCACGTGCAGCAACTGCTCGAGGGCCTGTGGTCACTGTGAAGGCGTTGAATCACAGGTTTGCGGCTTCTTGCTCCGCCAGCCTGATCATACGAAGTTCGTCCTCCACCGCGCGGGACGGCCAATAGTCCTTCGACAGCTCAGTTGCCCGGGTCAGATCTGCCGCCGGGAAGAGCTTGCCGAGCATTCCGGCCGCCTGGAGCAGGGCGATCAGCACTATGGTCCTCGCATCGGGCGCCTTGGAATCAGGCTTGGCAGCAGGGGCCCCGGCACCAGGCTTCGTGGAATCGGGCGTCCCTGCGTCAGCCGTCCCCGCATCACTGGTCCCCGCATCAGAGCCGGCATCGGTCGCCATGGTATCCGGCGGCTCAAGTTCGGACGGCGGGCCGCTGAGGGCGGCCTGGATCTTTTCCAGGAGCGCCGACTCCGGAGCGTGGTCCTTCTCCGGGTACCGCACGGCCCGGAACCGGCCCAGGTGCTTTTCGCCGACATGTTCTACGATGCCCAGTGACGCCATGCCCTCGTAGACACGCTGCACTACGGCGCGGCCCTCCAGCATGCCTACCCACCCCTTGGGAGTGTGGGGCCGGGATTTGCCACGGATGACTTCCAGCTCGCGCTGGAAGTCCGTTGCCGGGGCGTCGCCGGTGGCCCTGATGCGCTTCCCCTGCAGCTCGATCGCACCGATCAGGTCCAGCTCGGCCAATATTGCCCCTGCCACAGTGGTCCTGAGTGCGAACACCGGCACTTCAGGTTTGCCGTTCATGTCGTTCGTTGCCAGAAGGAGGAAGGCCTGGGGAAGGTTCAGCTCCGCCGCCTTCGGTGTTTCAGCGTCCATACGAACATGGTGGCCCTGTTGGGCGCCCACCACAATGAGGATTTACAAAGGCGAGCGGACGACGGCGGGACCTCCTGCCGTCGGACGCAAGGATGGCCCCGTTGATGTTGGTGATGGTGGGGCCGGGGTCCACTGCATTGAAGCGCAGGCCCTTGGGCCCGTACATCACGGCCGAGTTCCTGGTCAGGCCAAGGCTGGGCAGGTGGCCGCCTGTAGACGTGTGCTCAGCGCTGGACCAGCGCATGTATGCGTCGGGAGATTTCTTCGCCTGCCAGGATGCCGCGGGCATCGGTGACGCGCAGGTGATCCCTGCGGAAGTCGACGTCGGCGAGTTCTCCGTGGGAGGGACGGAAGGCGACGTCAGCTTCGGCCAGCATCGGCCCGTCCAGCAGCGAATCCCCGGCGGCGATCACCCGGGAGGCCCCAGTCCGCCGGGCGACTTCTGCGACGGCGCTGTTCTTCGTCACCGCGTGCGGCACACAGTAGAGCTTGCGGCCCTGGACGGACACCGTCCAGCCGAGCGAGGCACACCATGCGTCCAGCTCCCGCACGAATTCCGCGGGCATGAGCTCCCGGTCCACGATGGCGTAGAGGAAGAGCTCTTCGGCCTGGCGCAGCCGGAGAATCCAGGACCGGTAGGCCTCCCGGGACAAAAATTCCTCGATGACGGCCAGCGGCGCCGAGCCCTCCGAGACCCGTTGCCCGACTGTGGTCTGCCACTCGATGTCCGGCTCGCCGTTCTTGAGCAGGACACCGCCGTTGGTGGTGACCGCGTATTCAGGCACGGCACCGGGCAGCCGGACCCGCCGGTACTGGGCCTCGGTCCGGGTGGTCACTGGGACGAAGATGGTTGTCCGGGTCAGTTCGAGCAGCAGCCGCTCGGCGGTGCGGGTCATAAACGAGATCGGCACCCCCTCGTGGAGCTCCGCAACCACCATGTCCGGTGCCAGGTGGTCGGGGACGTCCAGAAAGAAGGCCTTCGCGGAGTAGATGAGGGTCCGGTCAAGGTCCGAGGCCAGCAGGACGGAATTCACAGGGCGGCCGCCGCAGTGACTCCATCGGCGCCGGATACCCCGCTGAACGTCGGATCGATGAGCCCCACGCAGCTGAAGGGCAGGTGCGGCACCTCCAGCACCGGTACATCGCGCTGCTGAGCCAGCAGCAGGATGTGGGCTATCTCGGGCGCGGCATCAGGACGCACCAGGATCTTCCACGGCACCCTGCGCAGCAGCACGCGTGTTGTCTCGCCGACTCCGGGTTTGATGAGGTTCAGGTCGTCGATCCCGTGTTCCCGGCCGAGGCTTTCCACGGCGAGCCTGCCGGCCCAGGTGGGCGTCCGGTCCGCGGCCAGCAGCGCCCCGGCTTCTGCCCGGGCGAACGATTCGACGGTTGGGAAATGGCCAGAGACGGCGGCCAAGAACTCCCGCGAGACGTCGTCACCGCGCAGCTGGTGGTAAAACTTGGCCCCGTGGAAGTCGTCGGGGCCGATGAACTCCGTGTTGAAGACCGTGCGGGACACGAGCCCGGACACCGTCGAGTTCAGGCAGGCGGAGGGTATGAGGTAGTCCTCGCGCGTGCCGTACATGGCGGCGCAGTGCCCGGGATCGGCGAGCACGGCGAGGTCCTTGGGGAAGGCAACACCGTCGGTTTCGGCGAAGCGGTCGAGGCCGGCCGAGAGCTCGCGGGTGATCGCGCCCTTTCCGGTCCAGCCGTCCACAAAGAGGATCTGCTCCGGGTCATGGTGGGCGGCCAGGTATCGCAGGGCCGTCTGGTCCGGCCCGACGCCGCGCACGATGCTCATCGTGTAGTGGGGAAGGTCGATGCCGTGGATCTGCTGGGCCCAGCGGCGCATCAGGATGCCGACCGGTGTGCCGGCCCTGGCCAGGGAAACCAACACAGGCCGGTTCCGGCGCGCGGCCAGCGCCATCTCGGTCACGGTGCCCACGGCCTGCGCGACGCGCGCGGCGGAGCGTTTCAAGGCGTCCCGGTACAGCTGCTGGTACTGCTGCGAGGGCGAATATTCGATCGGCAGGGACTCTGCATAGCTCGCCCTGCCCGATTGCATCGCGGCTTCACGATCGGCCGCGGGCGCTTCCAGCGCGGCATCACCGATGTCCTGGAGCAACCAGGTGACTTCCTCCGGTGCGTAGGAACCGAACGCCGGTCCGGCCAGCGGCGCCGGGAGGACGGGTGAGGCGGGCAGGAGGACGACCACGACCGCGCTGCACACGGCGACAAGCGCCTCCGTCACGCTGCCGGGACCCGAGAGGACCTCCGCGGGGGTCCCGGGTTCGGGCATCAGGACGATCGTGCCGAATCTGCGGCCGACGGAGGAAACATTGTGGGCGAAGCGCACACCGGGGCCGTCCACGGTGACGTCATGGCTGGCGAACCGCACCGTGCCCGTGATGGCGTAATCCGGGCGGTCCAGGGCGACGATCGGGGATCGGGTGGTAGTGGAGAACCGGACGCCGCGGTCCGGATTCAGCCGGTCCAGTGCATCGGCCACGGCCAGGGGCACGTGGATGAACTCCTCGCTGCCCAGGACCAGCACGGACTCCGCGCCGGCCGCCTGCGGAAGGGCCCGGTGGATCGACTCCCCGACGTCGGCCAGCGTAGCCGCGGCGGGGGAACCGCCGTTGCCGAACCGGTCGCTGCGGACAGCTGCGCCGACCGTCCCGGGCCTGAGGAAGGTCACCGTTCTGGGTGCCCAATCCGGGGTTTCCGGCGCCTGCGGCAGTGCGGCCACCACCTCCTCGGCACGCTGGAGAATGTCCGCGCCCAGGGTGATCTGCCCCGTGCCCAGAGCCACCACCCGGATGCGGGTCCCGAGCCGCTCCGCGAGTTCGTCGAACCGGGCCCGGTCCCCCGGTGTCCGCAGGTCCACGAGCGCAGCCACCGTGTAGCTGGGATGGGGAGCCAAGGCGTGGAGTTCGGTGATGGTGTTGATGATCGTGGCCCCGGTGCTGAGTTCGTCGTCGACCAGCACCACCGGTTCAGGGGCGTTCAGGCGCCGCGGATCCGTGGGGAGCAGCCGGTGTGAGGTGGCGTGCGAATGTGATTCCTCGAAGGACCCGTAGGCGGCGGCGCCCGCCGGGGCGTGCCGGGAGGAATGGATGTAATACGAGCCGATCGTGTCAGCCACAAGCCGTCCCAGGCCGGTGGCCGTCTCCGCGTAGCCGATGGTAATGATCTGCGGGTTGCGGGTCTTCAACCCGGCGAGCTGCAGACGGAGGCTCTGCAACGCGGCCCGCCGGCCGCCGTCGTGCGTTTCCCCGCGCAGGAGCGCGGCGAGCCCGGCCGCAATGGTCGGAGTGACGGATACGGATTCCGGGGTATCAGACAGAGCCTCGCCGACGAGCACTCCCAGCAACTCACCGGCGGCTATGACCAGCCCGGGTTCAGAGGGGACGTGTTTGCCGAGCACCCGGGACACCAGCAGGTGGGCCCGCTTGGGGTTGCGGCGCAGTGCCAGTCCCACGAGGTCCTCGACCGGCAGCAGGCTCGCGGAGTGGTCCGTCGTGATGCCGACGCCGAGGGCGTCCCGCACAAAACCGCCGGTCCAGATGTCCTGGCTCAATTCATGCTCGCTTCCAGAAGGTCAACGTAAGTGATGTTCTCGGCGGCAACACCAAACGCTGCGGCACGCAGCAGCGTCTGGCCGGCCCAGGCCTGATGGGGCTTCATCTCATTCATCTTGTTGCCGTACGGCGAGGCCGAGGCGCCGCCGCCGTTCTTGCCGGCGATCTCCAGCGCGTCCACGTATTCCTCGTGGCTGACGACGCACATGGCATGGACCAGCGGGACATGGGTGGGGTGGATGACCGTCTTGCCCAGCAGCCCGTTGGCCAGGTCCAGTTCGATTTCGCGGATCAGCCCGTCGAGGTTGGCCGTCAGAATCCGATCGCGCAGCGGCATCTCATTTGCGTCGGCGAAGGGAGTGCGCCGCAGCAGGGGGCGCAGCACCCGCTCGCTGTTGCTGTAGTGCTCCCAGACCGGGCCGGAGATCACGAATCCGTTGTCCGGCCGGCCCAGCATATTCACGATGTCCCCGATCACGGAGGCGACCACCTTGACGTCATAGATGGTCAGGTCCCGGGAGCGGCGCAGGCCGAAAGCACTGGACATGTCCGTGGCGCCCACGCGGACGGCCAGGACATCCTCCTTGTTGGCTTGCAGCACGTCGCAGATACCGGACAAAGTCCTGGCCCGGGTCTCGCCGTGGATCACGAGCGGAGATTCCATGATGGGCATGATCCGCAGCCTGCGGCCGCCCCCGCGTGAAGCGTTGATGGTATGCAGGGCATCCAGGAACCGCTGGGCCTGGCCGGTCTCATTCTCGAACTTCGGAATGACAAAGCCCACCAGCAGGTCCAGTGCCTTACCGCAGCGGCTGGCCAGGCTCAGCATCTGTTCCGGCGTGCGGACCCGGAGAAACAGCAACGGCCCCTCGTCGGAGTGGAAGGCGCCGACAGCGTCGCTGCCGCTGTCGCCACTCCTGTCGTCGTCGCTGCCGATGCCGCTCCCGCGGCGCGGCCCGGCGGAACCGGCATGCAGCCGGGTCAGCGTGTTCACGACGTTGGTCTCTGCAGAGTCCACCGCATCATCGGCGATGGAATCCTCGAGGCAGATCACCATGCTCAGGCAGCCGCGGGCAGCCTGTTTGCGGATATCCTGAGCCAGGTTCGGGCGGTCCGCCGGAGTGTAGAGCGTGGCGCCCAAGGCCACGGCCAGCACCGCTGGCGCCGAGCCCAGGCTCAGCTCCTGCGGAGCGATGTGGAAAAGGCGCGAGGCATTCTCGTCGCTAAGAAAACTGAAATGGCGCATGCCGTCCCGTCAGTGTCCCTGCCGACGGGCGGCAGCGTTGGTGGTCATGGAAAAGCCGAATTCCTGCCAGAGCTCGGCGGCGTCGGCGCGGGCCGGCACCGGTTCGGCGCGCAGCTCGATGACTCCATCGATCGCGGTCAGGGACAGGATGTATCTGAGCTCCCCGCTGGCCGCGGGCAGCGTCACGGTGCCGCCGTCGAAGATCTCCACGGTCAGCGGGGCCGAAGGCTGTCCGATAAAAAGCGCCCGGCGCAGCTCGCGGATATGCCGAAGTGCCACGACGGCGGTCCCGTCCATGTAGCCCACAAGCGGGCGGTTTCCCGAGCACTTGATGGAAGTGCCGGAGACGGCGCCGTCCACGGTCATTGCCCCGGTCACGCGTTCTGGGCTTTCCCATGCCGCCGAGGTTGCCCCCGTCACCAGCAGGCTGCCAATCGCCGACTGGCGCCGGTCGAGGCGGATCATCGGTGTCTGGGCGTTGAGCAGCCTCGTCTCGCCGATCCCGGGAGCCGGAAAGAGCCTGGTGGGCCGGGTCTCGGCTGCCGGCCGGGCTCCGGCCCATGGGGTCGCCGCTGACGTGGCTGGTGCTGGCGATGTGGGCGCGGACGATCGGCTTAGGGACAGCGACGTCACGGCCGCAGGGGACACCGGAGACGACGGCGGCGCTGTCGCCGGGGCGGATGTTTCAGCGCGGGCGGCCGGCTTGACCCGGCGGCTGAGGTACGTGATGTCCGTGCGGGTGCTGGACCTGTTCAGTGCCATCGCCTAGACATCGAACCGGAAGTCGGCTGCCACGCCGCGCAGGCCAGTCGTGTAGCCCTGGCCCAGGGCCCGGAACTTCCAGTCTTCGCGGTGGCGGTACAGTTCGCCGAACATCATGGCGGTGATGTTGTCCTGCGGGGACTGGGGAATATCGAAGCGCACGAGCTCCTGATTCTGTGCGGTAGCCACCCGGATGTACTGGTTGCGGATGGCGGAGAAGGTGCCGGGCCCGCGGAGATCGGGGTCCACGTAGACAATGAACGTAATCTTGGCGACGCCGGCCGGCACCAGGGACAGGTCGACGTCGATCTGCTCCTGGTCCTCGGTGCCGGCGAAGGCCACCGAGCCCTCCGGGCTGGCGATCTGGTTGAAAAACACCAGGTGATCGTTCGAGACGGCACGGCCGCCGGCGTCGCACATGATCGCCAGCGGAACCAGCTCGGACTGGGGCCCCCGGCTGGGAATGGACTGCCAGCCCAAGCCGACCAGGATCTTGCTCAGTCCCGGGTTCTCGGCCGTCAGCGCGGCGTTGGCCCCGGCCACAAGATTGCCCATCAGCGGCCTTCCAGACGAAGGCTGGACGGCGCGAACTTATCCTCGAGGAACCGGCCGTGGGTGGACAGCTCGGCAATGGCACCGATCCGCACCTGGTTGGCCAGGTCACGAGCTATTTCCTCGAGCGTGGCGAACTGTTCCGCCAGCAGCCGCGTCGGCCCGGATTCCTCAGTCCTGGCACTGTCCGGGAGCGCCAGATAAGTGCGCAGGGGATCCGGGATGTAGCTGCAGACGATGGAATTCAACAGCACCTGCTGCTCCATCGAAGCCCCCTGCTCGACCATATGGCTCACCAGCGGGCGCAGCACATCGTCGATTTGGCGCAACTGCGAGGACACCGACGTCGGCAGCTCAGCGCCGGCCCGCCGGATGGCGCTGCGCAGGTTGTCCAGGGATCCGGCGGTCTGCGCCATCTCGGCGTCGGCCGTTGGCTCGGGAGCCTGCTCGGTGATGCCCGGCACGGGGGCGCCGCCGAACAGGGAGCCGATGAACTTACCAATCACTGCGTTACCGCCTGCTGCTTTCCGCCGTCACTTAGTCTGTCTTGCCCTGCCGCGCGCGTTCCAGGTACGGCTTGGCCTTCAGCACGCTGGCTTCGAGGGCCCCGACGGTGCTCTCCATGTTCTTGGCCGCCTCCGACCGGAAGGTGTCGATGGCATCCATCGTGGCGAACACATTGTCGAAGGCCTTCTGCAGCGTCTCCACGCTGACCCCGGAGCTGGACGCCTGCTGGTGGATTCGGGAAGTCTGGTCCTTGAGCATTTCGCTGGTGCTCAAGATCATGTTGTTGGTGGTGGTATTGACAGCGTCGATCTGGTCCAGGACCATCTTCTGGTTGGCCAGGGCCTGGGCCACGATCACCGCCGTGCGCAGGGCCGAGATGGTGGTGGTCCGCGCCCGCTCCACACCCTTGATCAGTTCAACGTTGTTCTTGCGGATCAGGTCCATCGCCAGGTACCCCTGCACCGAGACGGCGAGCTGGGTCAGGATGTCCTGGTGGCGCTGACGCACGGGGAACAGGACGTCCGCCTCCATCTTTTGCGCCTCGGTAATCTGCCCGGCGGCGCGGGTGGAGTCGATCTTCTCCATGCAGGCGGCATCCAGTGCCTTGGCGAAGACGGCATATTCGCTCAACGCCTGCATCGTTTCCCAGAGCTGGACTTTTTCGTTGGCCAGGCTGGCATTGTCCTTGAGCAGCTCGTCCTGGCCCGTCATCAGGGCCTTGATGATCTGGTTCAGCTGGGTCTGCGCCGACTCGTACTTCTGGAAGTACTTGGCCAGCTTGTTGCCGCCGGGGATGAAGCCCAGGATCTTCTTGCCAACGCTCATGTTGGCCTGGTTGGGAGTGAGCTCCTCCACCGTGCTCCGCAGCTCACCCAGGGTGTTGGCGACCGCAACCTGAGCGCTGTTCCCGGACTTCTTGGCGCCGGCAATGGACGTCGAGGAACGCTCCAGCAGCCTGCTGGAGGAGTTGCTGGACGCTGTGATCTCGGCGCTGCCGATCTTATTGATGCCATCGACCTGCGCGGAGAACTCCGGGCTGCGCGCGTCCAGTTGGGCCAGACCGGCCACGAACTCCCTGGCCTGCCTATTGATCTCGGCCCGTCGTTCGTCGGGGACCGGCACCATGCCGGGAGCGTCTTCGGGCTGAACTATGGCAGGGGCGTCCGGAGCCTGAAGCACCAATGAAGCCTCTGCGGCGTCGGGGGGAGTCAACGGAGAATTCATGATGCTGCCTTTTCAAGAGGTCGGTGGTGTCCCGGTTTCGATTGGCCGGGACACCACCTCAGGTGGAAACGATGCGGAGCCGAAGTAGTCAGTCCGGACTCTAATCAGTCCGGGACACTAATCAGCTAAGGTCGACGCCGAAGTCCTTGGCGATGCCGGCGAGTCCGGTGGCGTATCCCTGTCCGACGGCCTTGAACTTCCAGTCCCCGTTGTTGCGGTAGACCTCGGCGAAAATCATCGACGTTTCGGGCGCCGCGTCCTCGCTCAGGTCGTAGCGGACGATTTCCTTCTCATCGATCTGGTTGACCACCCGGCAGTAGGCGCTGCGCACCTGGCCGAAGTTCTGGCCGCGCGTTTCACCCTGGTCGATGGAGACCACGATGACAACACGCTCGACGTCGGCAGCAACCAGGGAGAGATCGATCAGAATCTGTTCGTCGTCGCCGGCGCCTTCGCCGGACCGGTTATCCCCCAGGTGGCTGACGGAGCCGTCCGCGGCAGCGGGCTGGTTGTAGAAAATGAAGTCCGCGGAGGACCGGACCTTGCCGTCGGCCGCCACCAGGAGGGCGGAGGCGTCGAGGTCGAAAGGTTCTCCCGTCGTCGTACGCGGGTCCCAGCCCAGCCCGACCACAGCCTTCGTCAGGCCTGGTGCGCTCTTCGTCAGGGACAGATTGCTGCCTTTGGTAAGGGTTAGTCCTGCCATGTTTGTACCATTCCTTCGTGTTGAATCGATCTTGCGAACTAGTCCAGCGAAATGCCGAAATCGGTGGCGATGCCGTGGAGGCCCGTGGCATAGCCTTGGCCAACCGCCCGGAACTTCCATTCGGCACGGTTGCGGTAAATCTCGGCGCAAATCATCGACGTTTCAGGTGCCGCGTCCTCGCTCAAATCGTAGCGGACCACTTCCTGATCCGTGTCCTGGTTCAGCACACGGCAGAAGGGAGCCTCGAACGACTAGAGGACGGCGGCAGCTGGTGCGATCAGATCCGCGACCGAGCGGCCCTGGGCCCGCTCCCCGATGGCCTTAAAGGTCCAGCCCGCGCCGTCACGGGATACTTTGGACATGATCATGGCCGAATGGGTCCCCGAGTCGGTCAGCTGGTACTTGGCAATTTCCGGGCTTCCTGGCGTGGAGTCGTCCACCAGCCGGCAGAAGGCATTCTGCACCTGGTCGAAGGTCTGGCCGGTGTAGCTGCTGATGACGAAGACGATGTGTGCCACTGCCGGGGAGACGAGCTCCAAATTGACCAGGATGGTCTCGTCATCGCCGTCGCCGTCGCCCGTCAGGTTGTCCCCGGTATGACGCGTGGAGCCGTCTTTGCTCTGCAGCTGGTTGTACCAGACCTGATCCAGCGACTTGCCAGCCGCGTCGAAGAAAATGGCCGACGCATCGAGGTCGACCTCCACCGACTTGGCCTTTCCGAAAAAGCCCTTCTTGACCGGGGCCGCCGAGTCCCAGCCCAGCCCCATCTTGGTCTTAGTGAGCGATCCGCCGTCTTTTTTGGTCAGCGACAGCGACTGGCCCTTCTGCAAGCTCAATCCCATAATTTTCTCAACCTCCAGCTAGTTTGAATACTCGAGTTCTCAGGTCCCAACGACTCCGGCCGTGCGCTAGTTCCGTGCGTACATGTGAAGTTAGTGGGGGCGAGGACGCGGACCATGCCGATCAGGCGGGTTCGAGAGCGATCCTAGCCGGAATCGAGGTGATGGCGAAGCCGTGGCGCGGGCGGAGCCGGACAAGGCGGCCGTGTATGGTCTCGTCTAATTGGCGAATCTCAAAAGCAGGACGGCTCTTGCCGGAAGGCATTCACACGAAGTCAATTTCCAGTAGGGATTGAATTCAAATGGGGGAAAATGACAGACATCAAGTATCAGGCGCGTCTGCAGGTGCTGTCTCAGTGGGCGACTGAGGCAGCTGGGCAGGGTCACCTTGTTCCGCGCATCGCCGATCTGGAGGCCATCTCCGCGGCGAGGACCGTCGATGCCCCGGGTGTGAGCAGGGAGGCCGTCCAGCCATGGTTGCCGACAATCCAGTGGCTGTTGAAACAGGCGGCTTTTGGTGTTGTGGACCCACATGTCCAGCTCCCCGACGAATTGTCGCGGCCCGTGCGTGCGGCCCACGCTCTCCAAGTCGTTCCACCCGACGAAAATTCAGCCGACGCGCCAGCGCCGCCGGCGATGGAATTAAGCCTCGTGGCGGTCGTTTCCCCGGACACGGAACACGGAAGCAGCCACGCCGCCGAAGCCGTCACAGTCATCGCGGAGATCAAACCCGCTCCCCCAATTGCCAAGGGACCGAAGTGGGAGTCCGAGGCCCATGAGCAGGTTAAAGACGCCGTTCAGCGATTCACCAAACCACTCCACGATCTCCTCACCCGTGATGCCAATGAGGGCGACACCCGCCTTTTGATTACGGACATGCTCTGCGAGGGTTTGGGCTATGACAAATTCCGCGACCTGACCACCGAATACATGGTCAGGCAGGATTTCGCGGACTACGGCGTCAGAATTGACAAGCAGCTGATTGCCTTCATAGAGGTCAAGCGGGTGAGCCAGAAACTCAATGAGCGCCACCTTCGCCAGGTCCAAATGTATGCGGTCAACGAGGGTGTGGAATGGATGATCCTCACCAACGGCCAGGTTTGGCAGGCCTACCACCTGACCGGTGGGCTCCCCGTGATTTTGAATCTCGCCTTCGAGGTTGACCTCCTCGGCCCTGAATCGCTGGAGGCAAAAGCGGACAAAATGTTCTTCCTCCACCGGGAGGCGCTGAAGCGCCGTCGGATCGATGAGCTGTGGAAGCACCGCGCGGCAACATCGCCGGATGCGCTGCTGGACGTCATCCTGTCCGACTCGGTGCTGGACATCATCCGCAAGGAAATCAAGCGGAATACCGGAATCACCACAACGGTCCAGACGCTGGCGGCAGTGATCCGGACAGAGATAGTTGACCCTAAGCTTCGCAACAGGTAGAGCGGACGACGGCGGGATCTCTCGCCATCGTCCGCTCGCGGTGGGTGCCACTCCCCCAGCGCTGCGGTGTCGCGGTCAGCGGGGAAGCCGTGTCAACTCAACGCTGTGGTGCAGTCGATTGCGGGGAAACCTCAGGCTGGGAATGTCCGAGGAATCCGTGTAGCAGCGACGCTGTTCCCTGCAGGTGATCTTGCGCCGCCTTGAAGGCTGCCTCATCGTCGCCCCGGAGTATGGCGTCCACGATTTCCTGGTGCTGCCGGTTGGAATGTTCCAGGTTGGGTTGGATAAGAGGTATCCGGTCCAGCAGGTCACTTACCTTTGAGCGGACATCCGCCACCGCGAGCGCAAGGCTTGGCGATCCTGCCACTTCTGCGATCGCCACATGGAATCTTGCGTCCTTAGGCCGGTACAGATTCGCAGGTGCACTGGCCACCTCGGCCAAAGCCCTTAACAGGTGACCGCGCTGGGCAGGTGATAACGTCGCCCTGGCCGCCAAGGATGCGGCCGCCGGCTCGAGTACGCCGCGAAAGGTTAGGACGTCGTCCACCTCGGCCGGATCGAGTTCCGGGTAGGACCCCGAACCCGCAGGGGGCCGGCTGCACACGTACGTTCCTCCATAGCGGCCGCGCTGAACTTCAACGTATCCGGCCTTCTGCAGCTCGGCCAGGGCATCCCGCAAGGTGGCGCGCGATACGCCCAGCATCTCGGCAAGTTCCCGCTCAGCTGGCAGCTTGGTCCCTACACCGAACAGACCGAGTTTGATGTTCTGGAGCAAGCGTTCGATGGTCTCCTCGAAGGCGTTGCCGTGCCGGACCGGGCGGAGAATCGGGGCGGGGCTTCCGAGCAGTTCCTCTTCCATACCCTTATCCTAATCGGTCCAAAAAAAGGCCTATGGCAGGGGCCCATTGAAGCGGGAAAAACCGCCGCACCGGCCGGAAGCACGGTTGAACCGAGGAAAAGTTGGCCGAGATCAGGGAACCCTCTTGACCACGCTCGTGATCTGGCACACACTGTAACGAGCTTATGGTCTTATTTCATACCAATACCCTTGGACGATGGGAACTACAGTGGCATCCTCTGATTCAGCCCAGCTTACCGACGACAAACGATATCTCCAGCACCGACAACTGAAACGCGGGGCCGCGGGGTGGATCCTGCTTGCAGGACTCGGAGTTGCCTACGTCATCTCCGGCGACTTCGCAGGGTGGAACCTCGGCCTCGCCCAAGGCGGATGGGGCGGTCTCCTCATTGCAACTGTTCTCATGGGCATCATGTATACGTGTATGGCCTTCGGCCTCGCCGAGCTATCCTCGGCACTTCCTGCCACTGGCGCGGGATATGGATTCGCCCGCCGGGCCCTGGGCCCCTTGGGCGGATTCGCCACCGGAATGGCCGTGCTCATTGAATACGCCGTTGCACCCGCTGCGATAGCCATTTTCATTGGCGGCTATGTTGAAGCGCTGGGACTCTTTGGCCTGACCAACTCTTGGCCGGTCTATTTGGTGACCTATGCAATCTTCGTTGGAATCCATCTCCGCGGAGTGGGCGAAGCCCTAAAGATGATCTTCGGGATCACCGCAGTCGCTGTCGTCGCCCTGGTTGCGGTCGTGGTGGGGCTGGCCCCGCATTTCAACGTCCAGAACCTCTTTGACATAGTCCCGGACGGCTCACCCAGCTCGAGCGCTTTCCTGCCGATGGGAATCAGCGGCGCCGTCGGTGCACTGGTGTATGGCATCTGGTTCTTCCTTGCGGTCGAAGGGGTTCCCCTGGCCGCTGAAGAGACCGCCGACCCGAAGAAGGACATGCCGCGGGGCATCATGGTCGCGGTGGTGGTACTGGTCGTCTTCGCGGCCCTGATGCTGGTGCTCGTTCCGGGGGCCGCAGGGTCAGCGGCAATGAGTGGGTCCGATAATCCCCTCCCGGAAGCCCTGCGTCTGGCGTACGGCGGCAACACTTTCCTGGCCGACTTCGTCAACTATGCTGGCCTCGCCGGGCTCATAGCCAGCTTCTTCTCCATCATCTACGCCTATTCCCGCCAACTCTTCGCACTGTCGCGGGCAGGGTATCTTCCCAAGTGGCTGTCCCTGACCGGCAAGCGGCGAACCCCCTATTGGGCACTGATCGTCCCCGGAACGATCGGCTTCATCCTGGCGGCAGTAACCGGTGACGGCGCGCTCCTGATCAACATCGCCGTCTTTGGTGCCACTGTGTCCTATGTCCTGCTGAACCTCTCGCACATTGTGCTGCGGAAGAAGGAACCCGACCTGCCCCGCGGTTACCGGACCCCCGGAGGGGTCGTGACCACCTCCATCGCGCTGGTTCTGGCGGCAGTCGCGGTTGTCGCAACATTTGTGGTCGATGTCAACGCGGCGTCCATAACTGCTGGAATTTTCGGCGCAGCGCTCCTCTACTACTGGTTCTACAGCCGGCACCGCATCGTTGCAGGCGCTCCCGAAGAGGAATTCGCGCAGCTGGCCGCGGCCGAGGCAGAACTCAAGAACTGACACCCATCCCGCGGTCCGATCTCTTACTCTCATAATAACGATCAAAGTTACGGAAATCACATGACGAATCAAACAACCGGCACGTCCGCGCAAGCCCAGCTCAGCGTCGATGAGCTGCGGGACCTGGTCGCTTCCGGTGACATTGACACCGTTGTCGTTGCCATCACGGACTCGATGGGACGCCTGCAGGGGAAACGATGCGGGGCAAGGTCTTTCCTTGAGGACGTGCTGGGGCACGGCGCCGAAGGCTGCAACTATCTCCTGAGCGTGGATGTGGAGATGAACACCATTGACGGGTACTCCATGTCCTCCTGGGCGAACGGCTATGGAGACATGGTGATGCGGCCCGACGTCTCGACCCTCCGCCGGGTGCCGTGGCTGGAAGGCACCGCCATGATCCAGTGCGACATCCTCTGGCTCGACGGCCGCCCCGTCTCCCAGTCCCCGCGCCAGATCCTGCGCGCACAGATCGAACGCCTGGAGGCGCTGGGATACCGCGCCCATATCGGCACCGAGCTCGAATTCATCATGTTTGACGACACCTACGAAGAAGCCTGGGAAAAGAAGTATGAGGGCCTCACTCCCTCAACCCGCTACAACGTGGACTACTCACTTCTGGCCACGGCAAAGCTGGAACCGGTCATCCGAAGCATTCGCACGGGTATGGAAAAGGCAGGCCTGGTGGTCGAATCGTCCAAGGGCGAGTGCAACCTGGGCCAGCAGGAAATCACGTTCCGATATGCCGAGGCGCTTACTGCCTGCGACAACCATGTCTTTTACAAGAACGGAGCCAAGGAAATCGCCGCCCAGCAGGGCAAGAGCATCACATTCATGGCGAAGTACAACGAGCGTGAAGGCAGCTCCTGCCACATCCACTTCAACCTGACCGACCTGGACGGCAACCCGGTCCTGGCCGGCGATGGTGAGCATGGCTTCAGTCCCGTCATGGAGCATTTCATCGCAGGCCAACTCGCCGGGCTGAAGGAGCTGGCCTACTTCCTCGCTCCGAACATCAATTCCTACAAACGCTTCGTGGAAGGCAGCTTCGCGCCAACAGCCATCGCCTGGGGGCTGGACAACCGCAGCTGCGCACTCCGCATCGTCGGGCGCGGTCCCGGCCTTCGGGTGGAAAACCGCGTGGGGGGCGGGGACGTGAACCCTTACCTCGCCGCCGCCGCATTGATCGCCGCAGCCATCCACGGTATCGAGAATGAACTCCCGCTCGAGCCCGTTTTGACCGGCAATGCCTACCAGTCCGACGCCGACCGCATCCCAACGAACCTGCGGGACTCCCGTGCCCTGCTGGCCAACAGCGAGATTGCCCGCAAATCCTTCGGCGATGAAGTTGTGGACCACTACGTCTTCGCAGCCGATGTCGAACTGAAAGCTTTTGACAGCGCCGTGACGGACTGGGAGCGCAAGCGTGTCTTTGAACGTCTCTGATGGCTACCGTCCCCGGATTGGACTGACAACCTACTTTCAGCAGGCTTCCTGGGGCGTTTGGACAGCGGATGCGGCAGTTCTGCCGGGAACCTACGTCCAGGCGGTCGTCGCTGCCGGCGGCACCCCTGTCCTGTTGCCGCCCGTCGGCACTGACCCATCGATCGTGGAGGTCCTGGACGGACTGATCATCTCCGGAGGCAGCGACGTGGGCCCGGAACAGTACGGGGCGCAGCCCCACCGGCTCACCCGCGCCCAACCGGCCAGGGACGTGCACGATATCGCCCTCACCAAGGCAGCTTTGGACGCCGAAGTCCCCCTTTTCGCCATCTGCCGGGGAGCCCAGATCCTCAATGTCGCCATGGGCGGGTCGCTGATTCAGCACATCCCCGATGTGAACCCGGAGGCGGACTACCAACCGGCGCCGGGCGTATTCGGCAACGTGGAGTTCACAACGGCGCCGGGCAGCATCAGCCGGCATCTGCTGGGAGCATCGGCCAGCGCACCCTGTTACCACCACCAGGCCATGGACCGGATCGCTGACGGCCTTTCCGTCACGGCGGCGGCGGCCGACGGCACGGTGGAAGCCCTCGAAACGGCAACGGGCGGATGGGCACTAGGGGTCCAATTCCACCCGGAACAGAATCCCAACGATCTCCGGCTTTTCAATGGGTTCATTGAGGCTGCAACCAACTACCGCAAAAATCGAACGGAGAGCCCCGGCAATGTCCACCAGCACGTTTGAGTCCACCAGCACGTTTGACGTACTGAATCCGGCAACGGAAGAGGTCATCGAGACCATAAGCCTTGCAACACTTGCGGACACGGACAGGGCGATCGAGAAGGCCGTCCAGGCCTTCGAGACCTGGCGCCATGTTGCCCCTGCAGACCGGGCCCTCCTGCTGCGAAGGTTTGCCGCGGTAGTTGACGCCGATCTGGAAAACCTGGCGCAACTGGAGGTCCGCAACGCCGGGCACACCATCGGCAATGCCCGATGGGAAGCAGGGAATGTCCGCGACGTCCTCACGTACTACTCCGCAGCCCCCGAACGGCACCTTGGCCAGCAGATTCCGGTAGCCGGAGGGGTCAACGTCACCTTCAACGAACCCCTCGGGGTCGTGGGAGTGATCGTGCCGTGGAATTTCCCCATGCCCATCGCGGCCTGGGGTTTCGCCCCTGCGCTGGCCGCCGGCAACACCGTTGTCCTTAAACCGGCGGAACTGACTCCCATGACCGCCATCCGGCTCGGACAGCTGGCTCTGGAAGCGGGGCTGCCCGAAGGGGTCCTGCAGATCATCCCGGGCAAGGGCTCAGTCGTCGGGGAACGGTTCGTCACCCACCCTGCAGTGCGGAAGGTCGTCTTCACCGGTTCAACCGGCGTCGGCAAGCGGATCATGGCCGGCTGCGCGGAACAGGTCAAACCCGTGACCCTGGAGCTGGGCGGCAAGAGCGCCAACATCATCTTCGCCGACGCGGACCTCGAAGCCGCTGTCGCGGCAGCACCCGGCGGCGCTTTTGATAACGCCGGGCAGGACTGCTGCTCCCGCTCCAGAATCCTGGTCCAAAACAGCGTCTATGAAAAATTCCTTGAACTCCTGGAACCAGTCGTGAAGGCCCTGAAGGTCGGCGACCCCAGCGACGAGGCGTCGTTCATGGGGCCGCTGATTTCCGCAGCCCAACACCGCACAGTCTCCGGCTTCGTCCCGGACGGGTCATCTGTGGCTTTCCAGGGATCCGCGCCGGACGGCAAGGGGTTTTGGTTCCCTCCCACCGTTCTTACGCCCGCCCGCGAGGACAGGGTCATGCATGAGGAGATCTTCGGCCCCGTCGTGGCAGTCGTTCCCTTTGAGGACGAAGCCGACGCACTCCGCCTGGCGAATGACTCGATCTACGGCCTGTCCGGATCCATCTGGACACGGGACATCGGTCAGGCGCTGAGGATGGCCCGGGGACTCGAGTCGGGAAACCTTTCGGTGAACTCCCACTCCTCGGTGCGCTACTCCACGCCCTTTGGCGGATTCAAGCAGTCAGGACTCGGACGCGAACTCGGCCCGGACGCCCTGAACGCGTTCACCGAAACAAAAAACGTCTTCATCTCCACCAACCCATAACGTCCCCACCACAAAAGGAAGAAAAAATGATTGAAGTAATTTCCAACCGCCTCAAGGGACGCAGCGCTGTCATCACCGGCGGCGCCAGCGGCATCGGGCTGGCCACAGCTCGCCGGTTCGCCGCGGAAGGCGCCCATGTGGTCATCGCTGATCTGGACCCGACCGCCGGGCAGCGCGCAGCCGACGAGGTCGGCGGCCTCTATGTGAAGGTGGATGTCACCAGCGAAGAGGAAGTGAAGAACCTCTACGCCATCACCAACGAAACGTACGGAAGCGTGGACATCAGCTTCAACAACGCGGGAATCTCGCCGGCAGACGATGCCTCAATCATCGATACAGGAATCGATGCGTGGCGCAGGGTCCAGGAAGTAAACCTGACCTCCGTTTTCTACTGCTGCAAATACGCCCTCCCTTACATGCAGGCACAAGGGAAGGGCTCCATCATCAACACGGCGTCGTTCGTTGCGGTCATGGGTGCTGCCACCTCGCAGATCTCCTACAGCGCCTCCAAGGGCGGGGTGCTGGCCATGAGCCGGGAACTCGGCGTCGAATTCGCCCGGCAGGGAATCCGGATCAACGCACTCTGCCCGGGACCCGTCAACACGCCCCTGCTGAAGGAACTGTTCGCCAAGGATCCCGAGAAGGCAGCCCGCCGCCTCGTTCACGTTCCCTTGGGCCGGTTCGCTGAACCGGAAGAACTGGCAGCAGCAGTCGCCTTCCTCGCCAGCGACGATTCATCCTTCATCACCGCCTCGACCTTCCTGGTTGACGGCGGCATTTCAGGCGCTTACGTAACACCCGAGTGACGGCCAGGTCTTCCGCGTGGACCCTATCCCCAAGGCACGTGCGCGGCAGATCGGGGGCGTCGCAGATTACTTAGCGGACGACGGCGGGAGGCACCCGCCGTCGTCCGCTTGGCGACGCCCTGGCGGGGCTGCGGGAGGCGGCGCTTGCCGGGGTTTCGGTGATTCCAGACCTGGCGGTCACGCGCGGGCGGCTGCGGCTGATCGCCGAGCATCCCGAGCTGGCCAGCCGGAGTTACGAGTCCCTGGCGCCGCAGCGCGAGCGCGCCCGGGCGTACCTTGTTTCGGCAGGAGTCGACGAGGATGTGGCGGGGTATCTGTGCGCCGCGTTCGTGGGCGCCACGTTCGAGGCCTGGATGCGGTGGGCCGCGGGGACGGATCCGGATCCCGTCCCCTATCTGGTGGCGGCCGCCGGGGTGCTGCGCCTGCCGTAGCACCCCGATTAAACGCAAGCGGACGACGGCGGGAGGTCCGCTTGCGTTTGCGGCATTTACTGTCTGTGGTGTTCAGCAGTGGCCACGCGGGCCTCGCGCGAATCCGTCTTGTTTGCCGGGAGGCCGGCGGGCCCGCTTCTCGGCCACGGGAAGTCTCCGCTTCACGATGGCTCTCCCGCCGGTTCCCGGTAGGTGCTTTCCGGAACATCAGTGATGAACATGTGTCCGGGAGCGTGGCCGATGGCGAAGGAGGGCCTGGATGCCATCACTGCGCTCTGCGGTGTCACGCCGCAGGCCCAGAAAACCGGCACCTCCCCTGGCCGGATCTCCACCGCATCCCCGAAGTCGGGGCGGTTGATGTCGGCAATGCCCAGATCCTCCGGTGACCCGACGTGGACCGGGCTGCCGTGGACCTTCGGCACTTCCGACGTGACCCTGACGGCGGTTTCAACCAGCCCGGGCAGCATCGGGCGCATGGAGACCACCATGGGGCCGTGGATCCTGCCGGCAGGGGTGCACTCGACGTTTGTGCGGTACATGGGGACGTTGCGGCCGGTTTCGGTGTGCCGCAGCGGGATCCCTTCGCTGGCCAGCGCGGCTTCGAAGGTGAAGCTGCAGCCGATGAGGACGGCCACCATGTCGTCACGCCAGACTGACGCGACGTCGGTGACCTCCTCGGCCAGTTCGCCGTCCACCCACACCCGATAGGCGGGGATATCGGTGCGGATATCGGAGCCGGGCGCCAGGGCGCTTTCATACTGTCCCGCCGGAATGATGTCGATGACGGGGCAGGCTTTGGGGTTCAGCCGGCAGAATTCGATGAACTCATCGGCGTAGTCTGCCGTGACCGCTATCAGGTTCGCCTGGGTGTAGCCGTCGCTCCAGCCGGAGGTGGGGTGACCAGGCCGTTGCGGAACTTCAGGCGTGCGTCGGCGGGGGCCAGGAGGGCGTGTGGCTGGCTCACTTGGACTCCACAAGTTCAGCCGGCGCCTGCCCGGCCTGCAGGTATTCCTCATCCTCGGCAACGTTGGAGTCGCGGCCCAGGGCCAGGCCAACCAGGGTCAGCAGGCAGGCGACGCTGAGGTAGACGGCCACCGGGACCCAGCTGTCATAGGTGCTCAGCAGGAGGGTGAACATAAACGGTGCGATGGCGCCGCCGATGATGCCGGCGAACGTGTAGGCCAGTGAGCTGCCGGTGGAACGGAGCCGCGGCGAGAACTGCTCGACGACGAACGCTGCCTGGGGTCCGTACATAAACGAGTGGCAGAGCAGGCCCAGCACGATGCCCACGACCAGCATGACCGGGGACCGTCCCTCAAGAACGATGAAGAACAGGTAGGACCAGACGGCAGCGCCAACTGCGGCGATTCCGTAAACCATGCGGCGGTTGATGCGGTCGGAGATGGCTCCGGCGAGAGGCATGGTGAAGATCTGGAGGGCTGACCCGATCAGGACGGCGACGAGAACCTGGCCGCGGTCGAAGCCGAGCTCCTGGATGCCGTAGGTGAGCGTGAAGACGGTGCACATGGCGTACAGAACGTCCGGGCCAATGCGGCTGAGCATGGCGGCGATGAGGGGCCGGCGCTGGGTGGCCAGCACTTCGCGGATGGGGGCCTTGGGCTTGTCGCCCCGGGCTTCCATGGCCTTGAAGATGGGGGTGTCTTCGAGCTTGAGCCGGATCCAGAGCCCGAAGGCCACCAGCAGCGCGGAGATCAGGAACGCGATCCGCCAGCCGAAGCTCAGGAAGTCTTCTTCGGACAGGGTCAGGGTGAGGACGGCGAGTGCACCGTTGGCCATGAGGTTGCCGGCGGGCGGGCCGATCTGTGCGGCAGAGGCCCAGAATCCGCGCTTGTTCGGGTCGCCGAATTCGCTGGAGAGCAGGACCGCGCCGCCCCATTCGCCGCCGACGCCAACGCCCTGGGCGAAGCGGAGGAACACGAGGATGGCGGGGGCGATGACGCCGATGTTGTCATACGTGGGCAGCAGGCCGATGAGGAACGTGGCCACGCCGATCAGCATCAGCGTAATGACCAGGATCTTCTTGCGGCCGATCTCGTCCCCAAGCCGTCCGAAGATGATGCCGCCTACGGGACGGGAGATGTAACCCACGGCGTAGGTGGAGAAGGCCAGCAGGGTACCCGTGACGGGGTCCGAGGCCGGGAAGAAGATAAGCGGGAAGACGATCGCAGCGGCCGCGGAGTAGACGGCGAAGTCGTAGAACTCCAGCGCGGTTCCGGTCAGGCTGGCCGCGAATGCCTTGTACATGTCCTTGCGCGCCACCGGGGGCTTTGCGTCAACGGGGGCCATGGCTTGGGGAGTGGCCATGTTAAACCTCCATGAAGAGAGTTGATGTCATCCGTGTTCGGGATGGATGGTGCTGGTGAGCATGCTTCTGTCTCGCCTGCGTGCGGCGTTGCAGGGTGGGACATTTGGGCGCTTGCCGTCAGGATGGCTGCGGAAGTCGGAATTGCGGCGATCGTTGGATTGTTGAACAATCCTCTTGTTGAACAAGCTACGCGACGCAGATCACACCGTCAAGGGGTTCATGGGATTCAGACGCCGCCGGCAGTTGCGGAGTTGAGGGCGCGGGCCATCGCAAGAGGAGCCGGGCGTAGGGCTTACTTCGAGGGAAGGGAAGCGGACGACGGCGGGAGGCTCCCGCCGTCGTCCGCTTCCGTTTGGTGCCTACTGGCTGAAGGGGACCTTCTCCCAGCTCAGGACATCATCGCTGTCGCTGCTGTTGCCGACCACCGTGAACCTGACGTAGTTGGTGGCGTTGGCCGATCCGTCCACGGTGATGCGCTGCAGGTCATCCGCGGCGGGCTGGCCGTAGACCTCCAGCCATGGTGAGCCTTCCGCCAGCGGCTGGTTCTCGGCAAAGACGTGGCTGTCGCCGTTGATGAGATAGACCGGGCGGTCAAAGCGGTTGGTCTCTTCAATGATGGCCGCAACGATCTCCCGGAACCCGGAGACTGTTTCCGGGTTGGCAGCGGCCGCGGCGAGCAGCGACGGATCAAACATGTCGGCCTGCGTCATCAGCACCACGGCGCGGTCGTTGCGGCGCTCGGCGTCGGTGAACGTGTCACGTATCTGGCCCAGGACGGCATCCGTCCGGTGCTCAACTTCGGCCAGCTGCTCGGGCGTGGGTGTGGTTTCGCCCAGGCCGCTCCATGGAAGCAGCGAGTTGTTGCTGCCCTGGACGTTCACCACGGAGAAGGCCACGCGGTTCTGGGTGAAGCGGACATTTTCCGGAAGCCCAAGCTTCTCTTGCGTCTTGACCGGCATGGTTGCGCCCAGGGTCTTGCCGGGCTCGTCGAAGAAGACGTCCCGCAGCTTGTCCAGCCGTTCCAGCGGGTTGTAGGCGCCGTTGTTAGTGCGGTGGCAGTCCACCCACTCGTTGTCGCCCGGGGTGAAGACCAGCGGGTGCTCGAAAGTGTCGAACTGTGAGCGGATGTCGGCGAAGTACTCATCTGAGCACACCGAGGAGCCGTTCTTGATGTCGCCCACATGGGTGACGAACTTCAGCGCCCTGTCGCCGTTGATGTCCTGGATGCGGGACGGGAACTTGGCGATTTCGGCGGCGCCGTAGGGAATGTCGCCGATGACGCCAAAGGTGAAAGCCTGGCTGTCAGAGGTGTTATTGGCTGCGATGGCGGGCTGGGACGCAAGGAGGCCGAGCGCCAGGACGGCCGCCGCCGTCGTCGTTTTCACGGTCTTTGAAGGCATGGTGGTGTTCCTGTGTCTGCTGAGTGGGGGCGGCTTTAGAGCGTGCGGGCGGCGAGGAACTGTTCCAGCGCCTCAAGGTCGTCGGTGTTGATGTGGTCCACGCCGGCGTCGAAGAGTTCGTTCCAGACAGCTTCGCGTGCGGCGCCGGGCTGGTCAGGGGTGGCCCAGAAGCGGACCCGGTAGCCCTGGGCGTGTGCCTCTGTCACGTATGCGTGGAGCTTGGTGCGTTCTGCCTCGGGCATGGGGCCCACGCCCTGCCAGGTGAAGAGCTTGGTCCAGTTGTCGCTGATCAGCGGCATCAGCCCGGCAGGCATGCCGGAGGTGAGGTCGGCGGAGCGTCCGTCATAGAAGCCGAACCGCTTTTCCTGCGCCTGCATGGTGGCCAAGGGGCGGTTTCCGCTGATGACGGCGGTGACGGGCCCGGTTTTGGTGGTGCCGTTGCTGTAGCGGCTCATGATGTCCCGGTGCTCGGCCAGTTCCTGCTCGATGGCGGCGTAGGTGGCCTCGCCCTCACTCTTGATGTCGATCAGGAGCTGCAGGCTGCCGTCCCAGTGCGGGTAAACGCTGTGGCCCTGGTTCCGCACCAGCTCGTCCAGGGGATCGAGGTAGAGGCTCTCGAGCGTTACTCCGGGCTTGGCGTCCTCGAGGTCGTGGGCCACCAGCAGTTCGCCGTCCACCAGCCACACGTCGGCTTCGACGCTGGTGAAGCCGTGCTCCAGGGCGTCGAACAGGGGTCGGTCGTGCTCATAGTCGTTGTGGGCATGGGCTGCGGCCAGCGGCTGTCCGAGGACCACGGACGACGGCGCATTGGCGGGATTTGCGGCCGGCGGGGCGGCGATTCCGGTCAGGGAGGTGAGGGCTACGAGGGCTGTGACGGCGCTTTTCAGGAACACGGGGTTCTCCTTGGTACAGCAGGGTCGGTTCATTTCCCAGGCGATGGAGGCGCTGGGCGGCGGTGCGTGAAAAGACTTCCTGCTGCCGGAGAACGGGCGTTGCGCCAACGGTTTCGGGACGGTGAACAGGAGGCGTCGTTTGGACCATATGGCTACGGCCGCTCGCCTACGTCCGCGGGTTTTGAGGGAGGAGAGGATCAGGCCACAGCGTTATGGCGTGATTTCGATACCATGCCAGCATGAGCACACGTGATACTCCTGCGCAGATCGGCGACCTTCCGCCGATCGGACGCCCGGCGAACAGCGCCCTGCTCGAGGCAGGCATTAGCACTTTGGCTCAAGTTGCTGCCTGCAGCCGCAGCCAATTGCTCGCCATGCACGGCGTGGGGCCCAAGGCTGTCCGGATTCTGGAAGCCGCGCTCCAGGCTCAAGGGCTACGGTTCGCTGACTGACCACCCACCCTGCATTCTCCGGGCTGGAAACACCAGGATGCCCGCCGCCTGGGTGACGTTATCCAATTCCCGGGCGCCCGCACGGATCAGCAGGCATAAGCTGATATCAGCACGTCTCTTCCAGCGCCGGGAGGTCATCATGGACACTGAAACCGCCGATGTTATCGGCCATGATGTCACCACCATCGTCTGCGTGTGCGGCAACACCGTCAGCAAGGACGGGTTGATTCAGGCCAACTCACAAGGCGTCCCCGTCCACAACGGAGAGAACACTCCGGTCCCCGCGGAGCTGGCGGAATGGCCTGCGGATGAGGATCTCTACACGCTGTGTCCCTCATGCGGCCGTGTGTACCGTGACTCGGTCATCGAAGAGACCGGGACCGCGCCCGTTGCTTTCCGGGTCGACGTCGCCGCC
Organism: Pseudarthrobacter sp. MDT3-1; assembly: GCF_054510755.1. Taxonomy (NCBI): domain Bacteria; kingdom Bacillati; phylum Actinomycetota; class Actinomycetes; order Micrococcales; family Micrococcaceae; genus Pseudarthrobacter; species Pseudarthrobacter sp. MDT3-1. The sequence continues at coordinate 39,335 of NZ_JBTNDX010000015.1, read as the reverse complement.
GGCCCAATTGCCGAGGCAATCCGGGTGCACTGGGACCTAAGCACCTAGCCCAGAAACTGGCAGAGCGGACGACGGCGGGAGGTCCCGCCGTCGTCCGCTCATAACTGGTGCGGCAAGAGTCAGTTCTTGACGACGTCCAGCTCGATCACGGCCCAGGACAGCGCCGGCAGCGTCAACCGGAGCTCGGAGCCGCTCGCCTTCGCGCCTTCCAGCGGCTTGAGCCCCACCTGGTCCTGACGGCTTTGGGTGTTGGCCGTGAAACGGTCCCCGCCTTCCGGGATTTCCAGGACCTCGGCACGGACCACCCGGCGGGCGTCGAACCCGCGCAGGGCGACCTCGACGTCGGCAGCTTCCTCAAGGCCGCGGTTCGCGAAGAACAGTGCCACGCGACCCGTTTCCTCGTTCCACGTTGCACTGACGTCCACCAGGTCGGTGCCGCCGAAGCGGGCATTCTCGTACTTGTCCGAGTCAACAGACAGCCGCAGGATCTGGCCCTTGGCCAGCTCCGCCATGCGGGCGAACGGGTGGAAGATGGTCTGCTTCCATGCCGGTCCGTTTTCCTCGCTGAAGATCGGTGCAATGACGTTGACCAGCTGAGCCTGGTTGGCGATCTTGACGCGGTCGCCATGGCGGAGCAGCGAGTTCAGCAGGGTTCCCACCACCACGGCGTCTGTCACGTTGTACTTGTCCTCGATGACCCGGGGGTGCTCGCGCCAGCCCGCCTTGGCGACGTTGTGCGGCTGGTCCTCCGTGTCCAGACCGTGCTGGTACCAAACGTTCCACTCATCGAAGGACAGGTTGATGTGCTTTTTGTGTTTGCCCTTCGCACGCACGGCGTCAGCGGTGGCGATCACGGACTCGATGAAGTAGTCGGTGTCCACTGCGCTGGCGAGGAAGCTGCCGACGTCGCCGTCGTTCTCCTGGTAGTAGGCGTGGAGGGAGACGTAGTCCACCTCGTCATAAGTGTGCGTCAGGACAGTCTGCTCCCAATCGCCGAACGTCGGCATGCCGGAGCTGGAACTTCCGCAGGCCACCAGTTCGATGTCAGGGTCCACGAAGCGCATGGCCTTGGCGGCTTCCTGAGCCAGGCGGCCGTATTCCTCAGCGGTCTTGTGGCCGATCTGCCACGGCCCGTCCATCTCGTTGCCCAGGCACCAGAGCTTGATGTCGAAAGGATCCTTGTGGCCATTCTTGGCGCGGAGGTCTGACCAGTAGGTGCCGCCGGGGTGGTTGGCGTATTCCACGATCTCGCGGGCTGCATCCACTCCCCTGGTGCCCAGGTTGATGGCTTCCATGATTTCCGTGCCGGCCTGGCGGGACCAGTCCACGAATTCGTGCAGGCCGAACGCGTTGGTCTCCACGGTGTGCCAGGCGCCGTCCAGCCGGCGGGGACGGTTCTCCCGCGGGCCGATGCCGTCTTCCCAGTTGTAGCCGGAGACGAAGTTGCCGCCGGGGTACCGGATGACGGTGGCGCCGAGCTCCTTGACGAGCTTGAGCACGTCCTGGCGGAAGCCGTTCTCATCAGCCTCCGGGTGGCCCGGCTCGTAGATGCCGGTGTAGACGCAGCGGCCCATGTGCTCCACGAAGGAGCCGAACAGGCGGCGGGGTACTTCGCCGATGGTGAAGTCGCGGTCGAGGGTGATCCGTGCGCGTGACATGTGCAGTATCTCCTTGGTTGTAGAACAGGTCTTTTGGTGAGTGGTAAGTAAGGTGCCGGTTCAGGTTCCGGCGAGTCCCGTCGTCGCGACGCCCTTGATGATCTGGCGCTGGAAGAACAGGAAGACGAGGATCAGGGGCAGTGCCGCGAGGAGCGCGGAGGCCATGTTCTGCGCGTACTGGATGCCGTACGCGCTCTTGATGGTTTGCAGCCCCACCGGAAGGGTGAGGAGCGCGCCGTCGTTCGTGGCGATGAACGGCCACAGGAAGTTGTTCCAGGCACCGATGAACACAAAGATCGCGACGGCGGCCAGGATGGGCTGGGACAACGGCAGGATGATCTGGGTGAAGATCCGCAATCGGCTGGCACCGTCCATCACAGCGGCTTCTTCAAGTTCGCGGGGAATCTGGTCGAAGAACTTCTTGAGCACGAACACCATGGCCGGGTGGATGACCTGCGGCAGGATGATGGCCCACGAGGTATCGATCAGGTGCAGCGCCAGCATTTGGTAGAAGAGCGGGATGATGAGGACCGGCGGCGGGATGATGATGGAGGCAATGATCACCGTCATCAGCACCTTCTTGCCTTTGAAGTCGATCCGGGACAGGGCGTAGGCCACCAGCGCCGAGATCACCAGCGTGATCGCCGTGATGGCCGCCGAGGTGTAGAACGAGTTCCAGGTCCAGAGCGGGATGTTGCCGTCCTGGAACACCTTGACGAACGCTTCAGCAGTAAAGCCCGACGGCGGCATCCAGCTGACCTTCGGAGCTGCGGCATCCGTCTCGGTCTTGAAGGCGGTGGCCGTGGCCCAGGCGAACGGAATCATCCACAGCACGGCGATGAACGCCGCCACAACGAGCGCGGCAATCTTGCCTGCGGTCATCTTCTTGCGGGGTTTTCGGGCCTCTTGGCTGGTGTTGGTGCGGGGAGTGGGACGCGTGAGGGTAGGGATTGCCATGGTTATGCACTCCTGCGGCGGGTGATGACGAACTGCATGACCGAAACGAGCACGATCAGTCCGAAGAAAATGTAGGAGATGGCTGCGGAGTACCCCAGCCGGTAGCCGGTGAAGCCGGTTTCAAAGATGTACTGCACCACCGGGCGGGTTGATCCTCCGGGCCCGCCGGCGGTCATCTGGTACACCTGATCGAAGATCTTCATGGACGCGAGGATCTGGAGGAGCACGATCATCACCGTGGTGGGGGTCAGCTGCGGCAGGGTGATCGAGAAGAACTGCCGCCATGCTCCGGCGCCGTCCAGGGACGCTGCTTCGTAGTGCTGTGCGGGGATGTTCTGCATCGCGGCCAGGTACAGCAGGAAATTGAACCCCACGGTCCACCACAGCGTGGCGATGACGATCGCCCACATGGCCACGTTGGGATCGTTGAGCCAGGCGACTTTGGGGAGGCCCATCTTGGAGAGGAAGTCATTGATCAGGCCAAGCTGCGGGTTGTACATCCAGGTGAAGAACAGCGAGACCACGGTGGAGGCCAGCAGGTACGGGGCGAAGTAGGAAAGCCGCCACAGCCACTGGGCAGGCAGCCCGACGTTCAGCAGGGCAGCCATCACCAGGGCCACGAGGACCAGCGGGACGGTGCTGATGACGGTGAAGTAGAACGTGTTTCCCAGGGAGCGCCACATATCGGCGTCGGCCAGTGCCTCGGCGTAGTTCGCGAAGCCGATCAGGCTGTCATTGGCGCCGGTCAGGGACTTGCCCGTGAGGCTCATGTAGATGCCATAGAGAATGGGCCACACCAGGAAGACCAGGAAGAAGACCAGGAACGGGGTGGCGAATGCCCAGCCGCTCAGGTTGCTCCTGGTACGGCTCTGCGAAGTGCGGCGCGTTGGTTGGGGTTGGGTCGCTGCGGCGATGTCCGGCTGGCCGGTACTGCGCCGGGACGCTAGTGAAGAACTCATGAAGGACTCCTTTGTCGCTCGGTGCGGTTAGACCGGGTTGGGCCTGGAAAGAAGGGTGTTGGTGCGGCGCTCAAAGGCGTCCCAACCTGCGGCTGCCTTGTCGCGGCCCAGGAGCACGTTCTGGACGTTCTCCGCAAAGTAGGTCTGCCAGTCCGAGCCGGAGCCGCTGAACCAGGCTTCGGGATCGTAGGCGATGATGTCCGCTGCGTTCGCGTAGTGGATCTGCGGCGTGAGGTCGCGGTATGCCTGCGACTGGACCACGGGCTGGTAGGCCGGAATGTGCCCGGCTTCTGCCCAGGAGAGTGATCCTTTGAGGACGTCGCTCACGAACTTGTAGACGTCCCGCCGTTTCGCGTCATCCACGTTCAGCTGCCGCGGCAGGACGAACGAGTGCGAGTCTGCGTAGGCTGCCGGCGTTCCGTACAGCGTGGGAATGGTGGCAGCGTCCACCGGAAGTCCGGCTTTCTTGAGCGTGGGCAATTCCCACACTCCGCTGAACAGCATTCCCGAGTCGCCGCGGGCGAACTCCGCGATGCCCGTGCTGATGTCGCCGGCCTTGGCAGCGATGGTGTCGTCAAAGAGCGATGCCATGAATTCCAAGGACTCAATCGCGGCGTCGCGGTCCACTTTCATCGGCTGGCCCGGGATCAGTTCCATATCCGCGCCATGCTGCTTGTAGAGCGTGTAGAACAAGCGCCACATCTGGGAGCCACTGCCGAGGTATCCGAAGGACAAACCATGGGCCTGGGTGACCTTCTGCATTTCCCTGGCCATGGCCATAAACTCCTGCGGAGAATTTACTTCCTGCAGTTGTCCGTTGCCGCCGAGGACGCCGGCTTTGCGGGCGATGTCCGTGTTGTAGAACATAACGAACGGGTGCGAATCCAGGGCGATGGAGAACACCTTGCCGTTCTGCTGGCTCTTCTCCCAGATGCGCGGCGCAAAGTTTTCCCCGGTGACGCCGTGCTCGGCCAGCAGGTCCATGTCCCACGGGTCAATGAGCCCGCCGGGGGCGTATCCTGGAACCCGGCTGGCATGCATGATCGCTACTTCCGGTGGCCGCCCGCCGGCCGATGCCATGGCCAGTTTGGTGTAGTACGGCGGGCCCCAGGCAAGGACTGTGGGGTGCACCTTGAAGCCGGGGCTGGCCTGGTTGGCGCTGTTGATCATGGCCTGCATCTTGATGCCGTCACCACCGGACAGCAGGTGCCAGAACCCGATGTCCCGCAGGTCAGAGGCTTTGGCGTTTCCGCCGCAGCCGGTCAGGCCGCCTGCTACCAGGACACTGCCTAAGGCTGCCGTTCCTGTCAATAACTGCCGTCGGGATAACTGCTTCCCGAAAAGTTCAAACTGCTTCACCCGTCACTCCTTTGGATGGGTCCGCTGAAAGGTCACTTCTTGTTGCTCAAAACTCCGGTTCCGGTGCGTCCCCGTTCCCGGGCCGATGCCTTCAGGGGGTGACGCACGCCTCACATTACATCGATGTAATGGACAGGGCAAGAGAAAATTGTTAGCGCACACAATCCGGTGGGCTGCTCTCGTTTCAGATGCGGGTGCTGTCCCGCTCCACGATGGTGTAGTCCACGGAAACCACGCGCTGCTCGTGGCCCCTGTCGGCCATCCGCTCCGTGAGCAGGCGGAGGGCTTCGCTGGCAATGGCACGCTTGTCGAAGGAGACCGTGGTCAGTGACGGAACCGCGTAGCGGCCGTCGGCGATGTCATCAAAGCCCGCCACCGCGATGTCCTCCGGGATGCGCAGGCCCCTCTTCCACAGCACGCTCAGGGCGCCGATGGCCATGGAATCCGTGAAGCAGAACAGCGCCTCGGGAAGGGGGTGGGAGTCGAGGTAGGCGGTGAGCGCATCGGCAGCAGTCTGCGGCGTCCACTTTTCGCAGGGAATCAGCAGTGACTCGTCGCGTTCGATGCCGAGGATCTCCAACGCCTCCTCATAGCCCTGGGTTCGCTGTATGGCCGCAGCCGATCCCCTGCCCTGGGTGGTTCCCAAAACGGCGATCCGTCGGCGCCCGGACTGCGCCAGGGCGAGCGTCATGTCGCGGGCGGCAGCGAAGCTATCCACGAAGACGCGGTCGGCGAGCCTTTGCGTGACCTCGCCGAGCAGGACCACGGGCGGAAGGGCAACGCCCACCTGGACGGCGCTCTCGTCCAGCACCACAGGGTTGAGGATCAGCCCGTCGATCAGGTTGGAGCGGGCACGCACCATGAGTTCGTGCTCGCGCTGGGGATCGGAGCCGGTTTCCTCGATCTGCACGATCCAGCCCTGCTCGTGCGCCACTTCCACAATGTGGTGGGCAATTTCTGCGGAGTACGGCGTGCCCAGATCAGGCAGGGCCAGCGCAATCACGCCGGACCTCCCGTTGCGCAATCCGCGGGCGGAGAGGTTGGGCACATAATCCAGCTCGACGATGGCCTGCTCCACCTTGGTCCTGGTGGCGCCACTGACTGGAATGATGCCGTTCATGACGTTCGAGACAGTCTTGGGTGAAACGCCGGCACGACGCGCGACATCCTTGACCGTTGCGCGCACTGCTCCCCTTTCTAAGCCTCTTAGGCCAAAGCCGGCAGGCAGTAAATGCCGCTGCGGATGACCTGCTGACGATGTTACCGCCCTCCTCGGCGGGAGGCGGCCGAAGCGTCTTGACAGGGAAATTGTTAGCGCTCACAGTTGGTGGAGCGAAACTTACTTCACCCGAAAGCCGAGCACATGAAGAACTGGGCAGGAAATCTCAACTACTCATCAGCGGACGTCGTGCGCCCGGAGTCGGTGGCTGAGCTCGCCCAGGTGGTGGCGCGCTCCAGCCGGGTCAAGGCCTTGGGGTCGCGACACTCCTTCAACCGCATCGGGGACACAGACGGCGTGCACGTGCTGCTGGATGCACTGCCACAGCACATCGAACTGGACGCGGAACAGCAGAGCGTCCGCGTCAGCGGCGGAGTGAGCTACGGCGCCCTTTGCCGTACGCTGCAGCAGGCCGGCCTGGCCATCCACAATCTGGCGTCGCTGCCCCACATTTCGGTGGCCGGGGCAGTCCAGACGGCCACCCATGGATCCGGTTTGAACAACCCCTCCCTGGCCGGAGCGGTGGAGGCCATTGATCTGGTCCGGCCCTCCGGCGAGCAGGTCTCGCTGTCCCGCGCGGACGGCGAGGAGTTCCTGGGCAGCGTAGTGGGCCTGGGCGCCCTGGGCATCGTCACCGGCCTCCAGCTTGCCGTCCGGCCGAGCTTCAGCATGCGCCAGCGTGTTTTGGAAAACCTGCCGTGGGAACGGGCGCTGGCGGATTTCACGCAGCTGGTGTCCAGCGCCTACAGCGTGAGTCTTTTCACCGATTACGCGGGCGATAGCATCAGCCAGGTCTGGCTCAAGGCGCTGGACTCGGAGCCTCCCATCGGTGAATTGTTCGGCGCCACGGCAGCCACCGGCCCGCGGCACCCGTTGCCGGGGATGTCGGCCGAGAACTGCACAGTCCAGATGGATAAGCCCGGGCCATGGCTGGACCGGCTGCCGCACTTCCGCCACGAGTTCACACCCAGCAAGGGTGAGGAACTGCAAAGCGAATTCATCCTGCCGCTGGAACAGGCACCAGCTGCGATCCAGGCCGTCCGGAGCCTGGCGGACAAGCTTGCACCCCTGCTGTTTGTCTCCGAAATCCGGACCGGCGCCGCGGACGAATTCTGGCTCAGCCCCTTCTACCGGCAGCAGAGCGTTGCGCTGCACTTCACCTGGAAGCCGCTGCAGCCGCAGGTGGAAGCCGTACTTCCGGAGCTCGAGGACCTGCTTCGGCCCTTCGTGGCCAGGCCGCACTGGGGCAAGCTTTTCACGCCCGACGGTCACGACTGGGACTCCCTCTACCCCCGCTTAACGGATTTCCGCTCGCTGGCATCGGCGCACGATCCGGAGGGAAAATTCCGCAACGGGCTGCTGGACAGCATCCTCGGCGTCCCGGCGGTGAGCTCACGCTAAGCAGCACACACCACCAGTCCTCAAACGGACGACGGCGGGACACCCCGCCGTCGTCCGTTTGCGTTGGGTACGGCTCCCCTACAGCGCCGACCAGCCGCCGTCGGAGGCGAGGATGGTGCATGGCTGCCGCGGTCAGACGGCCGGCTGATGCTGGGTGATGCAATGGATGCCGCCGCCCCGGGCGAAGATGGCGCGGGCATCGACCGTCACCACTTCGCGGCCCGGATACGCCTGCTCCAGGATCCGGCGGGCTCCCGCGTCCGCGGGGTCGTCGAAACTGCAGGCGATGACGCCTCCGTTCACCACCAGATGGTTGATGTAGCTGTAGTCGACCCAGTCGAGCTCGTCGCGCAGCGTGTCCGGGGCCGGTACCTCCACGATGTCCCAGGCACGGCCCTGCGCGTCCCGGGTCCCGGCGAGCATCGCGATAATATCGGCGGTGATCTGGAAGTCCGGGTGCAGTGGGTTGCGCTGGGAGTGGACCAGCAGCACACCGGGGGACGGGATAGCGGCCACGATGTCAACGTGTCCGCGGGTTCCGAGTTCCTGCGAATCACGGGTCAGCCCGCGTGGCAGCCAGATGACATGCGTGGCGCCGATGGTGCGGGCCAGCTCGGCTTCGACGTCAGCCTTGGTCAGGTGCGGGTTCCGGAACTTATCCAGCTGCACCGTCTCGGTGACCAGCACGGTGCCCAGACCGTCCACCTGGATCCCGCCGCCTTCATTGACCAGCGGGCTGTCCAGCAGCTCCGCCCCGGCCTCCCTCACCACTTCCGCACCGACCCCGGAATCCTTGCCCCAGCTGGCCCATTCCTGCTGCCCCCAGCCGTTGAAGACCCAGTCCACCCCGCCCAGCCGGCCGTCGTCGCCGGTCACGAATGTGGGCCCGATGTCCCGCATCCAGGCATCGTCGAGGGGCGCTTCCACCAGGTCAATGCCAGCGGAAAGATAGGTCCGCGCTGCAGTCATGTCCGGCGGGTCCACGACCATGGTGACAGGCTCGAAATCCGCCACAGCATGCGCCACCGCTGCCCACGCCGTGCGGGCCTCATGGGTTTCCTCCGCGGTGTGCCCTATCGAGGATCGCTCCGGCGGAAATGCCATCCAGACCCTTTCCTGGGGTGCCGTTTCGCTCGGCATCATCCAGGTCATGGCTGGGCCGCGGTCTGCTGTGCGGATACCGCCCCGTACGGACGGTCGAAATCGACGTCCCGGGTGAGCTCGGCATAGGTGTCGGGGCGGCGCGTGGTCAGGAGCGGGAACAGGTCCAGCCAGTCCTTGCGCTGGTCCAGGTCGAGATCGGCCACCAGGACGGCTTCCCGGTCCCGCGGCGCTTGGACCAGGACGCGGCCGTAGGGATCGGAAATGAACGAGGAACCGTAGAAGTTGATGTCGCCTTCGTCGCCCGTCCGGTTGGGGACCACCATGAACGTGCCGTTCGTGATGCCGTGGCCTGTGATCACGTGCTGCCACAGCGGCTGGTGGTCGAACTCCGGGAAGGTCGGCTCCGAGCCGATAGCCGTGGGGTAGACCAGGATTTCCGCGCCGGCCAGCGAATACAGCCGGGCGACCTCCGGGAACCATTCGTCCCAGCAGGTGGGGAGTCCGACGGCGGCCCCGTCCAGTTCCGCGGGGCGGTGCACGGGGTAGGCGTCGACGGCCGGCCCGGCACGGAAGTACGTGTCCTCGTAGTAGCCGGCGCTGACGGGAATGTGGGTCTTGCGCGTGCGTGCCAGCAGCTCCCCCTGGGGCGAGACGAGGATGGCGGTGTTGAAGCCCAGCCCGTCGTTTCCGTCTGAGCGCTCGTAGAGCGAGGCGTGGACGGTGACGCAGTGCTTCCGGGCCGCGTTGGCGGCGAACTCGAAGGTGGGGCCGCTGAGCAGGTCCTCGGCATTCCGGGCGGGGTTACTGCCGGCCCGGACGTTGGCAGGATATTTGGACAGCGTAAGTTCCGGCAGGAACACGGCCCTGGCTCCGGCGTCGGCGGCTTTGCCGATGGCCCCGGTCAGCACCGACCTGAGCTCGGCGGCGTTTTCGCGCCAGCGGTGCTGGACCAGGGCCACTCGGAGCGGCCGGCGGGTGCTTTCCTGGCTCCGGGCGAAAGAGGCGGGCGGTTCGGTGTTGGCGATGATGTCCAAGGCGGTGTTTCCTAACGGGACCCTAGGGGTCCTTGCATAATCGCGGGATTCCGCTGGAATCGCGTCGTTTGATAAGTGGTTGAGAGTTGGGTCGGTGGTTCATTTGCCCAGACCCTGTCCGGAAGGTTCCTGCAGTGTCGTCGGGCGTGCTGTGGTGAGTGAGTCGATGGCCGTCGTCAACAGGGAACGCGCGTGGTCTGTGGTGATGAAACCGTTGAGCCAGCGGCCGGAGATCCCTTCCACCAAACTGGTGAGGATCTCCGCAGTGACTGCGGCCTCGTCCTCGCTGGTGCCTTCGCTGGCGGCCACGATGGCCTGGGCGATCTCGCGGTTCCATTCCGCCGTTGTCCGGGAAAGCGGTTCCGCCAGCTCCTGTTCGAAGATGGAGCACGCCCGGAGCTCGTTCCAGGCCACCGAATTCCGGCGGACATCAGCGTCGTCCTTGATTTCGTCAAGGAGCAGGTGCCTGAAGTGCCGGGCGCGGTCTTCCGCGTCAGGGGAGGAGGGGGCGGCGTCGTCCTTGCTGACCTGCTTGTTGATGTGTTCAAGCGTTGCGGCAAGCAGGCCGGCCCGGTCGGTGAAGTGGTAGTACAGGAGGCCCGGCGAAACACCGGCTTCTGCAGCCACATCGTTGACCCGCATTCCCCGGACGCCGTTCCTGGCGATGCAGGTGGTGGCGGCGGTGAGGATCTTGGCTAGTTTGTCAGTCATGGTTTGACAGTAATACGTGCTCACCCCGCTCCGGTCCGGCCTCGGCCAGGGAGGCAGGCGGTTCGGGCCAGAGCCGGAGCGCCGCGAGATAGCCGACGGCTCCGATGACTGTGGAGCCAAGGAAGCTGAGGTCGATTCCTCCGGCGAGCTGCGAGAGCGGACCGGCGTAGAGGGATGTGTCCGTGGCCAGCAGGCCGAATGCTGATCCGATGGCCCAGGGGATCACGGCCCGGAGGTTCCAGCCGTTGCTGAACCAGTACCGTCCGCGAGGTCCGTTGGCGCGAAAGAGCTGGAGGTCTGCGGCGTGGTATGTGCCGCGGCGGGCGACCAGGAAGCCCAGGACGTTGATGGCCACCCAGGGGCCGGCGAATCCGTTGAGCACCAGGGTCATGGCGGTGATGGAGTCCACCGCGTTGAACACGAAGACACCAAGGTAGAGGAGTCCGACGGCGATCACCGACGTGATGAGCGTGGTGTGGATGCGGCGCAGGCGCGGGAAGAGTGCTTCGAGGTCCAGGCCGCTGGCGTAGAGGTTGAGCACGCCCTGGCCTAGCCCGCCGGCCAACGCGATGATGAGGATTGGGAGCAGGTACCAGGCCGGCGCGGACCGCACCAGGTCTGCGACATAGGAGCCGCCGAGTTCCGGGAAGGCCGAGGCTGTGAAGGCGCCGAAGAGGGCAGTGACAAACAGGCCCAGGAACACACCAAGGCAGGTGGCGCCGACCACGGACCGGTCCGAGTGGAGTTTCCCGGAGATGCGCCGGCTGTAGTCGCCCAGCGTGGGCGCGTAGGACAGTGGGCCTCCGACGGAAATGACGGCGGACAAAATCCAGGTGGGCCAGAAATGGCCCAGAAGGTAGTCGGCGTGCACGGTGGTGGGGCTGAACGTTGGAGCGAAAGCAACGACGCCGATGAGCAGCAGAATGCCGACCACTGGGGCGACAAATTTCTGCATCGCCACCACGGTGCCGTGGCCAAAAAGCGCAACCAATACGATTTCCACGGAGATCACGGCGTAGCCGATGGCCAGCGTGGTGCCGTCAACGGACACGCCCAGCAGCCGCTCGGCGGCGGCAACCAGCGCGTCGCCCGAAGTCCAGACCGCGATGGCGGCGTACGCAAGGGCGAACAACAGGGTCAGGGCGGAACCGATCAACCTCCCGCGGGTGCCGAAGTGTGCGGCGCTGGAAACGGTGTTGTTGGTGCCGGTCCGTGGCCCCAGGAGGGCCATCGGGGCGATCAGGGCTGTACCAACGAGGAGACCGGTGAGGCTGGCCGTGGCGGCGCCGACGAAGTCCAGGCCGAAGGTGATGGGAAGCCAGCCGAAAACGATGACCGAGAAGGCGAAGTTGCCGCCGAAGAACACGGTGAACAGGTTCCGGGGGCGGGAGGTGCGTTGTTCGTCGGGGATGAACTCAATGCCGGCCGACTCAATGCGGCCGAAGCGGTCCTTGTGCGCGGATGCGGCACCGACGGAATCCGCGTCTTTGCGGAAGCGCGTGCTGATCATGGCAAGCCTTCGTGAGCTACATCACGTTGATGTATCGCATCAACCATAAGGCCTGACTGAATTTTCAGTCAATAGCTGATCCACAACACGCATCTCCGCCACCATGCAGCACCGGACGGGTCGGAGCGGCCGGCGTCCGGCTGAACTGTGGTGGGGCCTTGCGGTGGTGGGTGATGGACGACGGCGGGACCTCCCGCCGTCGTCCATTTCCGTTTTGTCAGGCGTCGCTTAACGCGAGGTTCCTGGAGAGTTCGCGGTGCGCGTCGGCCTGGAGCTGGAGGGCCTTTCCTCGGGTCTCGAAGACGCCCACGGCGTCGGCTCCGGCGGCGAACCGCAGCGGGGGTTCGTCCAGTTCGGCCAGCTGGATCAGCGCTTCGGCGAGCTTGGCCGGGTCCCCGCCCTGGAGGCCGTTCATGCCCTTCCACGCGGTGACCGTCTGCGCGGTGCGTTCGGCGTAGTCCCCGATGGTGGATTCCGCGTAGCTGGTGGATTCCGGGGTGAGCAGCTCGGCGCGGAAGAACCCCGGCTCCACGATCATGGAGCGGATGCCGAACGGTGCGACCTCGAGTGCCAGGGATTCCGCCCAGCCTTCCACGCCGAACTTCGACGCGGCGTAGGCGGACAGGAACTCGCCGCCTGCGAGGCCGGCGGTGGAGGAGATGGTGACCACCAGGCCGGAGCGCTGGGCGCGCAGGACCGGCAGGGCAGCGCGGGTGACGTTCATGGGACCGAACATGGTGGTTTCGATCTGTTCCGTTTGATGCCAAACCCAGCAGCTGTAGCCTGTACGTCCGGTCCGGTGACGCCACGGCTCCGAATCCCTAGTAGAGATCAGCAACGGAAGGCGGGCATGAGCGTTCGGCAGGAATCCGCGACGTGGGTGGCTACGCTGCGGCGGCACACAATTCCAACAGAGCTGGGCCCGTGCACTGTGCGAGTCCAACAGGGCATCGGAAGCGGGGCTCCGGCGTCCGGCACACCGGAGGTGTACCTGCACGGCGCCGCGGGATCCTGGGCCACCTTCCGGCCGCTGCTTTCCGAAGCATCGCACCACGATCGTGTCCTGATTGACCTGCCGGGCTGGGGCGAATCCACTAAGGGAGCCCGGCTGGAACACTTCGGCATCGAGACGATGACACGCGCAGTCACCGATGTACTGAACTTGCTCAACTACCCGCGATGGAACCTCGTGGGCCACTCCATGGGAGGCTTCCTGGCTTTGCATATTGCCGCGACGTGGCCGGAGCGGACCGCCAGCGTGGCTGCCATTTCGCCCACAACATTCGGCGTGTCTGAGGCCGCCCGCGAGCCACTGCGCAGCCTGTCCCGGTTCCCGGCGTTTGTCGGCATGATGCTGCTCATGCGCTCACTGGCGGCCCTAGGTCCAGCAGGGCTGGCAATGGTCCGCGCAGTCGGTGCCACACCCGTGATGGGACCGTTGATGTCACCGTTCTTCGCAGATCCCCCAGGCATGTCAGCTGGGGTGATCCGCGGGCTCGGCCATAACGCCCGTCCGGCCAGCTTCTCCGCGGCTGCCCGGGCAGTGGCGCACTACGACTTTAACCAGTGGCGCGGCATCCGCTGCCCCGTGCTAGCAACCCGCGGGGAAACTGATGTATTCACGTCTCCCTCCGACCTGGACCGGCTGGCCGCCACAGTGCCGCAAGTCCAGACTGTGACGATCCAGCATTGCGGGCACTTCGCCAACGTCGAGCAGCCGGAACAGGTGCAACGACTTCTCGAGGACATGTGGTCACTGTGACCGGGCAGCGTGGCCAAGCGGACGACGGCGGGACGTCAGCTGCGGGCGCAGGTTGAACTAGCCGCTATGAAACCTGCACTGCGCCCGGCTTGCCGTCTTCGACCTCGAACACCGCATGCGTGTACTGCCCTGCGGTCCGGGTCCCCACTCCGGTGGCCATGCGAAGCTCCGTGCGCCAGCGCTCGGGAGTGACCTGGCAACGGACGTAGCCCCGCCGGTCGCCATCGAAGAATTTGATGTGCGGGTTAAACCCGATCATGGGCCCGTAGTAGGGCCCGTAAACCGGCACGTCGCCGTTCGTGCTGATGGAGCTCCCCACGAACTCGGTGGCCACCACCGGGGAGTCCGGCTTGTCGAAGTCGAGGTGAACGTCGTTGACGAAGGTGGAGTGCCAGTCGCCCGTGATGAACACGGCGTTGCGCACCGCCGGCTCGGCGATCACATCCAGCAGCCTCTTGCGGGCTGCCGGAAAACCGTCCCAGGCGTCGTGCCACAGCAGCTCGCCCGCGGCACCGTCGTGGTCGAGGCGGGAGACCATGACGTTGTTCCCCAGGATGTTCCACCGCACCTCTGAGTCACGCAGTCCGTCGTAGAGCCACTGCTCCTGCTCTGAGCCGAGCATGCTGATTGACGGGTCGTACGCCGCTTCGCATGCCTGGGCTTCTCCCCAGCCGCACGGCGGGGCGTCGCGGTACTGGCGTCCATCCAGAACGTCCAGCTGCGCGAGGCGGCCATAGCGCAACCGCCGGTAAAGCTGCATTTCCGTACCGCGGGGCAGCGACCGTGCCCGCAAGGGCTGGTGCTCGTAGTACGCCATGTAGGCCGCGGCCCGCACTGCGGTGAAGGCCTGGGTCTGCCCCTCCCAGCCTCCGGCATAGTCATTCTTAACCTCGTGATCGTCCCAGGAAACGACGAACGGGAACCGGGCGTGCGCCGCCTGCAGGTCGGGATCGGACTTGTAGAGAGCGTAGCGGGCCCGCCACTGCTCAAGCGTCTGCGGGGCCGGCTGGGCAGCCGCCGGGACAGGTGTGCGACGCAGCCCGCCGCCTGCGGCGATCTCGTACTCGTAAACGTAATCGCCCAGATGCACCACAAAGTCGAGGTCCTCTGCGGCCATATGGCGGTAAGACGGAAAGAAGCCATCCTCCCACTTCTGGCAGGAGGAGAAAGCAAAATCGAGCTGCCGTACATCCGCCCCGGGGGCCGGCAAGGTTTTGGTCCGGCCCACGGGGGACAAGTGGTTACGGAACTTGAACTCGTAGAAGTACTCGCTGTCCGGTGCCAGGCCCTCGACCTCCACGTGGACCGAATGCCCCAGCTGCGCCGGGGCGTGCGCGCTCCCGCGCTGGACAACATCGCGCATCCCGGCGTCACTGGCCAAACGCCACTCCACCACCGCATGGCCCGGCGGCATGCCGCCGTTCGGGTCGAACGGTTTCGGGGCCAGGCGGGTCCACAGCACCACGCCGGAAGGCGTGGGGTCACCGGATGCGATACCCAGCGTGAAGGGATCGTCCTTGGCCCGCGCCGGCGCCGACGCAGCGTCCGCCCTGGTAGCCGGGGCGGCCGCCAGCGCGGCGGCAGCGGAGACACCGGCCACCCCCGCGAGGAAGAGGCGGCGGTCGATCAGATGCGAGTTACCGGGCAGTAGGAGAGGCATGGAGCCAGCATGGCCGCGGACCGTGAACAGGAAGGCAGCCTCCGGGAACCGCCAGGGAACCCGCCGGCTAACAAGCCATGAACCGGGAGAAGCATGCGTCCCCTCGTCCGGCCCGGTGACGCCGCGGCTCCGATCCCTGATAGAGATCAGCAACGGACGGCGGGCATGCGCGTTCGGCAGGAATCCGCAACGTGGGCGGCTACGCTGCGGCGGCACACAATACCAAGAGCTGGGCCCGTGCACTGTGCATATCCAACAGGGCTTCGGACGTGGGTCTCCAACGTCCGGTACGCCGGGCTTCCTGGCTTTGCATATTGCCGCGACGCGGCCGGAGCGGACCGCCAGCGCCGGCACTGATCCGCGCAAGCTGTGCGGCCACTTCGCCAACTTCGAGCAGCCGGAACAGGTGCGTCGTCTGCTCCAGGGCCTAAGGTCACTGGGACAGGACAACAGGGCCGAGCGGGTCCTCGTGGAACCGAGTCACCAAGCGCCCGATATGTGTTGCATGTTGCATGCAACAGGGGTAATTTATACGGATGCAGATTATTCGAGGTGCCGATTCCAGATCTCCGCCGCTCGTTTACCAGGCGAGTTAAGCCCAGCTGAGAAGTGAGTCAACGTCGCCCGTGGGAATGCCGCGTTCGTGGGCTTCGCGCAGGATAAGCAGCCGGGCCGTATTGAGTATATGGCGCCGCATGTCCTGTCCGGCTTTCTCGGCCTTCCCGGCCACGAAAGCCTCGTAGACGTCCCGATGGTCCTCAAAAGCTTCCCGGGAAGAACGCGATTTGGGGACGGTTTCCACCCCAGTGAGCAGGACGACGTTACGCAAGTCCTCCAGTATTTTCACCACCCGGTGATTGCCGGAGGTAGTTAGCAGCGCCAGGTGGAAGTCGCGGTCGGCCCGCAAAGTAGCAGCAGGACCGCCGCTCTCGGCAATTTTCTGAAAGGTGTTGAACGCCTCTGTGACCCTTTGGACATCGGCGTCCGTGCGGACTGCGGTAGCTTGCCGGGTCACGGGCACCTCGAGCATCAGTCGGACCTGGAATCCCTCGATCAGGTCTTCCAACGTTGTTGACCGGACACGGATCCCTCTATTGCGCTCGACTACTACAAGGCCGGCCTTCGCCAGTTGCTGCACTGCCTCCCGGACCGGCGTTCGCGACACACCCAGCCATTCGCCCAGCTGGGTCGCGGAGTAAAGCTCCCCCGGCTTCAACTCGCCGCCCAATATCGCAGTTCGGAGTCTTGTGATGGCCTGATCTGTCAGATTGACTGCACGTTCAAGGTTGTCCACGAGCACATTCTCGCACGGACAACTTTCCACCCAATGATAAGGATCGACATGCCCACGGAACCATTGCGCTGCGCCGTCGTCGGCGGTGGCATTATCGGTGTCGCCGTTGCACGGGAGCTGACAAACCGACTGGAAGGAGCCTCGGTCACTGTCTACGAGAAGGAGGAGAAACTCGCCTCTCACCAGACGGGCCACAACTCCGGAGTGGTGCACGCCGGCCTTTACTATGAACCCGGCGGCCTGAAGGCCACGCTGTGCCGCCGCGGAGTCCATCTGCTGAAGGAATACTGCGCCGCCAAGAAGCTGCCCTACGATCAGTGCGGCAAGCTCGTCATCGCCCAGACGGCCGAGGAAAGCCGGCGGCTTGACGCTATCTTTGTCCGGGCACAAGCCAACCTGGTACCGGGGGCCAGGATGCTCAGCGGCGCCGAGATCAGGGACGTGGAGCCTAATGCTGTCGGGATCTCGGCACTGCACTCGCCTGAGACGGCCATCGTCGACTATGCCGCCATCACCAACGCCTTTGCCGGCGACGTCCGTGAGGCAGGCGGACAGATCAGGCTGGGTCAGGAAGTCCGCTCTCTTGAACAGCAGGGGCAGGGCGTCGTGGTTCACACCAGGGACGGAGGTGAACACTACGACCTTGTGGTGGCCTGCACCGGGCTCCAATCCGACCGGCTGGCCGCGTCGATGGGGGAACCCTCCACCCCGCGCATCGTGCCGTTCTTCGGACAATACTTTCTTCTCGGTTCAGAGGCCCGCAGCCAGGTAAAGGGCCTAATCTATCCGGTTCCTGATCCACAGCATCCCTTTCTTGGAGTGCACCTCACCAAGCGCATCGACGGCGAAATGATGCTGGGCCCCAACGCCTTCATCTCGTTCGGACGGGAGTCCTACTCCTGGAAGGACGTCAATGTGCGCGACGTCCTGGACTATGCGCTGTTCCCTGCTTTCTGGAACTTCGCCCGCAAGAACCTGCCCTCGGCTGCGCGTGAGTTCCAGACCGTCGTCAGCAAGCGCAAATTCATCGCCGAGGCAACGCGTTTCGTCCCTTCGCTCGAGGGTGCGTCCATCGTTCCCGGCACGCGGGGTGTACGTGCCCAGGCGATGAACGCTGACGGGTCCCTCGTGGATGACTTTGTGATTGCCCGCCGCCAGGACACAGTCCTTGTACGCAACGCCCCCTCACCCGGCGCCACCTCCTCCCTGGCCATCGCCGAATACATCGTCAACCAAGCGCTCGAAGGGCGCGCCGTCCCCGGGCGGGCCGGCGCCCAGTAACCGGAAGCGCCTCCTCAGCGGAAGGCCGGAATCCCGGTGATGTGGTTGCCCAATATCAGCGTGTGCACCTCGTCCGTTCCCTCATAGGTGCGCACGCTCTCGAGGTTGTTGGCGTGGCGCAGCGGGGAATAGTCCAGGGTGATGCCGTTGCCGCCAAGCATGGCCCGGGCATCGCGGCAGATCTTGATCGCTTCGCGGCAGTTGTTCAGCTTGCCCACGGAGATTTGGTGCGGCTGGAGGACTCCGGCGTCCTTCAGCCGGCCCAACTGCAAAGCCAGGAGCGTGCCCTTGTTGATCTCCAATGCCATGTTGACGAGTTTCTCCTGGGTCAGCTGGTAACCGGCTAACGGCTTGCCGAACTGCATGCGCTGCTGCGAGTAGTCCCGTGCCGTGAGGTAGCTGTCACGTGCCGCCCCCATGGCGCCCCAGATGATGCCGTAGCGGGCCTCATTGAGGCACTCAAACGGGCCGCGGAGGCCCTTGGCCTTGGGCAGCATGGCACTCGCCGGCAACCGGATGTCCGTCAGTTCGATATCGCACTGAATGGACGCACGCATGGACAGTTTCTGCTGGATGGGGGTGGCCTTGAACCCGGGGGTGTCGGTGGGGACGACGAAACCGCGGACGCCGTCGTCCGTCATGGCCCAGATGATGGCCACCTGCGCCACCGAGGCCAGCCCGATCCAGCGTTTGGTGCCGTTGAGGATCCAGTCGTCGCCGTCGCGTTTTGCGAAGGTCAGCATGTTCCCGGGGTCGGACCCGGCGGAGGGCTCGGTGAGGCCGAAGCAGCCGATGGCGGTTCCAGCGGCCATGCGCGGAAGCCACTCGTGCTTCTGCTCTTCCGATCCGTGCTTGGCTATGGCGCTCATGGCCAGTGAACCCTGGACGCTGACAAAGGTCCGCAGCCCGGAGTCGCCGGCCTCCAGCTCCAGGGCGGCCAGGCCATACTCCACCGAGGTCCGGCCGGGGCACCCGTAGCCCTTGATGTGCATGCCGAGCAGGCCGAGTTCAGCCATCTGCGGGACTATCTCCAGCGGGAACTCCGCGTGCTCGTACCAGTCAGCAATATTCGGTTTGATGACCGAGTCCACGAATCCGCGGACCTTCTCCCGCACGGTGACTTCCTCCGGCGTGAGCAGCGTGTCGATGCCGATGAGGTCTGAAGTGTCAGTCATGGTTCTACTTTCCGGTGGGATGGGTTTGGGGGGCTGCCCGGTGGGTCCGCGCCGGGAACGTCGCTCCGCTGTGTTCGCCGAGCAGCGGCGGCAGCCGCCGGTACGTGGCGGGGGTTTCCGAGAGCTGGATGGGGTTGGCTACCTGTCGGGAGGTTCGGGGGCTGGACTCGTCCGCAATCTCCACTACGGGCTCCAGCCCCAGATCGGCGGCCAGCTGGATCGCTTCGACGATGGAGTTGACCTTGCCGGCGGGTACGCCCGCTTCACTGAGCAGGCCCGACCACTCCACTGCCGGCTTTTTTTGAAGCTGCTCCTCAAGCAGCGCCTTCAGCGCGTCCCGGTGGGCCACCCTGTCCACGTTCCCGCGGAACCTGCTGTCGTCCGACAGTTCGGGAATGCCCAACACCCGTGCCAGGGCGGCAAATTGCTTGTTCGTTCCCACCGCCAAGGCGAGGGGCCCGTCCGCGGTGCGCAGCGTCTCGTACGGCGCGATGCTGGGATGAGCGTTGCCCATTCGCTGCGGGGATTCGCCCGTAGCCAGGGTGCTGGAGGCCTGGTTGACGAGCCCGGCAAGGAGCGAGGACAACAGGTTGACGTTGATCAGCTGTCCCCTGCCGGTCTGGTCACGGCTCCGCAGAGCGGCAAGGATGCCTACCACCGCGTTTTGGCCGGTCACCACGTCCACCAGCGCCACCCCCACCTTGCTGGGTTCCGACTCCGGGGATCCGGTGACGCTCATGAGTCCGCCCACGGCCTGGACCAGAAGGTCATATCCAGGCAGGTGCGCCCCGCCCTTGCTTCCGAATCCGGTGATGGAGCAGTAGACCAGGTCCGGGCGCTCCACCCGCAGGGTTTCATAGTCCAGTCCGAAGCGCCGCATGACGCCCGGCCGGAAGTTCTCAACGACGACGTCGGCGGCCAACGCTATGTCCCGCGCCTGCGCGAGCCCTTCCTCGGTGCGCAGGTCGCACACGACCGAGCGCTTGTTCCGGTTGACGCTGGAGAAGTATGTCCCCGCGCCGTGTTCGTCCACGGGGGGCACCCAGGCCCTGGTGTCGTCGCCGCCCGGGCTCTCCACCTTGATCACATCGGCGCCGAAATCAGCGAGCATCATGGTTGCAAAGGGCCCGGCGAGGACCCGGGAGAAATCCGCCACCTTGATTCCGTCCAAGGGTGCGGCGGCGGGAGGGCCGTGAGGGAAAGATGGGGTGCTGCTCAACGAGCGTCAGCCTCCTTCGGTTGTGGTTCGGCAAGCTCAGTTGGAGGCGGTCACGGGATTGCTGAGGGTTCCGAGGCCCGTCACGCGGCATTCAGCGAGGTCCCCCGGCTCGATGTGCACTGCTCCGGGTGTTCCCGTGGAGATGATGTCACCGGGGAAGAGCGGCATGACCTTGCTGTGGAAACTGATCAGGTAGGCCGGGTCGTAGCGCATGTGCGACACCGTATTGCTGCGGCGCACCTCCCCGTTGACCACGGTGGACACCGTGACCTCGGCCAGGGAGCCGGCGGCCTCTTCCACCTCGGCGAGGGGCACGATCCGGGGGCCGAAGGAGAAGAATCCCGGAAAGTTCTTGGAGCGGGTGAGGAACCGCGGATTGCGTTGCAGGATGTCCTCCGCGGTCTGGTCCAGGACCGGTACGACGCCGGCGAGATAGGACAGGGCATCCTCCGGCTCGACATTGCGGCAGTATCGACCGATCACGACGGCGATCTCCGCCTCGGTGGTGGTGCGCTGGCTCTGCTCCGGGATCGGGATGTTCTCGTCCGGGCCGATGACCGTATGGTCACCCTTGATAAACGAGGCAGGCTCGTCGGGCACGGCCTCGGTGAGGTCGGAGGCGTGCTCGACGTAGTTCAGGCCGATTCCCCACAGCATGCGGGGGCGGCGGTACGGGGCGCCGTAGGTGAGGTGCTCCGGATCGCGGAAGACGGCGTCCTCGGCGTTGGCTGCGGCCGTTTCCAGGTCCCCGAGCAGGCCTCCGGTCAGGACATCGAGGATGTCGCCGGTAAAGCCCGGGAGCAGGTCGCGGACCAGCGCGGCTCCGCGCCGCGGGTGGACGACGGCCGCCTCTTCGCGGGCCTGCCCGGGGGCGGCCGCATCGGGGGTGTGTTCGTCGCGGATGGCGCATAGATGAAGGACGCGGGAAGTCATGGAATGGTTCTTTCGGTTAGTAGGAACGGACCAGTCCGCCGTCGCAGCGGATCTGTTCCCCGGTCACGTAGGAGGCAGGCCCGCTCGCGAGGAAGGCCACGACGGCGGCAAATTCTTCGGGCTTGCCGTACCGGCCGGCAGGGATCGAAGCTTCCGAGTCCGCCCTCGTCTCCTCCGGCGAGCGGCCGGTGCGTTTGGCCGCCGCTGCATCCAGTGAGCCGACGCGGTCGGTGTCGATGCGGCCGGGAAGCACCATGTTGACGGTCACGCCGTCCCTGGCGACCTCCGCCGCCAGGGTCTTCAGGTAGCCGGCGAGCCCCGCCCGCCCGATGTTGGACAACGCGAGGTTGGGCAGCGGCTGCTGCACGCCGCTGGAGCCCACTGCCACCACGCGCCCCCACCCACGGACCCGCATGCCCGGAAGCACGAGGGCAGTGAGCCGGATGTGCTGCAGCAGCAGCTGGTGCACGGCGCCAAGGGACTGTTCAACGGAGACGTCCGCGGCGCCGCCGGGCGGCGGTCCGCCGCTATTAAGAATGAGCACATCGATCGCGCCAAAGGCCTCCTCCGCCGCTTCCACCAAGGCCGGCGGGGCGCCGTCGTCCATGAGGTCAATGCCGACGCCGACGGCGGAACCCAGGCGCGCAGCTTCCGCCCGCACCAGGTCCTCGCGCCGCGCCGCCAGCACCACGTTGGCGCCTTCCTCGGCCAACGCCCGGGCAATGGCGAGGCCTATCCCCGAACTTGCGCCCGGAACCAGGACGTTCTTTCCCTTCAAACCGGTCTCCATCAGGCCATCACCACCCGAACGGCTTCGAGGTGGGCATCGATGAGGTCCGCCAGCGCCGGCGGCAGTTTCGGAGCGGGCGGCCTCACGATGGATTCAGCGATGATGCCGCGGCGGCGCAGCACCTCCTTGCGCAGGGCCAGCCCTACGCCGGGCTGGGCCTCAAAGTTCACCAAGGGCAGCCACGGAGCGAAAGCCTCGCGCGCGGCGCGGAATCCGCCGTCGGCCCATGCGCTCAGGGCGGCCTGAAGTCCTTCGGGATGCGAGAATCCGGTCATGGCACCGGCCGCGCCGGCGGCCAGCTCATCCAGCAGCCCCACTCCCCCGAGTCCGCCGTATACGGGCACGGACGTGGCACCCGTCAGCCTCGCGATGGCGGAGGCCGTCGGCGGCGCCTCCGACTTGATGGCTACGATGAACGGGCACTGCGCGAGGACCTCGAGGATCTGCGCCGCGCTGATATTTACCCCGGATGCCACGGGGTAGTCCTGCAGCACAATTCCCGCGCCCGTGGCGCGGTGCACGGCGGTCAGGTGGGCCGCGAGCACCTCTGGATCGGAGCTGTTGGCCTGCACCATAAGTGCCGCAAGGTTGCTGCCCGCCGCCTTAACCGCGGTACGGGCTTGCTCCAGCGCCACTGCCGTTGACCGGGCTGAGAGGCCCACCACCAGAGGCGCGCCCTTCCCCTCCTCGGCAACGGTGCGCACAATCAGGGCTTGCTCCTGGGCATCGAGGGATGCTCCCTCGCCGAAGACGCCAAGCACCACCATCCCGGTAGCCGGCAGCGCGGTGTAAAGCTGCACTTCGCGGCGCAGGGAGTCGGTGTCCACGGCAAAATCCGTTCCGCTGAACGGTGTGGCCAGAACTCCCCAGAGGCCGGGGGCAAGGTGCGGAATCGGTGTCGTCATAGTGATGCGTCGTCCTTTCGGTCAAGGGCCATGTCTGTGCGGTGTCTGCGAAGCCCAATGATGTGTACCAGGACGCCCACGGCAATGATGGCTGCCCCGATGCCGATGTAGAGCGGCTCCATGACCAGCATCGGCAGTGACCCGACGCCCAGCAGGACCCGTTCGGGCCAGCGGGCCGGGCCGAAGAGCCAGGCCCCGGTTGCCACGGCAAGGGAGGCCACCGCCAGCAGTGAGACGGTGAATGCCAGTGCAATCGATCCTGGACTGCCCTGCAGCAGCAGCCCGACGCCGTCGTCGGACAGGACAAAGATGAACGGGACCAGGAACGCCGACAGTGTGTACCGCCAGGTCAGCCACATCGTCTTGATCGGTCTGCCGCCGGTGATGGCCGACGCCGCGAACGGGGACAGCGCGGTGGGCGGTGACACCTCGCTGAGGACCGAGTAGTAGAAGATAAACATCGCAGCCGCGAAAGCGGGAACGCCGACATCCTGCAGGGCGGGTCCGATAATCACCCACGAGATGATGAAGCTTGCCGTTACCGGCACCGCAAGTCCCAGGAGGGTGACGGAGATGGCAGAGAAGATGGCGGTCAGGAGCAGGCTGCCGCCGGCAAAGTCCACGATGATGTTCGCGAGCTTCAGGCCCAGGCCGGTGAGGGTCATGATTCCCACGATGAGGCCGGCGGCCGCCATGACCGGGATCACGGACAGGGCGCCCATGGCGCCCGTGGCGAGCGCGTCCCAGATCCGCTTGGGCGTCAGCCAGGATTGGCGATCCAGGAAACTGAGCACGAATGCGAGCGCGGTGGCGAACACCACGGCCCGGAACGGGGTCATGCCCATGGCCATGAACACCACGATCGCAAGGAGGGAGCTGAAGTGGTATCCGAACCGCAGCAGCAGTTTGCCGGCCGGCTTGACGTCCAGCTCCACCGCCTTGGTCTTGAACCGCCGAGCGTCCATTTCGATGGCGAGGATGATGCCGAAGTAGTAGAGGACCGTGGGAATGGTGGCCCAGATGAGCACCTGCAGGTACGAGACTCCAAGCAACGCGGCGATGATGAAGGCTGCGGCGCCGAGCGTGGGCGGGGACATGATGGCGCCGATACCGGCAGCGGCCAGGATGGCGCCGCCGTGTTCCTTCGGGTAGCCGGCCTTGCGCAGCAGCGGCCAGGAGATGCCGCCCAGGGTTACGGTGGTAGCGACGCCGGAACCCGACACGGTGCCCAGCAGGAAACCCGCGAGGGTCACGGTCCGGCCGGGACCCGACTTTGACTGTCCGAAGGCAGAGAAAGAGAGGTCGATGAAGAATTTGGTGGCGCCCGAGGCGCCCAGGACGGCGCCGTAGATGGTGAAAAGAATGATGTACGACGCCGCAACGTCGGTGGGAACCCCGAACAGGCCTTGCGTCCCCATGACGTTGTGGCCAACAAGTCGGATCCAGTTGAAGGAGGACGTGTTGAAGGGGGCAGGGACGAACGAACCGAACGCCGCATACGCGAAAAAGCCGACCACGACCAGCGGAACGAGGATGCCCACCGTCCGGCGGGATGCCTCCAGGGTGACCAGGATGGCGATCACGCCCATGATCAGATCAAGGTAGGTCGGCGTGATCGCGCGGCGGAAGAAGCTGTCCCAGTCCGAGATGATGTACGCGAACGGAACGACCGCGATTGCGGCAAGCAGCCAGTCAAGTATGTGGGGGTTGTCAGAACGTCCGGACGCCTTGGCGGCAGCCGAGCGGCCCCACCCGCGGTAGACCAGGAACGTCATGGGCAGCCCGACCATCAGGAACGCGGGCAGGTAGAACTGGGTGGGCATGGGATTGAAGACCCAATAGAGCGCAAACAAGGACAATGCCACGCCGATGGCCTTCACCGCGATGCCGGGTTTCCCGTTCAGGTGGCGGGCAGGCTTTTCAGCCTCAAACTCCGCGATCAGCGCCTCTTCATCGATCACCGCTTCCTTGTCCCTGGGGTCGGCGGTGACACCGTCATCCGCGTTCCTCCGTCCGGTGCGCCCCGGGGGCTCAGGCGACGTGCGTGCCTGAACGGCGCCGTTGCCGTTGGGGTTCTCGGTCATGGGGTCTCCTTGAGGGATAGCACAACGAACGGGTCGCTGTCTTCGACTAACTTCCATAGTTCAAGCGGCGGAGCGCCCGGAACGTACACGGTGCGGAGGCCCAGATCAGTTGCTGCCAGCGACAGCCGGCCAAACTCCGCAGGGTGCCCCGGATCTGGGTCCGCCACCCACTCCCTGCGGTCGCCTTCCCCGGCCGCGGACGGCGGCCCGGGGACGGCGTAGTACTCTTCGAGCACCGCCAGCTGATCGGCGGCCAGCTGCACCAGGCGGTAGCTGCCGTCCTCCTGGACGGTGTACCGCTCTTCAGCGACGGTGCCGTAGATGGAGTTGCGGTAGCTCACTGCGAACGTGTCCCCGGCAAGGGGAATGCTGGCCAGCACGCCGCCGTCGTTGCTGATCACGACGGCGCGGGGACGGTGGGATTCCATCGGCGCGCCGGCCACGGCAATCCCGCCTGCTCCCAGCATGCCGAGGCAAACGAGACCGACGACGGCGGCGGCTGGCTTACGCATGGGGTGCTAGCTTCCGGACTTGTCGAAGTACGCCTTCGAACCTGGGCAGGCGTCCACGAACTCAACCTTCCCCGCGGTGGCCTTATCCATCTCGCCGGCTGCGGGGTGGACCTTGATCAAGGCCTCTTTGTTGTCAAAGAGTGCGGTGGTGATGTCCTGCTGGAGCTGCTTGTCCATTTTCTTGCTGGCGACCAGGATGTTCGGCGAAGCGATCGCCGGGACCGCCTCGGTCTGTCCTTCGTAGGTGTTGGCCGGGATGTCCTGCTCCACGTAGTAGGCGCCGTATTTCTCCGCAAGGGGTTTGGCGTACTCCCCGATTGAAAGCAGCTTCATGTCGCCGTCGCCGGCCAGGTCGATCAGCGCGCCGGTGGGCAGCCCTCCGGACCAGAATCCGGCGTCGATCGTTCCGTCGCGCAGCGCAGCGACGGTCTCCGCCGCGCCGAGTTGGCGGCGCTGGATGCCCGACTTCGGGTCAATTCCGGCGGCCTCAAGGATGCGCAGCGCCGCTACCTCGGTGGCGGAGCTGGGCGCGCCGACCGAGATGACTTTGCCCGCCATGTCCTTGACGTTCTGGATTCCCTTGTCGTTTACGGTGACGGCCTGCATAAAGTTGTTGTAGATGTTGCCAAGGGAGCAGACCTCCTGGGGCTTTCCCGCGAATTTGCCCTCGCCCTTGACGGCATCGGACACCACGTCGCCCACTGAGAAGGCGAGCTGTGCGGACCCGTTCTCGAGCAGCAACATGTTGTCCACGGAAGCGTTGGTTTCCTGCACCGTGGCGTCATAGCCCTTGATGTTGTCCCGGATCACAGTTGCAAAGCCGCCGCCCAACGGATAATAGACCCCGCCGGTGCCGCCCGTCGCGATGGACAACATGCCTCCCTGGCCGGCTGTGCCCCCGCCGCCGCCACCGCCGCCGCTGCTGGGGGCGGGGCTGCCGCACGCGGAAAGGAAAACTGCCGGTACAAGGACAGCTGCTGCGCACAGGCGGCGCATGCGCCTCCGGGCAGTGATGTTCATAGCAATCATGGTTGTATCTCCCTGTTTTTGATCATGCTGTTGGCTGGGTGGGCGTCAATTGGCTTGGCGGTCAAGTGGCCTGGTGCAGGGGTTCTCCGGCGGCGGCTGGTGGAACGGGAACATCTCCGGCGGCGAGGATGCCTGCCAGCAGGCGGTAATAGCCCACCAGCACCGAAAGCTCCGTAATGCCACCGTGTCCGAAGTGTTCAAGGGCGGCAGCATGCACGTCCTCGTCAACGGCGGTGCCTCGCAACAGGGAACGCGTCAAACTCAGCGCCGCGCTTTCGTCCGCAGACAAGGTGTCCGGGACATCGCCGTCGTGCAGCTGCTTCAGCTCGGTGCCGTTGATGCCAACGGTCGTGGCGACCAGGCTGTGCGCGTACCACTCGTAGGCGGACTCCAGCTCGGCGGCGACGGCGCAGATCACCAGCTCCCGGGTGCGGGCCGGCAGCGACCCGTCAAAGCGCAGGACGGCGCCCAGGGCCTGTACCGCGTTTCCGATCGCGGGCGAGTACAGCAGCGCGTTGAAGGGGCCGCTGAGGCGTCCGTTTTCGTCGACAATGGAAAACGGCCCGTTTCCCCTCGGTGGGCCGGCGATGACCCCGTACAGATCGCGCTGCTGGTTCGAGAGTTCATGCGGCATGAGGAGCGGGAAGCGGCCGCCCAGCCCGGAAGCGTTGGATCCGGCTCCAAGGTGGTTCGATTCACACAAGGGTCCTGCCCCCGTCCACGTACAGGACATGACCGGTGACAAACGCCGCCTGCCGGGAAGACAGGTAGAGCACAGGACCGGTGAGGTCATCCACCGTCCCGAGCCGGCCGGCGGGGACCATTGAGGTGTAGTGTTCGCGAACCCCGGGGCGATCCAGATGCATCCTGGTAAGTTCAGTGTCCACGTAGCCGGGGGCGATGGCGTTCACCGTTACTCCGTGGGCGGCCCACTCGCGGGCCATGACCCGGACCAGCTGGTTGATGCCGCCCTTGCTGGCCGCGTAGGGGCCGTGGTCGGGGTGCGCCAGGAGGCTGGAGACCGACGAGCAGTAGATCTGGCGCCCGAAGCCGGCCTCGACCATGACGCGGCCGGCTGCGCGGCCGAGTCGGAAGGCGCTGGTGAGGTTGAGCTCGAGGATACGGTTCCAGTCCTCATCCGCGGTTTCGAGAATCGGCACCCGGTGGTTGACGCCAATGGAGTGCACCAGGATGTCCAGTCCGCCGAGCCGTTCCTGGGCCGACGCAACGGCATCCTCACAGCCCTCCGTGGACGTGAGGTCAACCCGTTTGGTGGCCACGCCCGGACCAAGGGCAGCCAGCCGGGACTCGTCGCGGTCAACCGCGAGTACGCTCGCCCCGGCTGCCACGAACTCCCCAATGCAGGCACTCCCGATTCCGCCGGCGCCGGCCACCAGGACGCGGGCGCCGTTCAACCCGAGCCAGTCGTTCACGGAGGCCACATCCGTGTGGAGGGTCGCGTCACTCATGGGTAGAAATCCGCACCATTGCGGTTAATTGAAAGACCATTTGGATAATGTATCCAATATCACCCCGAACTGTAACCGGCGTCACACAATCGTTACGTTATGGGCGGCTCGGGGCTTCCAAGAACGTGCGGAGGGCGTCCACGGCATGCTCGCGGTGTTCGTCCATCAGGGCGACGAGCAGCCCGACGTCCCCGTCCGCATAGGCCTGGACGATGCCGGCGTGTTCGCGTTCCACTGTGGCCCGATTGTGTTCCGCCCCGTAGTAGACGAACCGGTAGGCCTCGGTCGCATCCCACAGGACCTGAACGATCCGCTCCAGGCGCGGCATCTGGGCCGCTGCCAGCAGTTCGAAGTGAAACCGCCGGTTCGCCTCGGTCATCTTCAGCAGATCACCGGCCGCGCTGGCCGCTTCAACGTCACGGGCGGACGCCCTCATCGCTGCGAGTACACCGTCACTCCGGTTTCTGACAGCAGCCTGCGCGGCCTCCGCTTCCAACAACTGCCTGAGCCGGTAGACCTCCAGGAGGTCCGTGAGCGACAGGCTGGCGACTTTGTGCCCGCGGTGCGGCTCGTAGACCACCTGGCCCTCGCTTTCGAGGACCTTGAATGCTTCGCGGACGGGAACCCTGCTGACGCCGAACCGCTCGGCGAGCGTGTTTTGACGGAGCGGCTCACCGGGCAGGAAGTCCCCCGCGATGATTGCGCGCCGCAGCTCGGCAAGGACGAAAGCTTGAGCGGTGGGAGGGCGCCTAAACTCTTTCGCGGCGTCCTCGCTCATCCCGTCACCGCAAACGCATCTGCTTTCACACCTGAATCCTAGCTGGCGGGCTTCCGCCGCCGTCCTCGTTCCCGCCGGTCGCACCCCCGCTGTGGTCCGAAGCCTGTCGCCGCCCGGCGCGCAGGGCGTCGGCGATGACTTGGACCAGGTGCCGGCTCTCCAGCCCGGCCAGGTCGCGGACCTGGGTGCGGCAGGAGAAGCCGTCGGCCATGATGCCGTGATCGGGAAGGGCCTCCGCCTTGGCGAGAATCCCCCTGCGGGCGATGTTCTCGGACACGTCGTAGTGCCCTTTTTCCATGCCGAAGTTGCCAGCCAGTCCGCAGCAGCCGGCTGACGTTTCGACGTCACATCCCATGGCTGTCAGCAGGGCTTCATCGGCCGCGTAACCCATGACGGAATAGTGGTGGCAGTGCGGCTGAACGAGGAGCTTTTCCACGGCGAGCGGTGGAGTCCACCCGATCCCGGCCAGGAGTTCAGCGACAGTTCTCACGGCAGCTGACACTTCCGCGGCGCGGGGATCGTCGGCCAGGAGTTCCACCAGGTCCGAGCGCAGCGTCGCGGTGCAGCTGGGCTCGAGACCAACCACCGTCCGGCCGTCCCGGACGTGCGGCAGAAGGAGGTCTACCGTTGCGCGGAGCTTCGCTTTCGCGGCCGTCAGCTGGCCTGTGGAGATGAGAGTCAGTCCGCAGCATGCACCGGGGCCGGCAAGCTCGACATCGCAGCCTGCGGCCACGAGAACTTCGACGGCGTCGCGCGCCACCTCGGGCGCCAGTGCGTCGGAGAACGAATCGACCCAAAGCAGGACTTTGTGTCCCCCTTTCCGGCCATGGCTGCGGTTCCGGCCTTCTTGCGTTCGTCTGAACGGAGCACGGGGCAGCGGCGGAAGGGACCGGCGGAGGTCGGCCCCCATGAGCGCCATGATGGTCTTGCGCAGCACCGGAAGGCGTCCGGCGAGGTTGACCAGGGGTGCCGCCGGGGCGGAGAGGCGCAGCCACTGGGGAAGGCGCCCCAGCGTGTAGTGGCTCAGCGGGCGTATTCGTCCCTTGTAGGACTGGTGCAGGGTTTCGGACTTGAACATGGCCATGTCGATGCCGGTGGGGCAGTCGCTGGCGCAGGCTTTGCAGCTGAGGCAGAGGTCGAGCGCGTCATGCACTTCCGGTGAGGACCAGCCTAGAGTCACCACACCGCCGTTCAGCATCTCTTGGAGTACCCGGGCCCGGCCGCGGGTGGAGTCTTTCTCCTCGCGGGTTGCGGTGTAGGACGGACACATGAAACCGCCCTGTGGGCCCAGGTCCGCGCGGCATTTTCCGACCCCTACGCAGCGGTGCACGGCTTTGGTGATGTCGCCGTCGTCGTGGGCGAAGGCGAATCCGTCACTGGCGCGCAGGGACAGTGCCTGGGGTCGGCGCAGGTCAGCGTCGAGGGGCGACGGCCGGACTACGACGCCGGGGTTGAACATGTCCTCCGGGTCAAAAAGAGCCTTGAAATCGCTCATGGCCCGAAGCGCTGCGGGGCTGTACATGGTGGGGAGCAGTTCGGAACGCGCCCTGCCGTCGCCGTGCTCACCCGAGAGCGATCCCCCGTGCGCGACTGCCAGGGCCGCGGCGCGCTCGAGGAAGCGGCGCATGAGCACCCCGTCGCTGTCCAGCGGGAAGTCGAGGCGGACGTGCACGCACCCGTCACCGAAGTGACCGTAAGCCAGGCCGGAAAGCCCTTCCTCATCCATCAGTTGTTCCAGGCCGCGCAGGTAGCTGCCCAGCCTCTCCGGAGGCACGGCAGAGTCTTCCCATCCCGGCCACGCCTGCTGACCTGAAGCGGTGCGGCCGGCCAGTCCGGCCCCGTCCGCCCGGATCTGCCAGAGGCGGGTGGCTTGAGGGCCGGCCGGCAGCACGATGGCAGCATCAGCACTGGAGGCGGAGACCAGATGTTCGGCTGACGCGATGGCTTCTTCAGCCGTGGCGCCGCCAATCTCGGCCATCAGCCAGCCGCCTCCTGCGGGAAGCGCCGGGACACTGGCCGGGCCGTGAGCCCGCCGCACGACGTCGACGAGCTTCGCGTCCAGCCCTTCCAGTGCCAGTGGGCGAAAAGGGAGCAGCGCCGGAACATCGTCGGCCGCGGTGGCCATATCCGCGTAGCCAAGCACAGCCAAGGCAGGGGCCACCGCCTGCGGAACCAGCCTGAGTTCTGCCTCGAGGATCACCCCGCAGCTTCCTTCTGTGCCGGTCAGGGCAGCCGCGAGGTTTTGGCCCTTCTCGGGGAGCAGGTGCTCCAGGGAGTAACCCGAGATCTGTCGACCGAATCGCCCGAATTCGGTCCTCAAGACGGCCATGTTTTCCGCCACGAAGGCTGCCAGCCCCGGCACGGCCTCCAAGGCGTGCGGGCCGGAGCCTGCGGTGACAATGTCACCCGAACCTGTCAGCCAGGTCATTGACACAACGTTGTCCGCGGTGCGCCCGTAGGAGAGTCCGTGCGGTCCACAGGCGTTGTTTCCGATCATGCCCCCGAGAGTGCAGCGCATAGCTGTCGAAGGGTCCGGACCGAACCGCAGCCCAAACGGGGCGGCCGCATTCTGAAGGTCACTGAGCACCACCCCGGGTTCCACAACCGCGGTGGCCGCTTCGGGATCGATAGCAAGGATGCGGTTCATGTAACGCGAAACGTCCAGGACCATGCCCGGGCCGATCGCGTTCCCGGCGCAGGAGGTGCCACCGCCGCGCACGGTCACTGGCATGCGGTGCTTCCGTGCGATTGCCACTGCCTCCTCGACGTCCCGGCGGGTCCTGGGAAGCACCACGATTTCGGGAACCACCCGGTAGTTGGAGGCATCGGTGGCGTATTGCGCCCGTGCCAGCGAGGAGTCATCCGCGGTCCCTTCGAGAACCGCGCGGAGCTCGGCGACAATCGCGTGCGTGGGTTGTTGCGGGATCGGTATATTCAGGGTCACGGCGGAAATGCTCCTCATTGGGCCGGTATGGTGCTGTTCCTTCGTGCGGCCTCCGTCAGCACTGTAACCGTGTTGGCGCGCGCTGTGTCGGACACCGGAGTGAAAATCTACTCCGTGGCGGCGGGCTTGGGTGACCACCTCTGCACCGGCTTCGCTCGGCATAGCCCCTCATATGCAAGCTGCGGTCGGCTGACGTCCGCAGAAGCAGAAAATCCGTCCGGGAGGACGGGCTTACGACGTCCCCTTGGTCATACGGTCAATCTGCGCCTCAATGCCACCAGCGTCGCGCACAACTTCCGTATAGATCCGGCCGGCGCGGAACCTGCCGTCCAAGACTTGGAAGATGTTGACCCCCACGAACTCCATGACCGTCCCGTCCCGGCGGGTTCCCTGCAGGCCCCACTCCATCCACACCTCGTCGCCGTCCGACACCGTCCGGACAATCTTCGCCGTGAGGTCAGGCAGGTCCCTGAGCAGTTTCTCGAGATTTCGCCGCACAGCGTCTTGGCCTTGGACGGATTCCCCGCGTCGCGCGGGAGCTTGGTCAATGTAGGCCCTATCGAAGCAATCCACCGCGGCTTCCAAGTCATGTAACGACAAGGCCCTAACCCACCGTTGCGCCACTGCCTCCGGATCGATGCCCATGCACTCAATGCTGGAGCTCCGGCGCCGGTTTGGCAACCGCCCGAACGTGCGGGGGACATCGAGGAAGATCGAACTGCCAAGGACAGCGTCCAAGATGCAGAACGTCTGTCCTGGGTCGTCCCTGAACGGAAATCAGATCCATCGGTCTAAAGGTACCTGCATGCTAGTCGGACGACGGCGGGAGGCGCCCGCCGTCGTCCCCTTTCTGTTTGTCAGGCGTCGATTCAGTAGAAAGAGATGAGCTCGACAAGCTCCTCGACCCTGTCCTCGGGGTAGTTCCGGGCAATGTCTGCCTGGCTGAGAATGCCAACCAGGTCGTGGCCGTCGATGACCGGCAACCTACGCACCTGGTGCTCCCCCATGGTCCTGATCGCTTCCTCGATGGAAGCGTCCGCACCGATGGTCACCGGCTTGCCCTGGCCAAAATCCCCGGCCTTTGCCGTTCGCGGGTCACCACCTTCCGCGAAGCATTTGATGACAATGTCGCGGTCCGTGATCATGCCCTTAAGCCGGTTGTCCTCCCCGCAAATCGGCAGGGCGCCGACGTTCAGCTCCTTCATCTTCCGAGCGGCCGCTTCCAGCGATTCGTTTTCACCGATGCATTCAACGCCGCCGGTCATAATTTCACGTGCTGTGGTCATGGCATTCTCCTCATACGATCCGAATTGGACTTCTAGAGCTGCTGGCCCGTAGGCCCGTTGTCCTCGACTTCGCCGCGCCAGGATGGAAGATCGCGGTGCCCAGTGGAACCGGTACACTTTTGTACCACGGGCCGGGCGCGGCTGTAAACCTTTTGAGTCGGATCTAAGTCTGAAGTTACTTCGAGAACTGCAGCCGGGCAACGCTGGACCGCTCGACCAGTTCGGCGGCGACCCGTATGACGGTGGGTTTTCCCGACGATTTTCCCTGGGTGTTGGCCAGGGCCAGTTGCACGGAGTGCCGGGCGAGCAGATCTATGGGTTGCCTGACAATTGTCAGGGCCGGGGTCATGAGTTCGGTCCAGGGAGAATCGTCGAAAACGATGACGGACAGCGTCCCGGGGATGTCGATTCCGGCGTGGGAGAGGCGCCGCAGAACCTCGGTTACCTGTGCGGTGTTTGCTACCACCAGAGCCGTGGGCGGGTCCTCGATGCTGAGCAGCGCCGATGCCGCATCTCCTCCGGCCGGGCCGCGGAACGCGGCGTGCCGGATGAGGAGTTCGTCCTGTTCGAGGCCGGCTGCTTCCATGGCTTGCCGGTAGCCGGCAATTCGGTCCCGTCCGGTGGTGGAGGACGCCGGTCCGGAAATGATTCCGATGCGGCGGTGGCCATGCGCCGCCAGCAGCGCTGTAGCGGACCGGGCAGATTCAAAGTTGTCGATGCTCACAACGTCAACCTCAGGAAGCGACGGTATTGAACGGTCGACAAAAACCACATCAGTCCCCAGGTCCTGAAGCTGCTTCCAGATCGCCACGTTGTTGCCGGTCGGCGTCGCGATAATCCCACTGACCCTGCGCTCGATCAGGGTCCCCAGACGCTCTGACTCCAACTGGTCATCCTCCTGCGTGGTCATCAGCAGCACCTGGATTCCGCGCGAGTGCGCCTCCTGCACCACCTGGTCGGCAAGGCGGGCGAAAAAGGGGTTGGAGACATCCGCGAGCAGCAGCCCCAGGGTAGTAGGCGGACCGTACTTGAGCTCCCTGGCTGCCGTGCGGGGGTGATAGCCCAGGTTCTTCATCACGTCGTTAACTCTGCTGCGGGTAGCTGCGGCGACGGGACCTGACCCCGGGTTCAGCACCCGGGAGACGACTGCAACGGACACCCCGGCCGCCTGGGCAACATCGCGGATGGTCGGTTGTTTCTGCACGCCTACTCCTTGCCTGGCACTTCCTGGACATCTGGGAACCTTTTTACCCTAGGGCTTGACCTTGGGCCTATCCCTGTGAAATAAAAGTGTACCGGTTCCACTTATTTTACCTTAGTTCAGTCCCGCTTGTTCTGCAGCCTCATTACCTAGGGCAGCAAGCCGCAAGGTTAAAAGTAGAGCCCCAAAAGCTGCGGTCAATCCCAGACCAGCCCGCATCCCTTCCGGAACAGTGCCGTATCCCTTGAAAGGCAACCCATGAATCTGCATAAACTTCTGTCCCAGCGTGAGGCCGACGGAAAGCCCATCCGGGTCGGCCTGATCGGCGCCGGGCGCTACGGGACGATGTACCTGGCCCAGGCAAACAACATTCCGGGCATCCACGTCGTCGCCATCGCAGATATCAACGTCAAGCGCGCTGAAGGTGCTTTCGATCTCGTTGGATGGCCCAAAGACCAGATCGCGTCCGACATAGCAACCGCTCTAAGGGATCGGTCCACTGCGATCGTGGCCAACGCTGACGAGCTTTTCGACGTCGACATTGACATCATCGTGGAAGCCACCGGCAACCCCATCGTTGGTGTCAAGCATGCGCTGCGTGCCATTGAAACGAAAAAGCACGTCATCATGGTCACGGTTGAAGCCGACGCGTTGGCAGGGCCCGCTCTTGCCAAGCGGGCAGAAGCAGCCGGTGTTGTCTACTCGATGGCGTACGGCGACCAGCCGGCCCTCATTATGGAACTTGTCGACTGGGCCCGCACCAGCGGATTCGACGTCGTTTGCGCCGGCAAGGGCGCCAAATTCCTTGAGCACTATCACGAGATGAACCCGGATAACGTGTGGGAGAACTGGGAATTCTCCAAGGAGCTCACTGATTCCGGGCAGCTGAACCCCAACATGCACACCTCCTTCCGGGACGGCACCAAGGCCGCCATCGAGATGGCCGCCGTCGCCAACGGGGCAGGACTGGTCCCCTCTGACACCGGGCTGACGTTCACGCCGGGAGACGTGGAGGAAATCGCCTCAATCTGCCGCCCCGCCGACGTCGGAGGAGCCCTCGCACACGAAGGCACTGTCGACGTCATGTCCAGTGTTAACCGCGACGGCACCTGGATCCCCCATAACACCCAGGAAGGCGTTTTCGTCGTCGTGAAAGCCACCAACGCCTACGTCTCCGGCTGCTTCAACGAATACCCCTGGCACCCGGACCCCACCGGCCAGTACGCCGCCTTGTACCGCCCCTACCACTACGTCGGCCTGGAACTGAACGTATCCATAGCCAACGCCGTCCTCCGCGGAATCCCCACGGGATCGCCCATCGGGTTCTTCGGCGACGTTGTAGCCACCGCCAAGAAAGACCTTAAAGCCGGTGAATTCCTTGACGGCGAAGGCGGATACACCGTGTGGGGCCAACTCGTTTCCGCGAAGCACTCCGTCACTACCGGTGCGCTGCCGGTCGCGCTGGCCCACCACGTGGAACTGCGCAATGACGTATCCAAGGGCGGGATCGTCCGCTGGGAAGACGTCATCATGGACGACTCGCTCGCCCAGGCCCTCGAACTGCGACGCGAAACCGAGGCCCTTGCCCTTGAGACGTGGACCCCGGGAAACCCGGCCACACTCAGCTAAGTCTGAAGGACACCCTGCGGATGTTCGTCGCGGACCGACGGACTTCGACCGCCGGTCCGCGCCGCGTCCCCCAAGGACCCTCCCACGCCCTCAAAGGCACCCTCAAAGCAAGGAGAACCTCACCATGACCATCGTCGTCACCGCTGCTTTCAGCCCCAAGGAAGGCGCCTTCGACCAGGTCGTCGCCGCCCTCTCCCCCGCAATCAGCGAAGTGCACCAGGAACCCGGCTGCCTGCTCTACGCGATACACGAAGCCCCAAACAACCAGATCCTCATGATCGAAAAATGGGAATCAGCTGCGCTGCTCGACGCCCACGGCCAAGGTGAACCGGTCAAACGCCTGAACGTCTCCCTCGAAGGCCTGCTGGAAAAACCCGTCGTAGTGACCCGGCTGGCGCCGATCCCCGCAGGAACAGCACAACAAGGAACGCTGTAGTGCATAGCCCCATCGTCGTCATGGGCGTCTCGGGCGCAGGCAAGACTGCCGTCGGCGCCGCACTGGCAGCCCGGCTCGGGGCAACCTTCAAGGACGCTGACGACCTGCACCCCTTGCCGAACGTCGAAAGGATGACAGCTGGCATACCGCTCACAGATGAAGACAGATGGCCCTGGCTACGCCTGGTCGGCGCAGAACTCGCCGCCCAGCACCCGCACGGGATCGTCGTTGCCTGCTCGGCCCTCAAACGCGCCTACCGCGACGCCATCCGCGAAGCCGCTCCCTCCACCAGGTTCATCCTCTTAAAGGTCGACCCTTCGATACTGAAGGAGCGGCTGGTCCAGCGCCCAGGACACTTCATGCCTCCATCCCTCCTCACCTCACAACTGGAGACACTCGAGACCCTTGAAACAGCCGAAGCCGGAATGACCGTGACATCCGAAGGCGGCATCGAAGCACTCACCGATCAGATTCTCGCAAATCTGCGCCAAGTACATCTCGCAGTACCGGCCGGTACCGATCAGAACGAAAGATGAGTTTCTAATCCGACGCCCCCGGGCGCCTTGGTACGTCAACTCAAGTACACCCCAACCTGACGAACGAGGTTCCGAAGCCTTGACTTTCTTCTCGAGCGAGCCTAGAACTCAACCTGACAGAACGATGGGTGGAGGCATAGGTGGCTGGACAGCGAATCGGGTACGTACGAGTAAGCACTCTGGACCAAAACGAGAAACGCCAGCTCGAAGGCCAGGTTCTGGACCGCGTCTTCACCGACAAGGCATCCGGCAGGGACACAGCCAGGCCACAACTCACCGAACTGCTACGCAGCGGGGTTCCGAAAGTCGTTCTTGCTCATGATTACGGGATTAGCAGGGAGACCGTTTACCAGTACCTGCGCCAAGCCAAGCAAGCGGGGAGCCCTCCTCCTGCAGTGTCGCCCGCCATTCTGTAGCTTGACTGCCCAAGTCTCACGTATTCACATGTGCTGGCGCTCCTGCTTCGGC
The DNA here is from genome assembly GCF_054510755.1 of Pseudarthrobacter sp. MDT3-1. Classification (NCBI taxonomy): domain Bacteria; kingdom Bacillati; phylum Actinomycetota; class Actinomycetes; order Micrococcales; family Micrococcaceae; genus Pseudarthrobacter; species Pseudarthrobacter sp. MDT3-1. The sequence goes on along the minus strand of NZ_JBTNDX010000015.1, from coordinate 2,032 downwards.
AGCACTCCGTGCGTATGTTCTCTGCTTTCAAACGACGCTCATACCACCCGCCTAGCGCGATGAATGTGTTAGATTCTATTTATCAGACATCGCCCCCCTCTGAGCCTCGGCTCAAGGGGGCGATTTTCATTGTGCGACAATCGATGCAGCGTGGAGTATACGAAGGAATTCAAAGAGCGCGAGGAGCTGCTTCAACAGCTCGAAGACCGTGGCCTCGCGATTCCTGACCGCGCCGAGGCGCTCAACTTCCTCACACGCGTCGGCTACTTCCGCTCCGGCGCGTACCGATACGTCTTCCGGAGGCTGCTCCCGCCGGACAAGATCGATGCTCGCCTGCACCAGTACCGGTCAGACGACTACATACCTAGGTGCGTGGGTCAGTAATGGTAACTCGTTGATGAATCCTACAAATTTATCGCCGGAATGCATCAAATCAGTTTCAAATCTTGTAGGTTTTCACCACAAAAAATCGGAAAAATCGACTACTGACCCACGCACCTAGTGCGAGCATCGAGCACGTCGTGAAGCTGGAAGCATTCGACTTCAAGTTGGCCCGAATCTGCCAGGAAGGCCTGCTTGAATTCGAGGTGCGCTTGAGGGCGGCCATCGCCCATACGCTCGCCTCGAAGAACGTGGCAGCTCACGCATCCAAAGAATTTTTGGATGCGCAAAGCTGCGATAAAGCAGCCGGCGAGCACACAAAGTTTGACGCATGGACGAAGACCTGGCGGGAAGCTGTTACTTCCGGTGCAGAAGACGAGGACTTCATCAAGCACCACCTGTTGAAATACCCGGAACAAGATGTGCCCATCTGCGCCGTCACTGAAGTGTTGAGCTTCGGAAATTTGCCATTCCTCTACGACCTCATGCAGACCCCGGACGCGCGCTCGGTCGCCCGCATGTTCGGATTCGCCCACCCCAGCCGCTTCGGTGCGGTGTTGCGTATGATGGTGGATTTTCGAAACACGTGCGCCCACGGCTCGCGTCTTTTCAACCGCGCGTTCAAAAGGCCACTCTCACTCCGCGAACACGACACTGCCAGCGAGCTCCTGGCGCACTTGCTCGAACCCGGCTTCACGGTCACGCCCAAAGCGCATCAAAGGCTCTATATCTACGCCGCCGTCCTGGCCTTCATGCTCAGATCTCACACGAGTGGCACAAACTGGCACCTGACCTTCAAGACGCAAATCAGAAAACTCGACATCAAGCTTCAAGCACCGGACGGTTCCGAACTCATCTCACCAGATGTGAGTATGGGCTTTCCCGCCCGTTGGTCAGACTTGGACCTATGGAAGCCCAAGCCCTGAACCTGGTTCGCAGTGACGGTGACCCTTGCGAATAGAACTGGCACCCCGGCGCTCTTAGGTTAACGAAAGGCCGTTATCGGCGCGCCAGGAATTAGCAGGGGGGCGTGGAGGACGTCTAGGTGCGTGGGGCAGTAATGGTAACTCGTTGATGAATCCTACAAATTTATCGCCGGAATGCATCAAATCAGTTTCAAATCTTGTAGGTTTTCACCACAAAAAATCGGAAAAATCGACTACTGACCCACGCACCTAGAAAGGGGTAGGCTGAGGCGTCATTTGGTGCAATGAGCTCCGGCAAAAGTATGTGTTTTTCGGTCAGTAGGGAGTTCCGGTGGGCAGGTCCCATTCGTAGCGCGCAAAAGCCACCTTCTCGCCTTACTTTTCGGCCATTTCCCGTGACCAGGGCCCTTCGGGCGCTAGCCACAGAACTGAGTTGTCCGGCCCCTGTCGTTCGGCCGCCCCGCAGCGAACGGCTGCCGGAGAACGAGCGCCCGACGGGCCTAGAGTCCGCGGCCAGGGTTGTTCCGACGATCACCACCCTCCTGTTCCGCCGTTCAGGTCTTCTAGAATGGCGGGCCCACCTACTTAATTTGTTTTCACGCAAACTTATTCAGGGCTTCTGTGAGGTGTACTACTGATGTGAGACACAGTTTGAAAGGATTGTGCCCATGTCTGCTCGACCAACCTATTCCGATGAGTTCAAGGCTGATGCCGTTGCGCTGGTG
>NZ_JBTNDX010000014.1:0-118387 GCF_054510755.1 Pseudarthrobacter sp. MDT3-1 | reverse complement strand
GCTCAAAGCCGCGTTAACCCTCTGGAAGTGTCACCACCAAGAAAGGCCGAAGTGTCACTATTGTCCTGAGGCAGAACTGTCACCGATGTCCTGCGACATAACAGAAAGTGAGAGAGCGTCGGTCATTTAAGCGCATTAAGTGAGAGAGCGTTTGGTCTTTTTTTGGGGAGGCTAGGCGATGACGCCGTCCACCAGCGCCTTGGCTTCCGCCTGGACCTGCTTGAGGTGTTCCTCGCCCTTGAAGGACTCGGCGTAGATCTTGTAGACGTCCTCGGTCCCGGACGGGCGCGCAGCGAACCAGGCGTTCTCCGTGACCACCTTGAGCCCTCCGATGGACGCGCCGTTGCCGGGCGCCTCGGTCAGCTTGGCGGTAATGGTTTCGCCGGCCAGTTCAGTTGCGGTGACGTCCGACGGCGAGAGCTTGCCGAGTGCCGCCTTCTGCTCCCGCGTGGCTGCTGCATCAATGCGCGCGTAGACGGGGGCGCCGAACTGGTCGGTCAGGCCCTTGTACAGCTGGGACGGCGACTTGCCGGTGACAGCGGTGATCTCCGAGGCCAGCAGCGCCAGCAGGATGCCGTCCTTGTCGGTGGTCCAGACACTGCCATCCAGCTTGTTAAAGGAAGCACCGGCAGACTCTTCGCCGCCGAACGCGCCTTCGCCGGACAGCAGGCCCGGCACAAACCACTTGAAGCCCACAGGGACCTCAACCAGTTTGCGGCCCAGGCTTTCCGCCACACGGTCGATGATCGAGGACGAAACCAGGGTCTTGCCCACCACCGAGTTGGGGTTCCAGCCGCTGCGGTTGCGGTAGAGGTAATCGATGGCGACGGCGAGGTAATGGTTCGGGTTCATTAGGCCACCGTCCGGGGTCACGATGCCGTGGCGGTCGGCGTCGGCGTCGTTTCCGGTGGCGACGTCGAACGCGGCTGAACTGCCGCCGTCGGACATCCTGTTGATCAGGGAAGCCATGGCGAACGGTGAGGAGCAGTCCATCCGGATCTTTTCGTCCCAGTCCAGGGTCATGAACGCCCACTGGGGATCCACGGTGGGGTTCACCACGGTCAGGTCCAGGTGGTGGCGCTCGCCGATCTCGCCCCAGTAATCCACTGCAGCCCCGCCCATGGGGTCGGCGCCGATGCGGACACCGGCCTCGCGGATGGCGTCCAGGTTCAACACGGACGGGAGGTCGTCAACGTAGCTGCTGAGGAAGTCGAACTTGCCGGTGCTGTCCGCGGCGAGGGCGTCGGAGACGGGAATGCGCTTCACTCCCCGCAGGTCGCTTTCGAGGAGTTCGTTGGCGCGGTTGGCGATCCAGCCCGTGGCGTCGGAATCGGCCGGGCCGCCGTGCGGAGGGTTGTACTTGAAGCCGCCGTCTCCGGGCGGGTTGTGGCTGGGCGTGACCACAATGCCGTCCGCTTCCGGAGTGCCGGGCTGGCGGTTGTTGTTGTAGGTGAGGATCGCGTGGCTAAGCGCGGGTGTGGGGGTGTACCCGTGCCGTGCGTCGATCAGCACGTGCACGCCGTTGGCGGCGAGGACCTCGAGGGCGGAGTTCTGCGCCGGCTCGCTGAGGGCGTGGGTGTCCTTCGCCAGGAAAAGCGGGCCGGTGATGCCCTGCCCGGCGCGGTATTCCACGATTGCCTGCGTGATCGCGACGATATGTTTTTCGTTGAACGACGCCTTGAGGCTCGAGCCGCGGTGCCCGGAAGTGCCGAACGCCACGCGCTGGCCGGGATCACCCATATCCGGCGTGATGTCGTAATACGCGTCGAGGAGCGCAGTGATGTCAACAAGGTCCTGGGGTTGGGCAACTGTGCCCGCGCGGCTAGCCATGGCACCAGCATGCCAGACGTGGGCTGGAGTCAAAACGCGCGGTCCATAATCCGGTCCCTATGACGCGGAAAAGTCCCCGCCGGACGCTTGGCAGCAAGTAGTCAAAGCAAGTACTGGCCCCGAAAGTACCTATATACCGGCTCCCCGCGGCGCTGCTACGTTCGGAAAAGCTCAGGAAAGAATGCCCGACGGCGGGGAGCGCCGCCGTCGGGCTCTGCAGTAAGTGTCTGGCACTGCAGTAAGTCGCACACTGCAGCGAGTTGGCAAGCGGGAGCCAGGGGGTAGGTCATGGGGGCAGGAGAAGGCGCGGCCGAGCAGTCGAGGCTTGCTGCAGAACGGGTGCAGCGGCTGAAACGCCAACTCGATCAGGCCGAACGGGCCACGAAGTCGCGGGACGCCGGTGCTGTGGGCGAACGGCTCGTGGCGGACAGGTTGAGCCTGCTCATTCCGCACGGCTGGTACCTGCTGAACGACGTCCACTGGCCCGGGCGGCCCAAAGCCATCCTTGACCATGTGCTGGTTGGTCCCGGCGGGGTGGTGGTGGTCGATGCCAAGAACTGGACCGGCGAGGTCAGTGTCGCCGCCGGTGTCCTGTGGCAGGGCCGATTTGCCAGGACGCAGTCGGTTGACGGGGCATTGGCGCAGTGCGCCGCCGTCGCGTCCGTGCTGGCGCCGCCCTACCGGCGGTTCGTCCGCCCGTTGATCTGCCTCACCGGGCAGCCGGACCTTTTCGGCATCACCAATTCAGACGTCGCCGTGGCAGGGGCAGACCGCGTTGTTGCTGCCGTGCTGGCGCTGCCCCCGGTGCTGGACCAGCAGACGGTGGTGGGCCTGTATGCGCACCTCGGCGAGCAGCTCACGCAGGAATCTGCGGCGGAAAGTTCTGCGGTGAAGCCGCTGACCGTGAAGCCGCTGACAGTTAAGTCACCGACCGTAGAGCCGGCTAAGTCACCGACCGTAGAGCCGAAGGGTGGAGGGCCGCCGGTGGCTGGGCCGCCGCGGTCCGGGCAGACAGGGGGCCGGAGCGGGCCCCGGCACCCCGCCTATGGCACCCGCCGTGGGGCGCGTAGTGGGGCCGGAGCGGGCCCCGGCACCCCGCCTATGGCACCCGCCGTGGGGCGCGTAGTGGGGCCGGCAGCGGCGGCTCGGGACGCGCCAGGAAGTCGAAGGCGCAGCACGACGCGGCCAATGGAATGACCCGGTTGATGTTCCTGGCTGCCTTTGTGGTTTTTGCTGTCTACGTGCTGCCGTATTGGGGGCGGTAGCACTGGATGAGGGCGGCTGTAGGCCCGTGATGCAGGCGGCGGTAGGCTGGGAAGCGGAGACTTCGAATGGGGAAAATCATGACTGACCAGCCAACTCCGCGCCCTGATTCGCAAGGGTCCGGTGCGGGACCCGGCGATTCGCCGGCAGGCTACGAGCCGCCGCAGTTTGTGCCGCCGCAGGGCCCAAGCATTCCGGCGCCGCCGCCGTATGACCAGAACCCGTACGGCCAGAATCAGTTTGGCCAGGACCAGTACAGCCAGTCAGGCCAGTACAACCAACCCGGTGCCTACAGCCAGCCTGGCGATCCGTACGGCGCGACGTATGGCCAGCCCGCAAGCCCTTACGGCCAGGGTGCCAGCCCTTATGGCCAGCCCGCAAGCCCTTACGGCCAGCCGGCGTACGGGCAGCCCGCCTACTACGGCATGCCCGCCCAGCAGCCAAAGGGCCTGAGCATCGCCAGCATGGTCCTCGGGATTTCCTCGGTCATCCTTGGCTGGTTCATGATTCCGCAGATCGCCGCAATCATCACCGGCCATCTGGCCCTCCGCCGGGAACCCTCTGGCAAGGGCATGTCCATCACCGGGCTGGTCCTGGGCTACCTTTGCCTGCTGGGTTACGGGGCGTTCTGGTTGTTCGTCATCATCGGACTGGCCATGTACCGCTCGTCCGGGTACTCATACTGAGCCAGCCTGGGGAGGTAACGCACCCGGCCGGCCGCCGGCGTCCTGACGGATCAGCGGAGCAGCTCCACGTCCGAGACCAGCTCAATGTGGGCCAACATGGCTGCGGCTGCACCAGTGGGGTCCTGCGCGCGGATGGCGTCTGCAATGGTCCGGTGCGAGGCCAGCGACTGTTCGGGCCGCCCCGGCTGTCCCAACGACTCTATCCGCGTTTCCAGGATCATTTCGGCGATGACCGCCATCAGCTGGGCCAGTACCGCTGAGTGGGCGGCGCCGGTGACCGCCTGATGGAACAGCTCGTCGCCGTGCGCGCCGCGCTCGCCCCCTCCGATTTCGGCGGCCATGACCTCCAAGGCCGCGTCGATGGCCGCCAGGTCCTCCTCCGCGCGCCGTTCCGCGGCCAGTGCGGCCAGTTTCACCTCAAGGGTGCTGCGCGCCTCCACGATTTCCGGCAGCCGGCTCTGGTGTTCACGCAGGCCCTTGATCACTGATGCCACGCTGGACCGCCGGGCCAGGACGGCGCCGGTACCGTGCTGCACATCGATCACTCCCAGCACTTCGAGCGCCACCAGCGCCTGGGCCAGCGTCGCCCGCGAAACCCCCAGCCGATCGGCCAGGTCGCGTTCGGCCGGCAGCAGATCGCCCGGCACCAGCTGGGCGGACTCGATATAGGCCAGGATCTGCTCCACCAGCTGCTCGTACAGCCGTGGCCGCGATACGCGCTCCAGGCCAAGCCGTGCCGTCTTCTCCACATGGGCCTCACTATGTCGTCGGTTTCCCCAAGAATACACGGCAGGCGTATTGACAGATAGACCTAGTGTCTAGGAGGCTAGTCCAGTGAGTCAGTTACTCACGTCACATTTTTCCTTCCTAGGAGGACCAACGATGTCCGCTCCTGTCTTATCGATCATCATCCTGGCCGCAATGTTCCTGCTCGCCACTGTCCTGCCCCTGAACATGGGTGCCCTTGCGTTTGTCGGTTCCTTCCTGCTGGGCAGCGTGGTGTTGGGCATGTCCACTAACGAGATCCTGGCTAACTTTCCCGGCGGCCTGTTCCTGACCATCGTCGGGGTCACCTACCTTTTCGCCATTGCGCAGAACAACGGCACCATCGACCTCCTGGTCCGCGGGGCCGTCAGGATGGTGGGCAACCGGGTGGCCCTGATTCCGTGGGTTATGTTTGCCGTCACCGCGCTCATTACGTCCGTTGGCGCACTGTCTCCCGCCGCCGTCGCCATCATTGCCCCGATTGCCCTCAGCTTCGCCGGTAAGTACAAGATCAGCCCGCTGCTGATGGGCATGATGGTTATCCACGGCGCCCAGGCCGGCGGATTCTCCCCGATTGCCGTCTACGGCGTCACAGTCAACGGCATCCTCGCCAAGACAAACCTGGATTTCAGCCCCACCGCGCTCTTCCTGAGCAGCCTGGTGTTCAACCTCGTCATCGCACTCGTGCTGTTCATTGTCCTGGGCGGCCGGGCCCTCCTGTCCTCCCGGGTGAGCCATTTCGTAGAGCAGGCTGCCGAAGCCCGCATGGCCGTGAGTGTCGGCGCCAAGGCAGGATCAGATGTTCCGTTCAAGGGCTTCGGCTCCGGCATGTACGGCCCCCGCGACCATGCAGGCGACGGCGTCGCAGCCACCAAGGAGCGGTCGGAGCGGATCCCCCAGCTGGTGACCATCGCCGGCCTGATCGCACTGGCCGTCATTGCCCTGGGCTTCAAAGTCGACGTCGGCTTTGTATCCATCACCATCGCCATCGTGCTGGCACTGGTCTCGCCGAAGGCCCAGAAGGGCGCGATCAACAAGATCAGCTGGTCAACGGTGCTCCTGATCTGCGGCATGCTCACGTTTGTCGGAGTCCTGGAGGAGGCCGGAACCATCCAGTTTGTCTCCAACGGCGTGGCCGCCATGGGCATGCCGCTGCTGGCGGCCCTCCTCATCTGCTACATCGGCGCCGTTGTGTCCGCGTTCGCATCCTCCACGGCCATCCTCGCCGCCCTCATCCCGCTGGCCGTGCCGTTCCTCTCCACCGGTGAGATCGGCGCCGTCGGCGTGATCTGTGCGCTCGCGGTCGCCGCCACCATCGTGGACGTTTCCCCGTTCTCTACCAACGGGGCACTGGTCCTGGCCAATGCCCCGGAAGGCGTGGACAAGGACAGCTTCTACAAGCAGATCCTCGGCTACAGCGGGATCGTCATCGTGGCCGGACCGCTCCTCGCGTGGCTGGCCCTGGTGGTTCCGGGCTGGCTCTAAGTGCCCGCCCCGATCCCGCCCAGCACGGGCCGCTTTGCCGGCAATTGTGCACCAACCTCACCCCGAAGGAATCCAGCAATGAGCAGAACAGACGAAGACCACAGGAGCGGCCCACTGTCAGGGCACCTCGTGGTGGACCTGAGCCGGGCGCTCGCAGGACCGCACGCCGGCATGATGCTGGCCGATCTCGGTGCCCGCGTCATCAAGGTGGAGAACCCCGGATCCGGTGACGACACCCGCGGCTGGGGCCCGCCGTTCGTCGGGCCCGAGGACGATCTGCAGTCCACCTATTTCATGTCCTGCAACCGGAACAAGGAGTCCATCAGCCTGGACCTGAAAGGCACTGACGGGCAGGAGGTGCTGCGCGGGCTGCTGGAACGTGCCGACGTCGTCATTGAAAACTTCCGCCCCGGCGTGATGGACCGGCTCGGTTTCTCCACCGCCGCGATGCATGACCTCAATCCGCGGCTGGTGATCCTCTCCATCACCGGGTTCGGGCACGACGGCCCGGAGTCCCAGCGCAGCGGCTATGACCAGATCCTTCAGGGCGAGGCCGGGCTGATGTCGCTCACCGGCTCCGGGCCGGAGGACCCCCAGCGCGTGGGTGTGCCCATCGCCGACCTCCTGTCCGGAATGAACGGGGCCTTCGGCGTCCTCGCAGCGCTGGTGGAGCGGGACAGGACCGACGCCGGGCAGATCGTCCGCACCTCACTGCTGGCGTCGCTCATCGGCGTCCACGCCTTCCAGGGGACACGCACCACCGTCGCCGGCGAAGTACCCCAGGCCCAGGGCAACCACCACCCGTCCATCGCCCCCTACGGCCTGTTCGCGTGCCGTAACGGGTCCGTCCAGATCAGCGTCGGCAGCGAAAAGCTGTGGTCCTCGTTCGCCGCGGCCTTTGGCCTCGATCCGGCAGCGACGGGCTTCGCCAGTAACGCGGAGAGGGTGCGAAACCGCACGGCGGTGATTGCCGCCGTCGAACGCGTTTTTGCCGCGTATGGTGCCGCCGAGCTGCTCGAAAAACTGAACGACGCCGGGATCCCGGCCGGGAAGGTGCGCTCGCTGGACGAGGTGTACGCCTGGGAGCAGGTGGCATCGCAGGGGCTGGTGGTTGATGTGGAGCATCCGGTGCTTGGGAAGGTCAGCCTGCCCGGGCCCCCGCTGAGGTTTTTCTCACGCGGCGACGCAGCAGAGACCACCCCGACCGAACACGATGCGCCGCCCCTTCTGAACGGGGACGGACAGAAAATCCGCGAGTGGCTGGGCATGTCTGCGGCCGTTGCGGGGGTGAACTAAGGTGCTGACGACGGAAAAGGTCAGGCACCTGGACGCGGCCGGGCTGCTGGCGGCCGTTGTTGATCCGGGCACGTTCGTCTCCTGGGACATGCCTGTCCGGCAGCCGGACGCGAACGTGGACTACGCCCGCGACCTCGCAAAGGCGCGGGAACGGAGCGGAACGGACGAATCAGTCATCACCGGATCCGGCCGGATCCGGGGACACCGGGTGGCGGTCATCGTCAGCGAATTCTCCTTCCTGGCCGGATCGATCGGCCATGCGGCAGCCCAGCGGATCGTCGCCGCCGTGGAGCGGGCTACCGCCGAAGGGCTCCCCTTGCTGGCAGGCCCCGCTTCAGGCGGAACGCGTATGCAGGAGGGGACCCTGGCGTTCCTGTCCATGGTAAAGATCACCGGGGCCGTGCGTGCCCACCGCCAGGCCGGGCTGCCGTATCTGGTCTACCTGCGGCATCCCACCACCGGGGGAGTGATGGCCTCCTGGGGCTCGCTGGGCCACATCAACGTGGCCGAACCGGGGGCGCTGCTGGGCTTCCTGGGCCCGCGCGTCTACGAAGCCCTGCACGGGGAGGCCTTTCCGGACGGTGTGCAGGTGGCGGAGAATCTGTTCAGCAAGGGCCTGATCGACGCCGTCGTGGAACCGTCAGAGCTTGCGGAGATTATCGGGCGGGCACTGGACATCCTCGCGGCGAAGCCCACGACGAGTCCCACTGCGAGTCCCACTGCCGGGCCCGTTCACCGACCGGCAACCCTCGCCGTGCGGCCGGCGGCCGTGGACGCGTGGACGTCCATCGGCATTTCCAGGCAGCCGCGCCGCCCGGACCTGCGCCAGCTCCTCCGGTACGGCGCCGATGACGCCCTTCCCCTGAACGGAACAGGCCAGGGCGAAAAGGACCCTGGCCTCCTGCTGGCCCTGGCCCGGTTCGGCGGACAGTCCTGCATCGTCCTGGGCCATGCCCGCCCCCTGCGCAAGGACGCAGCCGGAATGGGTCCCGGTTCCCTGCGGGAGGCGCGGCGGGGGATGAAGCTTGCCGAGGAACTCCGTCTGCCGTTGCTGACTGTCATCGACACCGCAGGTGCGGCCTTGTCGCAGGAAGCGGAAGAAGGCGGTCTGGCCGGCGAGATCGCACGGTCCCTCCACGAACTGATCGGGCTGGAGTCGCCGTCGGTCTCGGTGCTGCTGGGGCAGGGCGCCGGCGGCGGCGCGCTGGCGCTGCTCCCGGCGGACCGGACCATCGCCGCCCAGCACAGCTGGCTGTCGCCGCTGCCGCCCGAGGGGGCCAGCGCGATTGTGCACCGCACCACGGATTTTGCGCCGCAGATGGCCGACGCCCAAGGCGTCAATGTAGGCGCGCTCTACGCCAACGGCCTGGTGGACCACATCGTGGATGAACGGGACGACGCGTCACTGGAGCCCAGGGAGTTCTGCGCCCGGATGGCCCGGGCCATCGAATACGAGCTGGGGACCCTGGCTGGTGTTCCGGTTTCTGAACTGTTGGCGGCACGGTCCAGGAAGTTCCGGGAGCTCGGCGGGTAGGCGCCCACGTCCGGGCAGCGGAAAGGCCCCCGTCAGGGGGCCTTTCTTCAGGTGGGCCTGACTCGCAAAATCAGACTTTCTCGCGCCTGCGCTCAGGGGCCGGTTCCTGGGCTTCATGGGTCCGCCGGCGACGCGGGAAGGCCCAGAAGGTGAAGTCCTGGGCCGTGTAATGCGGCTCCGGCCGGTCCGGCGGTGTTTCCTGGTGCGCTTCGGGTTTCCGGTCGGCTTCTCTCTTGTTACGCCACCCGAAATCCTCCATCGATGAATAGCACATCACAGACCTCCTCATAGTGACTGCCCCTTAATCGTCCTCCGGATCGGCCCCGGAGTCGACACCCGGAGCCGTTCAAACTGGCATCAGAAGCCGAGCTGGGCCGCCACCTGGAGCAGGAGCAGTTCCGATCCCGCCGGTCCTACAAGCTGGATCCCCATCGGCAGGCCATGCGCTGGTTGCCCGCCGGTCCAGTGCACGGGAATGGTGATGGCAGGCAGGCCGCAGACATTCACCATGGAGGACCACGGGGCGAATTCGCACTGCCGGCGGTAGTCGCCGTCGGCGTCCCCGGGCCATTCTGCTGCCGGCCACGGTTCGTCGCCGTGCGTGGCGCCGGTAAACCAGCCCACGGGGCGCGGCGTCTGCGCCAGGGCCGGCATCAGCATCAGGTCCCAGCCGCCGTACTGCGTGATCGTGTCGCGTTCGAATTGCCGCAGGAACGCCAGCGATTCATTGAGTTTTGCGGCGCTGCGCTGCTGGGCCCGGCGCCTGAACGTACGGGTCAGCGGGGCCAGAAGCGCTTCGCGGTGCGGACTGATCCGGGCGGTTCCGACGGCGGCGGTCCACGCGGTGGTGAAGGCGTCCGGGTAGCGGTTGTCGTAGCGGATGGCGGCTTCGCTGACGGCGTGCCCGGCATGCTCCAGCATTTCGGTGCCCGCCTGCAGCGCGGCCAGGGCTTCGGGTTCGGGCGTGAACGGAAACGTGGCGAACCAGGGGCTGTCCAGGGTCAGGCCTATGCGCAGCGGGCGCGGTTCGTGTGCCACAGCGTCGAGATAACTGTTGCCAGCGGACGGCGCCATTGCATCCATCAGCAGGGCCGAGTCGGCTGCGCTGCGGGCCAGGGGCCCCGCTACGACCAGGCGGGCGGGGTCGCCTGAACTCTCGCCCGACGGCACCACGCCGCGGCCGGGTTTGAGTCCCACGAGGCCGCAGGCGGCGGCCGGGATGCGGACGGAACCGCCGCCGTCGGTCCCTGGCGCGAACGGAAGTAGGCCAGCGGCCACCGCGGCAGCGCTGCCTCCCGAGGAGCCGCCGGAACTCCGGCTCGGGGCATGGGGATTGCGCGACGGCGGTGCGATGCGGTTTTCGCTGTACGCCGTCAGTCCAAACTCCGGAACCTGCGTCTTGCCCAGTGAGACCACGCCAGCGGCCTTGAGGACTTTGGCGACTGCGCCATCGGCGGGCGCCGGTTTGTGGTCAAGTGCAGCGCTTCCATGGGTGGTCACCACGCCGGCGACGTCGGTCAGGTCCTTGAATGCCACCGGCATGCCGTGCAGAAGTGGCAGGGCGCCCGCGCTGCCTCCGGAGTCCCGCGCAGAGTCGTGCCCGGAGTCTTTTCGGAACTGGACGAACCGGGCATCGGCGGCGGCTGCGTCGGTCATCGCCTGATCCGCCGTGACCGTGACAAAGGCGCCCAGCAACGGGTTCTGCTCTGCGATCCGGGCCAGGAAATGGGCTGTGGCTTCCCGCGCTGAAAGCTCTCCCGCGCGGAGCGCATCCCGGAGCCGAACAGCCGGCAGTTTGTGGATGTCAGCCAAGGAAGCGAGGCTCCAGGCGCCTCTCGGAAGCGGTGGTTCCATCCGCTCCACCGGCTTCCGCGGTGACGATGTAAGCGCCCTTGCCCCGTACCTCGGCAACCGCTTCCACAAGTTCCGTGCCGTGGTAGACCAGCCCCACGCCGTCGTCCGTGCAGTGCGTTTCACCCAGCATTCCGTCAGCCACGAGCCGGTGCACCAGCGGGCGCCGCCTTTCCTCTGAGTCGTAATGGACGCCATTGGCGTACGGGAGGAAGGCCAAGCCATTGGGCACTGCACGCAGCTCCGGCCCAAACGAATCAGTGGTGCCGCCCTGGTACCAGCAGATTGATCCGGCCGAAACCCCCGCCAGCACAACTCCGTGCTGCCACACGCGGTGGAGGATGCCGTCCAGCCCGTGGGCACGCCAGACGGCAAGCAGGTTCACCACGGAGCCGCCGTTCACCCACACCACGTCCTGCTCCAGCAGATGCGCCTCCGGGTCTGCGTGGTTTGGCATGGTGAAGAGGTTGAGGTGGCTGAAGTCGAAGCCCGCCAGCCGCGCGGCCTCATCCATTTCCGCATTGAACCCGCGCTGATCCCCGGCGGCCGTACCCACGTGGGTGACCCGCGGCGGGCGTCCGCTGGCTCCGGAAAGCTCCACGGCGTAGTGCAGCAGGCGGTCAAACTCCAAGCGTGTTCGAGCACCTTGCCTGTAGCCTCCAGACGTGGCCAAAATGGTGGGCTGCTCAGCGGGCAAGGATCCTCCTACGGGTCTTCAACAGCGTAACTTGTCCCTGGTTTCGGGAGCGGGACGATCGGCTGGCGCTAGGCTGGAAGGAGACCCGTGATTCTCCGAAAGAGGACTCCCATGAGCGATTTTGATACCGTGCCCGTCAACGACGTCCCAGCCGACGCCGTGATCCTGGATGTCCGCGAAGACTACGAATGGGTAGCCGGACACGCTGAGGACGCTGTGCACATTCCCCTGGACCAGCTTCCGGCGCGGCTTGACGAACTGGACCCGGACCAGGACGTCTATGTCATCTGCCGCACTGGCGGACGGTCCTTCCGCGCCGCGCAATGGCTCACCGGACAGGGCTATACAGCCATCAACGTGGCCGGCGGAATGGACCAGTGGCTCGAGTCCGGCAAGCCACTCGTGTCCGACAACGGCCTCAAGCCGCTCATTCTTTAGTTCAGCCCGAACCTGCGTCCCGTCACCACAGAGGAATCCATGCCCGCGACACCTGTTACGTACACTTTCCTCGGGCCTCAGGGCACCTTTACCGAGGCGGCATTGATGCAGGTTCCGGATGCCGGAGAGGCCTATCGCATCCCGGCCTCCAACGTCAACGCTGCGCTGGACATGGTCCGCGATGGCTCTGCGGACGCAGCGATGGTCCCCATTGAGAACTCGGTGGAAGGCGGGGTCACGGCCACCCTGGACGCCATCGCCGGCGGGCAGGAACTCCGCATCATCCGCGAAGTCCTGGTCCCCATCAGCTTTGTCCTGGTGGCCCGACCCGGAGTGGGCATTGATGATATCCGCCGCATTTCCACTCACGGCCATGCCTGGGCACAGTGCCGTCTCTGGGTGGATGCGAATATTCCAGGTGCAGAATATGTTGCCGGTTCCTCCACCGCGGCGGCCGCCATGGGGCTCCTGGGCGGCGACGCCCACTACGACGCCGCGATCTGTGCGCCCATTGTGGCCCAGGAGCAGCCGGGGCTGACCGTCCTGGCGGAAAACATCGGCGACAACCCGGGTGCGGTGACGCGGTTCATCCTGGTGAGCAGGCCGGGCGCATTACCTGAACGGACCGGTGCGGATAAGACCACCGTCGTAGTCCCGCTTCCGGAAGACCGCCCGGGTGCGCTGATGGAAATCCTGGACCAGTTCGCCACGAGGGGCGTGAACCTCAGCCGGATCGAATCCCGGCCGACGGGTCAGTATCTGGGACACTACTTTTTCAGCATCGACGCCGATGGGCACATCGCGGACGCCCGTGTGGCCGACGCCTTGGCTGGCCTTCACCGCATCAGCCCGGCCACCCGCTTCCTTGGCTCCTATGGACGGGCGGACGCCCAAAGCTCCAGCGTCGCGCAACACACATCTGACGAGGCATTCCGGGCGGCGCATGAATGGGTCGGGCGGATTCTGCAGGGGGAATGAACGGAGCTTGACGCCGCCCGAGGCTTCGCCCACAGCGTAGGCCAAGGTACTTCCCTGTGATAGTTACTGTGCGTATGCTTGCTTGATCCACTTGGGGGATGGCCCCTAATGAAGGGAACAGGTCATGAGTACCAGCAGCACAGACAACGACGGCCAGGGCATGATCGTTAATCCGAAGCCCACAGCCGACAACCAGGACTGGGACGGGGATGACGCTGACCGCGCCGACCGCCTGCGCTTCGAAGAGGAGCAGGCCATGATCCGTGAGCAGTCCGAGGCACGTGCCGCGAAAGCTGCTGCAGAGGCTGGAGCTGCCAAGAAGGCAACCGCCTGAGACGGGACCGGCTCAGGCTGGTTGGCCCTTGACCCTTATCAGAAGCGAGCGCGGCTCCACCCGGACGGTGAGCTTGGTGGCCAACCCGGACGTGTCGCCGTCGATCTGTGTCGGCATGGGCTCCGGGCACTTGATGACGATTCGGCCGGCCCGGTACATCGTCATGATGGGCAGGTTGCCCTTGTGTTTAAAGAGGATTTTCGCGTACATGGCCAGCCAGCCGATGGCGCTGCGGGGGCTCATGACCACCACGTCCAGCATGCCGTCATCGATCATGGCTTCCGGGATGAAATCGATCCCGCCCGGGACCAGCCCACAGTTGGCAAAGAGGACGCTGCGGATGTTCCGGACCTGCTCCGGCTTGTCATCCAGCGCGACTGATACCTTCCGTCGCCGCCCGGGCATGTGACGCATTCCGGCCTCGGTATAAGCAAGCCAACCCACGGCTTTCTTGAGGCCGGCATTGGTATCAGCGAGTATTTCGGCGTCCATGCCGATCCCGGCGATAACCAGGAATGCGTGCTCAGACGAGTGTCCCGTGCGGGAATTCTCGATGCCCATCCGCGCGGTATCGATGTAGCGTTGGTGGCCGAAAAGCGCTGTCTGCACGTTGGCGTGAAGGTCGTTGACATCCAGATCCACGTTTCGCGCCAGGAGGTTTCCCGTCCCCAGCGGAATCAGGCCCATGGCCACATCCGTGTGTGCGAGGGACTCTGCCACCACCCGCACAGTACCGTCGCCACCGCCCACCAGAACGACGTCGGCCTTGTAGTTCAGGGCCGACCGGGCCTGGGAGTATCCCGGGTCCTCGGCGGTCGTCTCCAGGAAGAGGGGTTCGTCCCAGCCGGCTGTTAGGCAGGCGCGCCGGATGGCTTCCTTCGCTTCGGGGGCGCGTGCCTTGACGGGGTTGAGGATGACGACCACGCGTTGCTGGGTGAGGCCCGTTTCGTGCGCTTCTTCATGGACCGCGCTGCGGACGTGCAGGGCCTTGAGCTTCCGGACGCCCCACCAGCTGGATACGGCGAAAGCCAGCGCCGCCGCGCTCAGGACGTAGAGAAGCCAGTCGTTCATGGTGCTTCAACAGTATCCCGGCCGCGGCGCCGCGATTCCCCCCCCGTCCGGCCCGGCAGTGTTGGTTCCGCCGGATTCGATACTCTTGTCTGGTGATCGACGTAAAAGACCTCAGCGAAAACCCGGATAAGTTCCGTGCCAGCCAGCGCGCCCGCGGCGCAGACGAATCAGTGGTGGACGCGATCATGGCCGCAGACTCCGCCAGGCGTGCCGCCCTGATCCGGTTTGAAAACCTCCGCGCCGAGCAGAACGTCTTCGGCAAGCAGGTGGCGCAGGCCAAGGGCGATGAGAAGAAAGCCCTGCTCGCCGAGGTCAAGGAACTGGCCAACACTGTGAAGGCCGCATCGGCCGAAGCAGACGCTGCCCAGGCCAAGCAGGACGAACTGCTGCGCAGTATCCCGAACCTTATTGAGGGCGGCGTCCCCGAGGGCGGCGAGGACGACTACGTGGTGGTCAAAACCGTTGGAACGCCCCGCGAGTTCCCCGATTTCGAGCCGAAGGACCACCTGGAAATCGGTGAGCTGATCGGCGCCATCGACATGGAGCGCGGCGCGAAAGTTTCGGGCTCACGCTTCTACTTCCTGCGCGGCGTGGGTGCACGCCTGGAGATGGCGTTGCTGCAGATGGCCATGGACCAGGCCATCGAGGCCGGCTTCGTTCCCATGATCACCCCAACCTTGGTGCGCCCCGAAACCATGCAGGGCACAGGCTTTGATGTAAAGCACGACGCCGAGATCTACCGTCTCGCCGAGGACGACCTTTACCTGGTGGGCACCTCCGAGGTTGCCTTGGCCGGCTACCACGCGGACGAGATCCTGGACCTGACGACCGGCCCGATCCGGTTCGCCGGGCAGAGCTCCTGCTACCGCCGTGAGGCTGGCTCGCACGGCAAGGACACCCGCGGCATCATCCGTGTCCACCAGTTCAACAAGGTGGAGATGTTCGTTTACACCGCGGTGGAGAAGGCCGCAGCCGAACACGAACGGCTCCTGGCCTGGGAAGAGGAGATGCTGGCCAAGTGCGAGCTCCCGTACCGCGTCATTGACACCGCCGCCGGCGACCTCGGCATGTCCGCGGCCCGCAAGTTCGACTGCGAAGCCTGGGTTCCGACGCAGGGCGCCTACCGTGAGCTGACCTCCACCTCGAACTGCACCACGTTCCAGGCCCGCCGCCTGAACATCCGCGAGCGTGTGGTCAACGACGAAGGCGTTGCCAAGGGCACCCGTGCCGTAGCCACCCTCAACGGCACGCTGGCCACCACCCGCTGGATCGTGGCCATCCTGGAGCACCACCAGAACGCCGATGGCTCGGTCAACGTCCCGGCCGCACTGCAGAAGTACCTCGGCGGCATGGAAGTCTTCCCGGTCCTTTAGGCTCCGGCTGCCTCGCTGACAATTCCCCGCCGCGTGGTCGATTCCCCTTGTAACGCGAGGGGGATTAGGCCACGCGGCGGGGATTCTTGCGTGTTACTCCGGCGCGTTCAAGTTTCCGCCGCAATAACTCCGGGTCGGTTACGGCTTTCCAGTCCCAGCGGACGACCTTGTAGCCAAGCGCCCGGAGCCGATCTTCACGCTTCTTCTCGGCCAGGACGGTTTCCCGTGTGCTGCGGCCGTCCAGGAGGTCGTCGTCGAGGTACTTGGCGTCGCCGTCGAACTCCCCAACGACGCCGCATTCAGGCCAGAAGAAGTCCGTCCGTGCAATGAAACCTTCATGGTCATAAAAGGAATGCTGCAGGACCGGAGCCGGGAGCCCCAAGATGTGGATGAGTGCTCTGCTCCGGGACTCGCCTACGGATTCCGAAGCCTCGTCAGCCAATTCGAGTACCTCCAGGACCCGGCGGGGAATCTACGGCTGGCCGGGAGGCGGACAGCGTGCCCAAGGTTAACACTCACACTGGGGATAACCCTGTGAGTATTAACCGGGTGTTCATGCGCGCTGTGGCCTGCGTCCTAGCCGGTTTTAGGGGGTCTCTGGTCTACTGGATGTATGACTACATTGACTGAAACCACAGTCGCTGGCATCGATGACCAGCGGATCGCAAGCGAAAACAGCACCGCCAAGTTCATGGTTGCCCTGGACGTGGACGGAACCCTGGTGGACCACGACGGCCACATGTCAGTGCCTGTCCGTGAGGCCGCCCAGGCCGTGGTGGCTGCAGGGCACGACGTCCTCATCGCCACCGGCCGTTCCCTGAACGCCACGCTGCCCATCATCGAGCAGATCGGCATCGACCGCGGCTACGCCGTCTGCTGCAACGGCGGCGTGACGCTCCGGCTGGATCCGGACCTGACCGACGGATATGAAATCATCCACAAGGCCACCTTCGATCCGGCCCCGGCGCTGAGGGCGTTACGCCAGAAGCTGCCCACGGCCAAGTACGCGCTGGAGGACGAGGACGGCAACTTCCTGTCCACGGAACGCTTCCAAGACGCCAGCTTCGGCGTCGAGGCCATCGGCGTCGACTTCCAGACTCTGCTCGAAGCCACCGCCGTCCGCCTGGTGGTGTTCAGCACCGAAAACACCCCGGAAGAGTTCACCGCAACCATCCAGGAGATCGGACTGGCCGGCGTTACCTACTCGGTCGGCTGGACGGCGTGGCTGGATATCGCCGCAGCCGGCGTCACCAAGGCCAGCGCGCTCGAACGGCTCCGCGGCCAGTTGGGGGCTGAACCCCACCGGACCGTGGCCATTGGCGACGGCCGGAACGACATCGAAATGCTGGGCTGGGCCGGGCGCGGAGTCGCCATGGGCCAGGCCCCGGAGGAAGTTATCGCCGCCGCGGATGAGGTCACGCTTTCGGTGCTCGACGACGGCGCCGCGCACGTGCTGCGCAGCCTCCTGTCGTAGAGCTGCTTCTGCCGACTTGCCTGGAGTTTTTGTCCAGATAATGCCGCCAAACGCCTCCAAACGGGCATTATCTGGACAAAACTCGTGGGTGCTTGCCAAACGCTAAGCCCCCTCGAACCAGCCCCGGGAAGGGCCGGTACGGATCGGTGCAGCTCAGGCTGGGCCGCCCAGCGCACGCCGTTCGCGAGGACCCGCTGGATCTGCGGGTGGTGGTACACCGGGTATTCCTGGTCGCCGGGGCTGAAGTAGAAGATCCGGCCCTTGCCGCGGGTGAACGTGACACCGGACCGGAACACCTCGCCGCCGGCGAACGAGCTGATGAAGATCAGGTGGTCGGGGTCCGGGATGTCGAACAGCTCGCCGTACATCTCCTGCTCGGGGATGACGATGGGACTGTCTACACCCTCGGCGATGGGATGCGACGGCTTGACGGTCCACACCAGCTCGCGTTCGCCGTCGTTCCGCCACGCCAGGGAGCAGCTGGTGCCCAGCAGCCGCGTGAAAACCTTGGCGAAGTGCCCCGAGTGGAGCACGATGAGCCCCATCCCGCCCAGGACGTGGCGGTGGACGCGTTCGACGACGGCCTCGCTCACCTCGGCGTGGGCCATGTGGCCCCACCACAGCAGGACGTCGGTGTCGGCGAGGATGTCCTCGTCGAGGCCGTGCTCATCGTCGGTGGCCAGGACCGCCGTCGTGATCTCGGCGTCTGGGTAGTAGGAGCGCAGCCCGGCCGCGATGGCACCGTGGATGCCGTCAGGGTAGATCTCCCCGATGTGGGACGGCTCGTTGAGGGCCTCGTGGACGCCCTCGTTCCGCCCTAGCGAGCTTCATCGTGGGAGGGCTCTGGTACTCGGTGCTCTTCGCTAAGGTATGGCAGCGCGAGGCCGGTGTCACGGCTGAGCAGCTGAAGAGCGGGACCGTGCGGGTTTTTGTGGGATCGTTCCTGCTCGCAGCGGTGATGGCCGTGGTGCTCGCGGCGTTTATCGGCGACGGCGGTGCCGGATTCGGTGCCCTGGCCGGGCTGGCTGCGGGCGCGGCCTGGGTTGCGGCTGCCCTGGGCGTCAACTACCTCTTTGAACGCCGCAGCCTCATGCTGTTCGCCATCAATGCCAGCTACAACATCGTGACGTTCACGGCGATGGGGGCGATCATCGGCGCCATGCAGTAGCGGCGGCGTGAGTCAGCTGCGTTCAGCGCACCTCAAGGATGAGTGCAAGCAACCGTGCAGCAGCGGGGCGGGCAGCGTGTTCCTCGTTCCATTGGGACCGGGCCACTGCTTTGCTGACGGCCTGGGTGGTGATGCTGAGTTCCTGGGCCACCGCTTTCTGCTGTCCGCGGACGCCGGGAGTCATGAGGTCCAGCACGCGCCATTCAGCCCCGGATCTGTCCCGCACTATATGGCCCAAAAGCCGCAGCACGGCCTCGGCCTCGTGGGCGACGTCTGCCAATGGTCCTTCCACTGCGACCGGGATGCGTTCCTTGCTGTTCCGGAGCCTGTCCACCGCGCGCCGGGCATAGATCAGGCCGTGGCCGGAGGCATCCTTGATTTGGTTGGGAAGCGGCTCGTTGACCGGCCCGACGCCGAGCCCCACGTACCAGGAGCCGCAGCGCAGGGCGATCAGGGCAGCCTCCACGGCCTGATGCGGGCAGTCCACGATGCCCTGGACTTCATCCTCCACAGACCGGTCGAAATCCAGGCGCGCGGGTATGTGCCGCAGGTCCTTCAGCAGCTGAGGGACGCGGTCGCCGTCGCGCCGGCTGTCGGTCTGGTTGATGGTCAACGTGAACATGTGAAACACAGACTACCGGTTAGTAGTTGGCCCAGGGCAAGTCGGCCAGGAGTCCTTCAGGGCCAGGGTTGTGCCGCGTACCGATAGGTGTTGCGATGGAGGCTCGGCTGCCGACGGCGGCGCGCAGCTACGTGAGGATGGTCATGGCCGGCAGCATGGGGCAGGACAACTTGGGGGAGGAAACACTGGACCTCGTGGACCGTTGGTGGCGGGCCGCGAACTACCTTTCCGTGGGGCAGATCTACCTGCGCTCAAATCCGCTGCTGCGGGAACCCCTTGCTGCGGACCACACCAAATCCAGGCTCCTGGGCCACTGGGGCACCACTCCCGGGCTGAACTTTGTGTACGCACACCTCAACCGTGTGATCCGCCGGGACCAACAGGAGATGCTCTTCGTTGCCGGCCCGGGCCATGGCGGTCCTGCTGTTGTGGCGAACGCCTGGCTTGAGGGCACGTACTCGGAAATCTACGGCCAGGTGGGCCCCGACGAGGCAGGAATGGCCGAACTCTTCCGCCAGTTTTCCTACCCCGGCGGCATTCCCAGCCACGCGGCGCCGGAAACCCCGGGTTCCATCAGCGAAGGCGGTGAACTCGGGTACGCGCTGGCCCACGCCTACGGGTCCGTGTTCGACAATCCCCAGCTGATCACCGCCGTCGTGATCGGCGACGGCGAGGCCGAAACGGGGCCGCTCGCGGCGAGCTGGCACTCGCACAACTTCCTGGATCCGGCCGCGGATGGTGCCGTCCTGCCCATCCTGCACCTGAACGGCTACAAGATCGCCAACCCCACTATCCTGGCGCGCATGCCGCAGGAACAGCTGGAGCAGCTGCTGCGCGGTTACGGCCACGAACCGTATTTCGTGACCGTCGAGGACCCGAACGACACGGAGCAGGCGCACCGGGACTTCGCGGCCGCCGTCGACACCTGCCTGACCGGGATCCGCGCCATCCAGGACTCCCGCCGGGGCGGGGCGGACGGGGCGGGCGGGACAGCGGACGACGGCGGCACTGCGGCCGGTGCCGCAGGAAGCGCCGCTGCGCCGCACTGGCCCATGATTGTGCTGCGCTCGCCCAAGGGCTGGACGGGACCGCGGATAGTGGACGGACTCCAGGTGGAGGGCACCTGGCGGAGCCACCAGGTCCCGCTGGCGGAAGTCCGCACCAACAGCGCACACCTGAAACAGCTGGAGGAGTGGCTGAACTCCTACCGTCCGGAGGAGCTGTTCGACGCCGAGGGCAGGCTCAGGCCCGACGTAGCCACGAATGCGCCCACCGGAAACCTCCGGATGAGCGCCACCCCGCACGCCAACGGCGGACTCCTTCGCACACCGCTGAAGCTGCCCGCCTACGCAGCCCACGCCGTCGACGTCGCGGCGCCGGGAACCGAACGGATCAGCCCCATGATCACCCTGGGCTCGTGGATGCGGGACGTTATCTCGCTGAACATGGAGAACTTCCGCCTCTTCGGGCCGGATGAGACGGCATCCAACCGGCTTCAGGCCGTCTACGAAGTGACGGACAAGGTCTGGCAGTACCGGATTGACGACGTCGACGAGCACCTTGCGCGTTCGGGCCGGGTTCTGGAGGTGCTCAGCGAGCACCTGTGCCAGGGCTGGCTGGAAGGGTACCTCCTGTCCGGCCGGCACGGGGTGTTCAGCTGTTACGAGGCCTTCATCCACATTGTGGATTCCATGTTCAACCAGCACGCCAAGTGGCTCAAGGTCCACCTCAAGCTCCCGTGGCGCCAGCCCGTGGCGTCGCTGAACTACCTGCTCTCGTCCCATGTGTGGCAGCAGGACCACAACGGTTTTTCGCATCAGGATCCCGGATTCATCGATCACGCGGTGAACAAGAAAGCCGAGGTCATCCGGGTGTACCTGCCGCCGGACGTGAACACGCTGCTCTCGGTCATGGAGCACTGCCTGGCATCCACCGATTACGTGAACATTGTGGTCAGCGGCAAGCAGCCGTCGCCCACCTGGCTGGGCCCGGGCGACGCAGCGAACCACTGCCGCCGCGGCCTGGGCATCTGGGAATTCGCGGGTTCGGAGGTGCCAGGGGAGGACCCGGATGTTGTTCTGGCCTGTGCCGGGGATGTGCCTACGGTGGAAACAGTGGCCGCGGCCGAACTGCTGAAGCGGGGCGTCCCGGGGCTGAAGGTCCGCGTGGTCAACGTGGTTGACCTGATGCGGCTCCAGGACGTGAGTGAGCACCCGCACGGCCTTCCGGCGTCGGACTTTGACGGCATCTTTACCCCGGACAAACCGATCATCTTCGCCTACCACGGCTATCCCTCGCTGATCCACCGGCTGGCCTACCGCCGCACCAACCAGGACGGCCTGCACGTGCGCGGCTACAAGGAGGAAGGGACCACCACCACGCCGTTCGACATGGCCATGCTCAACGGGATCGACCGCTTCCAGCTGGCCATCGACGCCATTGACCGCGTACCCGGCCTGGCCGAAAAGCACTCGCTGCTGCGGCAGGACCTTCAGGACCGGCGGATCCAGGCCCGCGAACACACCCGCACGCACGGCGAGGACCCGGAGGAGATCCGGAACTGGACGCTGATGGCCCAAAAGGAAAGCAGCTAGGCCAAGAGATCGGCCAGCTGGCCGGACGGAACGTGGATCCAGCCTTCGGTTAGAGCTGCGGCAGCATAAAGGTCCGGTGGACGGAGAGTCTGGGTCGCCGCCACGGCGCGGGCGGTCAAAGAGGCGATCACCGCGTCAAAAAGGTCGTCGGAGGCAGTCAGCCGGTCCTCGTTGCCGGCAAGGTCCAGCCATGGCGCCGCCGCGACCAGCTGCTCCAGAATCACACCAAGACGCTTGGACTCAGGAGTGCCCCGGCCTTTGTAGCCACGGGCCTGGAGACCCCAGACTTTGAGGGACGCTGCAGGGTAGACCTCTGCTAAGCGGCCGGACCCGTCCCTGGCCTGCGGCCCGTACTCAGCGGCGATCTTGGCCTGAATCACAGCACACCGCATGGCCGGGTGGGCGAGCCGGTCGGCGGAGACGCTTAGCGGAATCAGCCCGGTGTGCCCCGTGACGAAGCGGTCAGTTTCCCGGTAGGCCAGCAGTCGGCGTCCCTCGATGCCGTCGTGGTCCAGGACTGGATGCGCGTCAAAATTCAGGTGGCCTGTCAGGAACGGCAAGAAGGCGTCCGGCCAGCCAACTGGGCAGTCGATCGCGGTCATCGAACTGGCGCCGAACAGTTCCACAATTTCCCTGTCATGCACGTCGAGGGCGAGGTGCTCCAGGCGCGCAGTGCCAGCATCCCATTCCAAGACGGCGACGGCCGTCTTTTTGGTCGCCGCTGCTAGATCGACGCCCAGTGTCCTCATCGCGCTGCACGGTACTGCAGCGCGCCGGGAATCCTGCCCGCCTGCTCAAGGCCGTCGCCGCGGGCAAAGTCAGCCCACAGCCGGCGCATCTCGCGGCCCACGGCGTCGATCTCAGCCCAGGTTGCGCCCTTGAGGAGCCCGGCGGCGGCCCAGGTCTGCTGGTTTCCGAAGAGCAGCGGCAGGTCAACGGTGTGTGCGGCGCGGTAGAAGTTTCCCGGTGCGCCCCAGGACAGCAGGTAGCTGTAGGCCTTGCCTCCCGCGCGGGCGTGACGGCGGGCAAACTTCCGGGCTGCCCGGCCGTAGACCGCCTCCGTCACCGCCCAGTTGATGGCTTTCACGGCGGCCGCACCCAGCACCGGGACTTTGCCCAGCAGGCTGACCACGGGACTGCGGGGCAGGAACAGCCGGGCCTCGTCGGACGTGTGCCCGATCAGCACTTCGATGCCCGGGGCCGTGGCGTTCCAGGCGGCCTCGACGCGTGATTCCGGCGGCAGCGGGGCGTGGCTGTACTGCGTGCCGAACGGCATGGCCGCCATCAGGCCGTACTTCCGGGCCACCTGTGACACGTGGTCTTCGATGGCCACAATGTCCAGCATCGGGGTGTCCTCCGTGACGGCTTCGGCGGCGATGCCCATGGCACGGCTCATCTTGTGCCGGCCGCGGGTGATCCCCAGCGGTGCACTCTGGATGATGGCCCGCTGGAACAGGGACGGTGCCTCGGGCGTCGCCATGAGGTGGGCTACGGAGTCGCCGCCTGCGGACTGCCCGAACGCGGTGACCCGCCCCGGATCCCCACCGAAGGCCGAAATGTTGCGCTGCACCCACCGGAACGCTTCCAACTGGTCCAGCAGGCCGAGGTTCGCGGGCCGGCCGGTGCCGGTGGCCAAATATCCGAACAGGCCCAGGCGGTAGGTCACGGAGACCACGATGACCCGGTTCTCCGATACCAGAGACTGGGCATCAAAGATCGCCAGGTCGCCGGAGCCGGACGTGTAGGAGCCGCCGTGCAGCCACACCATGACGGGGACCTGTTCGCCGTCGGCAAGCCCGGCCGGAGCCGTGATCGACAGGCGCTGGCAGTCCTCACTTCCGGGGAGCTCGCCGTACCGGGTACCCAGGACGTCGTCCAGGAACGGAACGGGGCCCTGCGGGCAGGCGGGCGAGAGGGTGGTGGCAGCAAAACCGGCAGTCCAGTCGGGCGCTGTCACCGGAGGCTGAAAGCGGCCCGCGGTGGCGTAGGGGATACCGGTTGCGCGAACCACCTCACCGTCCCGCCACCCTGTGATGGGCCCGCACGGCGGTTCAAAATACGGCGGCTCAAAATACGGGGGATTCGAAGGCTCGGAACTCACCCTCCACCTTAAACCACAATGCGGGGTCACTTCCTGCCCAATTCCGGAGGTGGAATGGGCGGGAAGTGACCCCGCGTTGCTGAGACCGTGCGGACTAGTGCGCTGCCGGCACGTAACGCTTGATGGAGGCTTCCAGCTCGGCCTCGGCGGCGGCGCGGTCGCCCCAGCCCTCGGCCTTGACCCACTTGCCCGGCTCCAGGTCCTTGTAACGGGTGAAGAAGTGCTCGATTTCCTTGATCAGGAATTCGCTGACATCGCTGATTTCCTGGATGTGGTCAAAACGGGCGTCAACCGGGACGCACAGGACCTTGGCGTCGCCGCCGCCGTCGTCGGTCATGTTGAAAACGCCGATGGGGCGGGACTCAACGATGACGCCGGGGTGCAGGTCGAAGTCCTGCAGGAGCACCAGTGCGTCCAGCGGGTCGCCGTCTTCGCCCAGGGTGTTCTCGAAGAAACCGTAGTGCGTGGGGTACTGCATGGAGGTGAAGAGGACGCGGTCCAGGCGGACGCGGCCGGTCTCGTGGTCAACTTCGTACTTGACGCGAGATCCCTTGGGGATCTCGATGGTCACGTCATGCTTCATGGAATGCTCCTCGGCAATTGCAGGGGGTTCGCGGCACAGGAGACGAACAACAAAAAGGAGTGTCGGTGCCGCCGACTACTATTGAGGATATAGCGAGAGGCCCAGGTTTCAGGAACTTGCGGGGAAATTTCAGGACTTGAGGACCAGCACCAGCATGAAGGAAACATCGCGTCCCGCAGGGATAAGGGCGGCGTTCAGGCGCACGGTCCAGCGCAGACTGCGTGCCTGGCCCAACGCGCTGCTCCTGGCCGTGATCGTTATGCTGGCCCTTCCCGCCGCGTGGCTGGTTGTCCCTGCTTTCGTCAGCCCGCGTCCTGCGGCGACACCCGAAGTGCCCGCCTGGCAGCAGGCCCCCACCGCGCTTTCCGCCAGAATGGGCCTTTCTCCGCTCACGGAGTCGGCGCCCATCCCGCTGCCCTCCGCGGTCGCCGCTCAGTTGGGCGGATTGTTAAAGCCCGACGGCGACGGCAGCTTCACGGGGCTGGTCCAGGATGCGCTCACTGGCCAGGTCCTGTTTGACCGCGGAGGTTCGGAGAGCCGGATCCCCGCCTCCAATATGAAGCTGCTCACTGCCGTGGCCGCCCTGCGCGCAATCGGGCCGGACCACCGTTTCAGCACCAAGGTCCTGGCCGGGCCCGCTGCCAATCAGGTGGTGCTCACCGGCGGTGGCGACGTCCTCCTGGGTGCCGGGGAATCTGCGCCCAACCAGGTGATGGGCCGCGCCGGACTCGCCACCCTCGCCACCGCCACCGTGAACGCGCTCCAAGCCGCCGGAACAACCGGCGAGCTGACGGTCCTGGTGGATGACTCCCTGTTCACCGGCCCAACGCTGAACCCCGCCTGGGCGGACGGGGACGTTGCGGCGGGCGAGGTTGCCCCGCTGTACCCGCTTGCGCTGAACTCGGCGCGCTTTGACCCGGCCGTGACCACCGGACCCCGCCCGCAGGACTCTGCAATCACCGCCGCCGAGGCGTTTGCGGCGCAGCTCAAGACGGCGGGTGCCGCTGCGGGACTCACGGTAGCGGCCGGCGTCGTACGTTACACCGCACCCTCGGGCGATGCGCCCCCGGCAGAAGAGCCGGCGGTGCTTGCCGAGGTCCAGTCCGCCACGGTTGGCCAGCAGGTGGACCTCATGCTGCAGACCTCGGACAACTACCTGGCGGAGGTCCTGGGCCGAATGGCCTCGGCGGCTGCGGGGGAGCCCGCCAGCAACGACGGCGCCACTGGAGCAGTCCGCGCACAGCTCGCGGATTTGGGCATCCCTACGGACACCATGCGGCTCGCGGACGTGTCCGGGCTGGCGCTGGGCAACCAGGTCTCTGCCCGCCAGTTCGCGGAAGTGGTGCGTGCCATCACCAGCGGGACCGACACCCGTTTGCGGGCCGCGCTGGATGGATTTCCGGTCGCGGGGCTGACCGGAACACTGGACACCCGCTACGTCGATGGCTCCACGGCCCGCGGTGCCGGCCTGGTGCGGGCCAAGACCGGGACCCTGAATTCGGTCATCGCCCTCAGCGGCTACGTGGTGGACGCCGACGGCCGGCTCCTGGTCTTCTCCTTCATCGGCAACGACCTGAAGCCTGGCGCCGCCGGGAACCGGGAAGCCCTGGACCGAGCCGCCACGGCGCTCGCCGCCTGCGGCTGCCGCTGACCTGCTCCTACCGCAACCGGGTTCCTACCGTAACCGCTGCCCTGCGCCGCAATAGCGGTGCCGGGCAACACCGTTCGTGCGGGTCCGGACCGCTGTTATGCGGGCCTGCTCTTTTGGGAGCAAGTACTTGCGGCGCGGCGGGCGGAAAAACAAGTACCGGCTACTCGTGACACTTGACGGAGGCCAGCCCTAGGCTCAACCACACGCGGGCTCCGTGTTTGGCTACGCACGGAACCTCCGACGTCGAAACCGTCATTAGGGGTGAGGCTGGTGTCCATTTCCGATCAAATTCCGTGATGGCGTCCCGACCCGCTCCCGCCAAGGCGCGGCACGGCCTGACCTTGTGCTCGAGGCCGCGTGTTCGGCGGCTCTCCGCGCTCCCGTACAGAGGTCTTCGGATCGGTCCCAGACCCGGCGCGGTTTCGACAGCGCTGCCCCTCGGTGAGCTCCTAAACGGGGCGCCCGTGACAGTTGCTGAAAGCAATAAATTCCGAGAGTGAAGGCCACAATGATGTTCCAGCCAAATAAACGACTATCAGCCCTTAGTTCCGCTTTCACGCTGCTTCTGGCAATGTCGACGGTGGCGTCGTGCGCGGCGCCGGATGCCGGGCAAGCGCAGCCCACCTCCACCGGCACTTCGGAGCCGGCATCGCCGTCAGGGTCGCCGACAGCGACGTCGCAGGCGCCAGAGCTGTGCGGGCCAGGGTCTGCGGTCAACTTCGACAAGACCACCTTCCAAAGCTCTCCGACGATCGACAACAAGTGGTTTCCGCTAAAGCCAGGCACCGTGTATTCCACCACCGGCACGGTCGCCGCTGAAGATGACACCACCGAACGCAGGGTCACACACACCGTAACCGGCCTGACCAAGGTCATTGACGGTGTGAAAACCCTGGTGATGTGGGACCGCGATTACCAGGACGGGGCGCTGGTTGAATCGGAGCTGGCCTTTTTTGCCCAGGATAACGCTGGAGCGGTTTGGCTCTTCGGTGAGTATCCCGAGGAGTTCGAAAACGACAAATTTATTGGGGCGCCCAATACTTTCATCCACGGGATTTCGGGGAGCCAAGCCGGCATTGCAATGCAAGCGCAGCCACGGACCGGCACGCCGGAATATGTTCAGGCTCACGCGGCTTCAGTGGGTTTCCTCGATTGCGCGCGTGCCTACGAGGACAACGTAGCGCTATGCGTCCCCACCGACTGCTACGAAGGCGTGCTGGTGATTGATGAGCACAATCCGCTGGAACCGGATGTAGGCCACCAGCGTAAGTTCTATTCAGCCGGCACTGGGCTGGTAAGGGTGACAGCCGAGGGTGGCGTGAAACAGGAAACCCTGGACCTCGAAAAAATCGAACAGCTCTCCGACGCCCAACTGGCCGACGTCAATGAACAAGCACTTGAGCTCGACCAGCACGGATATGAGGTCAGTAAGGACGTCTACGCCAAGACGGCTCCTGCCGAAGTTGCCACCAAGACTCCGTGACGTGGGTGAAGGACAGCGCAACCGGCCGATTTCTGAAACGAACCACACACAGGCGCAGGTCACCGGATGCCCCGAGCCGTTCGCCGGTCAGCGAACTTAAGGACCATCCGCCGTCCGCTGTGATGTGATGGGGCTATGGAGTCCACTGTGCGTGATTCGTCAGCCCCGGCATCATCCAGCCCGGCCCCGGCCCTGATCAACTGGGACCTGGCCGCGTCCACGGCGGCCCGGCTGGCCTCCGCGGGGCCAACCCTCAACTCGGCGGAAATCGGCGAAGCCGTGGACAGCCTGCGCCGCCTCGCCGACGCCTCCGTCCCGCACGTCCACGAAATCACGGGCCTCGAAGCCGCGCGGGACCTGCGCGACTCCTCTGTCCTGGTGGTGGACCGGGCCAATTGGGCCAAGGCAAACACACAGAGCTTCGCCGTGATGCTCAAACCCGCCATGGATAAAATGCTCGAAAGCCGCCGCGGCAACGTCAGCCCGGCGGCGGCCAGCGTCAGCGGCGCCATCACGGGCAGCCAGCTCGGCGCTGTCCTGGCGTTCCTGTCCAGCAAAGTCCTGGGCCAGTACGATCCGTTCGCCGCGCTCGCCGAAGGTTCCAACGCGCCCGCGGCTGGCCGGCTGCTGCTTGTGGCGCCAAACATCGTGGCTGTGGAGCGCGAGCTCAACGTCACGCCGGAGGATTTCAGGCTCTGGGTCTGCTTGCACGAGCAGACGCACCGGGTGCAGTTCGCGGCTGCGCCCTGGCTCCGCCACCACATGCTTTCCGAGATCGACAACCTCAGCGGGCACCTGCTGGGCAACGTTGATTCGCTGATGGAGCGTGCCTCCGCCGCCGCGCGTTCCCTCAAGGACCGGACCGCCACCGGCAATACGCCCGGCCGCGGCGCCATCCTGGACCTGCTGCAGAACCCCGAGGAGAAGGCGTCCCTGTCGCACCTGACGGCAGTGATGAGCCTGCTGGAGGGCCACGCCAACGTGGTGATGGACGCCGTCGACGCCAGCATCGTCCCCTCGGTCAGGACCATCCGGCAGCGCTTCACCGACCGTGGCAAAGACCGCGGCGTGATGGAGAAATTCATCCGCAGCCTCCTTGGCCTGGACGCCAAGATGCGCCAGTATTCCGACGGCGCCAAGTTTGTCCGCGCCGTAGTGGAGCTGGTTGGCATGGAGGGCTTCAACAGGGTGTGGGAATCCGCGGATAACCTTCCCACCGAGCCTGAAATCCACGATCCCAAGCTGTGGGTTGACCGGATGGGCCTATAGGTGCCGCACGCCCCAAAGGTGCCGGACGCCCGCACGGCTTCAAGCGGACGACGACGGCCCGGCCGGCTTGCGCCCGTCGTCGGCAAGGCGCGCAAAATGGTCCAGAACGCCCTGGCGGACGCCGGCTATCCGGCCCACGTGCTGGTGGCCTGCAGTGGTGGACCGGATTCGCTGGCCCTCGCGGCGGTGGCAGCCTATTTTGCCCGCCGCGGCCACGTTGACGGGTACCCACTGACGGTCGGCGCCGTCGTGGTTGACCACCAGCTGCAGGAGGGCTCGGCCCAGGTGGCTGCGGCCACAGTCCAGACACTGAAGGAACTGGGTCTTTCCCCGGTGGACCTCCGGACCGTCACCGTCGCCAGCACCGGGATGGGCCCGGAGGCCGCCGCCCGGGATGCCCGCCATGCAGCGTTGGAGGCTGCGGCCCACGAGCACCGAGCCGCGGCCATCCTGCTCGGCCACACGCTGGACGACCAGGCCGAACAGGTCCTGCTGGGTCTTGCCCGCGGCTCCGGCACGCGCTCGCTGGCTGGAATGCGGCCAGCCCGCGGCCTGTTGCTCAGGCCCTTCCTCGGCCTGCGCCGCGCAGAGACCCTGGAGATCTGCGATGTCGAAGACCTCGAGCCCTGGCACGATCCCAGCAATGCAGACCCGTCGTTTGCCCGCTCCCGGACCCGGGTGGAAGTGCTGCCGATGCTCGAGGAAAAACTCGGGCCCGGCGTGGCTGAATCCCTGGCCCGGACCGCGTCCATCCTGCAGTTGGACGCCGACTATCTGGAGGACGTGGCAGATCGCACATTTGCAGCCTTGGCCGAGCGGTCCGGACCGGAGGTCAGCCTCCGGGAGGAGGCTCTGGGGGAACTTTCCCCGGCCATCAGGTTCCGGGTCATCGCCAAGGCAGCGGCCGACGTCGGGGGCCAACAGCCCAGCTACCAGCGCCTTCTGGCAGCGGAAGCGCTGCTGCGCCGGCAGGGTTCCGCCGGTCCCGTGGAGCTGCCTGGCGGTGTGAGCGTGTACCGGCTGTCCCTCGCCGAGCTGGCCCAGCGGGACGCTGCGGAAACGCGGCCCGACGGTCCCGACGGCGGCGCCCCCGTTCCCCGTGAAGCGGCCCGCTGTGGGAAGCTAGTATTCCGGCCTCAAAAACCGCCCCAAGAATAGTCGCACCCCGCATCTACACAGGAGCCATTGGTGGATTCAAACGACGTCCAGGCAGACCTCAAGCACGTTCTCTACACCAAGGAACAGATCCAACAGCGGATCGCTGAGCTCGCTGCGCAGATCGACAAGGACTACGAAGGCCGCGAAATCCTTCTGGTCGGTGTACTCAAGGGCGCTGTGATGGTTATGGCCGACCTCGCCCGCGCGCTCCACAGCCACGTTTCGATGGACTGGATGGCAGTGTCCTCCTACGGCTCCGGCACCCAGTCCTCGGGTGTTGTCCGGATCCTCAAGGACCTGGACACGGACCTGATGGGCAAGGACGTCCTGATCGTCGAGGACATCATTGACTCCGGCCTGACCCTGTCCTGGCTCAAGACCAACCTGGAATCCCGCGGCACCGCTTCCGTGGAGATCTGCACCGCCTTCCGCAAGCCCACGGCCGCCAAGGTGGAGATCGACGTCAAGTACGTCGGCTACGACATCCCCAACGAGTTCGTGGTGGGCTACGGCCTGGACTACGCCGAGAAGTACCGCAACCTGGACTTCGTGGGCACGCTCGCCCCGCACGTTTACGAGTAGCCACTCTCGCCGAGATGGCATTTCACGGCAGTCGCACCAACGGACGCTGCCGTGAAATGCCATCTCGCTGCATTGCAGAGGACGTGGGAGACCGTTGAGCAACAAGAACATTGGGATCAAGGACGTAGCAGTCGCCGCCGGGGTGTCTGTTACCACGGTCTCCCATGTCCTGAATGACGTGTCGTACGCACGGATCAGCCCGGAAACCAGGGACAAGGTGAAGTCCGCCGCTGAGCAGCTCGGCTACGGCCCTAACCGCCTGGCCCAGGCGCTCCGCACCCGGCGGACCGGAATGCTGGGCCTGGTCAGCGAGGATATCGCCACCACACTCCATGCAGGTCGCATCATCCTGGGCGCGGACGAGGCCGCCCGTGCCCGCGGCTACAACCTGATGATAATCAATACGTCCGGATCCGCGAGCCCCGGGTTGATGGCATCCTTTACGCCACCATGTACCACCGCCACGTGCAGCTGCCCGTCAACCTTGGCAGCGTACCGGCGGTGCTGGTGGACTCCGTCAGCACCGGCGGCGGCATCACGGCCGTGGTGCCCGACGAGGAGGGCGGTGCCCGCACCGCCGTCGGAATCCTCCTGGCCTCGACGGCGACGCGGCACCTGTCGAGTCGGAGCTCTCCGAAGTGCAGGGAGGCTATGCGGCGGTCCGCCGGATGTTGGGGCGTGAAGACAGGCCCACCGGGCTGTTCTGCTACAACGACCGGATGGCCATGGGCGCCTACCGGGCCGCTGCGGAGCTGGAGCTGTCCATCCCCGGGGACTTGTCTGTGGTGGGCTTCGATGACCAGGAACTCATCGCGGCAAACCTGTACCCGGGCCTGACTACGGTGGCCCTGCCGCACTACGAAATGGGTGCCTGGGCGGCCGAGAACCTGATCGACGCCATCGAGGGCAAGACGGACCTGGCCCTCATGGCGCTCCACCCGACCATCCTGGACTGCCCGCCGGTACTGCGCGATTCGGTGGCGGCGCCCGCGCGCTGATCCGTTGGCTGATCTGGGGAGTCCCGTTTGCCTCCCACATCCCGCTACGCCCAGAGGGAACTTTTGCGCAGCACCGTGCGTGAATTACTCCGAACGGTGTATAGCTAGTAGCTGATGCAGCATCACACGCGCGCAGACCATTCGCCGTGCAGCACTACCAGGAGGGACGGGGCCAGCCCCCGAACAGATGAAAGCTAAGAGTTTCTTCAAGGGCCCGGGCATCTGGATCGTTGTTGTGATCGCCATGCTTCTCGTGGCCTTTGCAACACTGGCTCCCGGTGGTGCGGCACGGATCGACACGGACAAGGGCCTCGAGCTCCTCGCCGACAGCGGCAAGGTGGAGCAGGCAAAGATCTTCGACGGCGAAAACCGCGTTGACCTGGTCCTGAAAGACACCCTGCAGGTCGACGGTCAGGACAAGGGCAAGAGCGTCCAGTTCTACTTCGTCGACGCCCGCGCCATCGACGTCGTCAAGGCCGTCACAGCCGCCAAGCCCGCCAATGGCTACACGGACCAGCCGATTGAAAGCAACTGGTTCTCCGGCCTGCTCTCGCTGCTGATCCCCGTCATCCTGCTTGGTGCACTGTTCTGGTTCCTGATGACCCGGATGCAGGGCGGCGGCTCGAAGATCATGCAGTTCGGCAAGTCCAAGGCCAAGATGGTCAACAAGGACATGCCGCAGGTGACCTTCGTTGACGTTGCCGGCGCGGACGAGGCTGTGGAGGAGCTCCAGGAAATCAAGGAGTTCCTGCAGGAACCGGCCAAGTTCCAGGCCGTGGGCGCCAAGATCCCCAAGGGCGTGCTGCTCTACGGCGCTCCGGGAACCGGCAAGACCCTCCTGGCCCGTGCCGTCGCCGGTGAGGCCGGCGTGCCGTTCTTCTCCATCTCCGGCTCGGACTTCGTGGAAATGTTTGTCGGCGTGGGCGCGTCCCGTGTCCGCGACCTCTTTGAACAGGCCAAAGCCAACTCTCCGGCCATTATCTTTGTCGACGAGATCGACGCCGTCGGCCGTCACCGCGGTGCCGGCATCGGCGGCGGCAATGACGAACGTGAGCAGACCCTCAACCAGTTGCTGGTTGAAATGGACGGCTTCGACGTTAAAACCAACGTCATCCTGATTGCGGCCACCAACCGCCCCGACGTCCTGGACCCGGCCCTGCTGCGTCCGGGCCGTTTTGACCGCCAGATCTCGGTGGACGCCCCGGACCTGATCGGCCGCGACCAGATCCTACAGGTGCACGCCAAGGGCAAGCCGATGGCCCCGGGCGTTGACCTCAAGGCGGTCGCGAAGAAAACCCCCGGCTACACCGGCGCGGATCTCGCGAATGTCCTGAACGAGGCCGCCCTGCTGACCGCACGCTCCAACGCCAACCTCATCGATGACCGCGCCCTGGACGAGGCCATCGACCGCGTCATGGCAGGCCCGCAGAAGCGCAGCCGCGTGATGAAGGAACACGAACGCAAGATCACCGCGTACCACGAAGGCGGACACGCCCTGGTGGCGGCAGCCCTGCGGAACTCGGCGCCGGTCACCAAGATCACCATCCTGCCCCGCGGCCGCGCCCTGGGCTACACCATGGTGGTCCCGGAGAACGACAAGTACTCCATCACCCGCAACGAACTGCTGGACCAGATGGCCTACGCGATGGGCGGCCGCGTGGCGGAAGAGATCGTCTTCCACGATCCCTCCACGGGAGCCTCCAACGACATCGAAAAGGCCACCTCCACGGCCCGCAAGATGGTCACCGAGTACGGCATGAGCGAACGAGTCGGCGCGGTACGCCTGGGCCAGGGCGGCGGCGAACCCTTCCTGGGCCGCGACGCAGGGCACGAGCGCAACTACTCGGACCAGATCGCCTACGTGGTGGATGAGGAAGTGCGCCGCCTGATCGACCAGGCGCATGACGAGGCCTACGCCATCCTCACCGAAAACCGGGACGTCCTGGACCAGCTGGCCCTGGAACTCCTGGAACGGGAGACCCTCAACCAGGCTGAGATCGCGCACATCTTCACGGACATCCGCAAGCGTGACTTCCGCGAGGTGTGGCTGTCCAAGGAGACCCGTCCGGTCCAGCAGGCCGGCCCCGTGGAATCCCGCCTGGAGAAATCTGAGCGCGAAGCCCAGGAGGAAGCCAAGCAGGCCCGTCTCGAGGAACCGCTGGACGCGCTGCCGCTGCACCCGCAGGGTGTCCCGGATGACGCCTCGTTCCAGGGCGGCATCCCCGACTCGGGGCCTGACGCCACGCACGGCTAAGCTTTCTTCTGTGACTCACTTCGACGACGACGACGCTCCCGCCTCCGCCGGACACCCGGCGGAGGACGGATCCCACCACAAAAAGCACGAGAAAGTGGACCGGCCCCGGATTGAGGCGGCCGTCCGTGAAATCCTCCTGGCCATCGGGGAGGACCCGGACCGCGGCGGCCTTGTGGACACCCCCAGGCGGGTGGCCAAGGCCTACGCTGAGGTGTTCTCAGGGTTGCACCTTGATCCTGCGGACGTCCTTTCCACCACCTTCGACCTGGACCACGAAGAACTGGTCCTGGTCAAGGACATCCCGTTCTACTCAACGTGCGAGCACCACCTGGTGCCGTTCCACGGGGTTGCCCACGTCGGCTACATTCCCTCCCACGAGGGCAAAGTGACCGGACTCAGCAAGCTGGCGCGCCTCGTGGATATCTACGCCCGGCGCCCCCAGGTGCAGGAGCGCCTCACCACGCAGATCGTCGAAGCAATGGTCAGCCACCTCAAGCCGCGTGGCGCGATTGTCGTTGTCGAATGCGAACACATGTGCATGTCCATGCGCGGTGTCCGCAAGCCCGGAGCAAAGACCGTCACCAGCGCGGTCCGCGGGCAGCTTCATGACCCGGCCACCCGTGCCGAAGCCATGAGCCTCATCCTCGGAAGGTAAGTAACAGACCATGGACTCACTCGCTGCAGCCCCGGGAACCGGGCCCGCAACATCTCCGCTGCCCATCCTGCGCAAACCGCGCCCGGCCGCGAAATTCGCGGACCTGCCCACCGGCCGCACCCTGGTCATGGGCATCCTGAACGTCACCCCGGACTCCTTCAGCGACGGCGGAAAGCATGCGACGGCGGACACCGCCATCGCGGCGGGCCTGCGGATGTTCTACGCCGGAGCGGACATCATCGACGTCGGCGGCGAATCGACGCGCCCCGACGCGGAGGACGTCAGCCCGGAGGAAGAACAGCGCCGGGTGATCCCCGTCATCGAAGCCCTGGTCAAAGCGGGCGCCCTGGTCAGCATCGACACCACCCACGCCGCCACGGCAGCTGCTGCCCTGAAGGCCGGCGCCGCCATCATCAACGACGTTTCCGGGCTGACCATCGAGCCGGAGATGGCCGAGCTCGTAGCCGCGTCCAAAGTGCCGTATGTCCTCACGCACCGCCGCGGCGACGCCCGCACCATGAACTCGCTGGCCGAATACCAGGATGTGGCCGGCGAAGTGGTGGCAGAACTGGCCGGCGTCCGCGACAAGCTCTACGCAGCCGGGGTGAGCAAAGAGCAGATCATCGTTGACCCGGGCCTGGGCTTCGCCAAGAACGACGCCCAGAACTGGGAGCTCCTGCAGCACCTGGACCAGCTGGACACCCTGGGGCACAAGGTTCTGGTGGCCGCCTCCCGCAAGCGCTTCCTGGGCACACTCCTCACAGTCGCCGGCAAGTCCGCCGCACCGGAGGAACGCGAGTCCGCCACGGCCGCCATCACCGCGATCAGCGCGTTCCGGGGGGCCTGGGCCGTCCGTGTGCACGACGTCGGTCCAAGCCTTGACGCCGTCAAGGTGGCCGCGCGGATGGCCGCCGCCCCTACCACCACCTAGGCCGGGCACCCATGGACAAGATCACGCTGAGCGGCGTCACCGCCGTCGGCCATCACGGCGTCTTCGATTTCGAGCGCCGCGAGGGCCAGCCGTTTGTGGTGGACGCCGTGCTGCACCTGGACTTCGCCAAAGCCGCAGTATCCGACGACGTCCGGGACACTGCCCACTACGGCGAAGTGGCTGAGCGGATCAAGGACTGGATCACCGGGGAGCCGCTGAACCTGATCGAGGCCCTGGCCGTCCGGATCGCCGATGGCCTGCTCGCAGAATTCAGCATCCAGGCCGTGGACATCACCGTCCACAAGCCCAAGGCGCCCATCGAGGTGCCCTTCGGCGATGTGGCTGTCAGCGTGCACCGGAACAGGACACACAGTGCCTGGCAAGAAGCGCGGCAGGACGGGCAGCGGTCATGAGCTCCGGGTACACCAAAGCCGTCCTTGCCCTCGGCAGCAACCTGGGCGAGCGGAACGACACCCTGTCCGAGGCCGTTGCTGACCTGGTGGACCCGCCGGAGGTGCGCCTGCAGGCCGTTTCCCCGGTGGTGCAGACCAAAGCCGTTGGCGGCCCGGCCGGCCAGCCAGACTTCCTGAACATGATCATCACCGTGGAAACCACGTTGTCCCCGGCGGAGCTGCTGAAGCACTGCCAGGCGGTGGAAAACAAGCACCTCCGCGTTCGTGAAGTGCGCTGGGGACCCCGGACACTCGACGTCGACATCATCACCTACGGTGACCTCACCAGTGACGACCCGGTGCTGACCCTGCCGCACCCGCGTGCCGCCGGACGCGCCTTTGTGCTGTATCCGTGGTCCCTCATCGAGCCGGCGGCAACCCTGGGCGGGGAACGCATCAGCGAGCTGGCCACCCGCGCCCCCGATTTTGGCGACCTCGCCCCGTTCGACGGTTTCGGCGATTACGACGGCGTCCCCACAGCCGGGGCGGTCGAGTAACCAGTGAAGCCCATCAACCCTGTCCGCCTGCTGCTGATCGGCCTGGTCCTGACCGTGGCCGGCTGGTCGGCCACCGTGGTGACCACGCGCTACAGCATGGCCACGCCGGTTCTTCCGGCCACCGCGCTGGCCACCATGGGCGTGATTGTTGCCATCACACTGGTTCTTGGCATCCGCGTGCTCCGGTGGCGCAACAGCACCAAACGCAAGAAGGCGCTGGACCCGATCCTTGCCGCCAGGACCCTGGTGCTCGCCCAGGCGTGCGCCTACGCGGGCACCGTCCTGTTGGGCTGGCACGCGGGGATCTTCCTGGACCAGCTGCGCATCTGGAACCTGCGCAGCGACCAGGACATCACCTGGGTGGCAATCGCGATCGCTGCCGGCGGTCTGGTGATGATCGTCGTCGGCCTGCTGGTGGAGCGGTTCTGCAAGATCCCGCCCGAAGACACCGATGCAACGCCCGGTGAGGGGAAACCCGGCCGCGGGGTACGCGGCGAAGCCGCAGGGGAAGGCGAATATGCGTACAGAGGCGATTGATCCGCCGGGCATTACCTGGCAGCGGGTATCCCCGAAATACGTCACGGTGCGGCTGGTGCAGTGGGCCATAGGGAATCTGGTCACGGTGGTCGTCCTGAGCCTGCCCCTCGTTCTTGTCCTGCTCGGCTGGTGGCGCTGGCCCCCGCTGTGGCTGGCTATCACCGTCCCGGCGGTGACTCTGGTTCTGGCCATCTGGCGGCTGCTGCTGATTCCGCGCCAGGTGCGCGCCATCGGTTACGCCGAGCGCGACGATGACCTGCTGATCCGGGGCGGCATCTTTTTCCAACGGACCATGGCGGTTCCCTACGGCCGCATGCAATACGTGGACATCGGCGTGGGCCCGGTGGAACGCGGGCTGGGACTCTGCACGCTCAAACTCCACACCGCCTCGCCCGGAACCAACGCCACCATCCCCGGCCTGCCCGCTGTGGAAGGGGCACGCCTGCGCGAGCAGCTCGCCGCCCGCGGTGAAGCGAGGCTGGCAGGGCTGTGACGTCAAACGTTCCGGAGGCCGGCGCACCGACTGCGGTTCCGGTGGCGCCCGACGGCGAGTGGCTGCGTGTGCACCCGGCGTCCCCATTTGTGCGCGGCTGGGTGGCCCTGGCAGCCATCGGTTTCTTCTTCGGGCGGGACTTTTTCGAACGGTTGCTGCAAGGCCGTCCTCTGTTCGAGGAGGACTTCGCCGGCCGGGCACCCTGGCTGGTGGCCGGCGGCGGCATCGTCCTTGTGGTGACCGTGCTGGGCTTCATCCTGACCTGGTACTTCACCAAGTACCAGGTCGCCGAAGGGTACGTCCGGGTCAACTCCGGCTTCCTCTTCCGCCAGCAGCGCCAGGCCCGGCTGGACCGCGTCCAGGCCATCGACATCGTGCAGCCCCTCCTGGCCAGGATCTTCGGCCTCGCCGAACTCAAGTTCGAGGTGGCCGACGCCGGTGAATCGGCCGTCAAGCTGGCGTACCTGCGGATGGACGATGCCCGCCAGCTCCGGGCCACCATCCTGGCACGGGCCGCAGGCGTGGTCCCGGACCCGTCCCGGCCGCAGGGGGCCGCGCCCGAGGCGCCCGAATATCCGGTGCTCTCCGTGCCGCCGTCGCGCCTTATCGGTTCCCTGCTGCTCAGTGAGCAGAGCTTTTTTGTGGTGGTGGGCGGCATCGCCGCCGTGATCCTGTCCGCCGTGACGGACAACCGGAGCTTCTTTTTCTACCTGATCCCGGCGGTGCTGGGCCTCGCAGCCAGCTACTGGGGCTTCTTTAACAAGGGCTACAACTTCACCGCCGCCATTTCGCCGGACGGGATCCGGCTCCGCTACGGGCTCTTGGACACGCAGGCGCAGACGCTGCCCCCGGGCAGGGTCCAGGCGCTGAAAGTGGCACAGTCCCCACTATGGCGGATGTTCGGCTGGTACCGGATCCAGGTCAACGTGGCCGGGTACGGCGCAGTCGGGAGCAATGGCGAGACAGCGTCCCGGACCACGCTGCTGCCCGTAGGCAAGCTGCCCGACGTGATGTCCATGCTCGCGCTCGTGCTGCCGGATCCCGGCACACCAGAGCCCGGCCGCACCTTCGCTGCCGGGCTCACGGGGCTGGATTCCGACGGCGGATTTGTCACCACGCCGCACCGCGGCAGGTTCCTCGCGCCGCTGGGCTGGCGCCGCAATGGCTTCGCCACCACTGACACCGCCCTGCTGATCCGCTCGGGCCGGTGGTGGCGGGAACTGGTGGTGGTCCCGCACCAGCGCACCCAGTCAATGGCACTGCACCAGGGTCCGCTCGCCCGGCGGTTCCGTGTGGCGGACCTTGTCCTGCACACCACGGCGGGGCCGGTCTCGCCACGGCTCACCCAGGCCGGACTTGACGAGGCCCGGGGCCTTTTTGATGCCCAGTCCGCCCGCGCCCGGCTCGCCCGCAAGCGGCAGACCAGTGAACAATGGCTGGCAACGGTGGCGCCCGCTCCGGTGGCTGAGCCAGCTCCGGTGATTGAGCCTGTCGAACCCGCTAGTCCGGTGGTTGAGCCTGCCGAAACCAGTCCCCCACAGGAAGGCCCGCAACGTGGCTAAGCCCGGGCGCCTTGGCGTCGGAATCATCGGTGCCGGGAAAGTGGGCGCCGTCCTTGGTGCGGCGTTGCGCTCAGCCGAGCACGCCGTCGTCGGGGTTTCTGCGGTGTCCGAGGCCAGCCGTGAACGGGCGGAGACGCTGCTGCCCGGCGTGCCCATCCTGGAGATCCAGGAGATTGTGGAACGGTCTGAACTGGTGCTTCTGGCCGTGCCCGACGACGCCTTGGCCGGACTGGTGGACGGACTCGCCAAACTCGGGGCGTGGCAGCCCGGACAGATTGTGGCGCACACCTCGGGCAGGTTCGGCGTGGGGGTGCTTCGCCCGGTGCGCGCCGCCGGAGCCATCCCCCTTGCACTGCACCCCGCCATGACGTTCACGGGGATGGGCCTGGACCTGACACGACTGCTGGATTGCACCTTTGGCGTGACCGCTGATGCCGCGATGCTGCCCATTGCCCAGGCGCTAGTGGTGGAGATGGGTGCCGAACCCGTGGCCATCGCGGAGGGGGACCGGACGCTTTATCACACGGCCCTCGCCCATGGCTCGAACCATATGGTCACCCTGGTGGCGCAGGCTTCGCAGCTGCTCCGCGACGTTGGCGTCGACGCGCCGGAGCGGATGCTGGGGCCTTTGCTGCGGGCCACGCTGGAGAACGCGCTCGCTTCCGGCGAATCGGCGCTGACCGGGCCGGTGGCCCGCGGCGATGTGGGGACAGTGGCGGCCCACGCCGAGGCGTTAAGGGAGTACGACGCCGGTGCTCACGGCGATGTGCTGGAGGCTTACGTCGCCATGGCCCGTGCCACGGCACGGCGGGCCAGCAGCCGGGGGCTGCTCAAAGAGGATCAAGTGGGGGCCCTCCGCGCGGCCCTGGAAGAGGGAAACTGACATGGCCACGCAACTGGTGACAACGGCCGCAGAGCTCAGGGAGGCGAGTGCCCGGCTGCTCGCACAGAAGGCGGGCAGGTCCCAGGGCCTGGTGCCCACCATGGGCGCGCTGCATGAAGGCCACGCCCGGCTGGCGCGCACCGCCGTCGAACAGAACGACGTAGTGGTGGCGTCCATCTTTGTGAACCCGCTCCAGTTCGGCGATGCGGTGGATCTGGACCGGTACCCGCGCACGCTCGACGCCGATCTTGCCCTGCTTGAGGAACAGGGCGTGGACCTCGTGTTTGCGCCTCCGGTGGAAGAGGTCTATCCCGGCGGCGAGCCGCTGGTCCGCGTGACCGCCGGCACCCTGGGGGAAAAGTGGGAAGGCGCCACACGGCCGGGCCATTTCGACGGGGCCCTCACCGTGGTTGCCAAGCTGCTGCACTACGGCATCCCCGGCGCAGGGCTTCCACCGGCCGGTGCTTTTGCCTCAGGCGGCGGGGGACTGCCGGCCTATCGGGCCTATTTCGGGCAAAAGGACGCCCAGCAGCTGGCGCTGGTGCGCCGTATGGTGGCGGACCTGAATTTCCCCGTCGAAATTGTTGCCGTGCCCACCGTCCGGTCCGCGGACGGGCTGGCCCTTTCCAGCCGCAACCGGTTCCTCTCCGCAGAGGAGCGCGAGGCCGCCCTGGTGTTGTCACGGGCGCTGCGGCTCCTGGCGGAGCGGGCAACTGCCCACCAGCCGCTTGATCTGGAATCGGCCCGGGCCATGGTTGAATCGCAGTCGTTGGTGGGACTGGACTACTTCGACGTCGTGGATCCGCTCACCCTTGAGCCGCTGGCCGAGAACTGCTGGAAAGTCCCGTTCCGCGGCGAAGGCCTGGCTCTCATCGCCGCCAAGGTGGGGCCGGTCCGGCTGATCGACAACGTGCCGCTGAGCAGCTGACATGTAGGGTCCGCTTCCGGGGCGCTCAAGGCCTCGGATTCCTGTCCGTCTGTCTCGGCATGGGCTATGCTGAACTTGTTGCCCCAGACCCTGGCATCGCCTTATGTCGGCGTACTCCAGGAGGACAAATTTCACGCAGGGCACCCCAAACTTCTTCCGCAGTTATCCTCGGCCTTTTGTGTTGCCCGGCTCCTGTCTGCCCGGCGCAGCCGCATACACGGCAAGCGGGATGCTCGCGTGTATTCCCTATCCCCGTGGCCTACCGGCCACGCTCAAGTCAGGAGCGAATCCAATGATCCGCACAATCGATGACGGGCTGTCCTATCTCGTCAAAGTGAATCACGCGTCCGTCCTGGACGACTATTTGAATTCGGCCGTTGACATGGCCCGCCAGTTTGCCTCCAGCACTGGCCTGTGCGGGATTCTGGTAACCCGCCACGCACACGACACCTATACCGTTATGGTCAGCGAGGCCGTACTTTTCGGCGAGACCCGTGAGCGCCACGATCCCTAAGGTGGAGGGGGCGATGGCCAACCACGTCGCAGCTGACGGATTCACGCCGATCGGATGGCAGGCCTACGAAATTATCTACTCGATCTTGGAGGACCCGGCACCGGATCTGGCTGACGTCAAATGGCGCCTTCGCAGGTGTGTGGCCGCCCACCCGGGCGCACCGGAACGGGCGTTGCGTGACCACCTGATGGTCACCTCAGAGATGGCCAATGCCAACGGACAGGAAGGGCCGGACTGAGGCCCGGTCGGCGACGACGGGCGGGTTCGCCGCAATCTGTATCCTTGAAGTGACAACTCCGCCGTTCCGGTTCAGCCTGCCGCCGGATCTTTCACTGCGGGATGATTCAGGGATCAGAGGCTCACCATGGACATTGCACCCGATATGGTTGCCGGTGACCAGAACGTGTGTGCTCCATATCTGGAGAAGCTGCCCATAACGGGTGCCGCGGTGTCCCTCTTCGGCGGCTCTGCCGCGGAGACCCTGGTCTCCGCCAGCGACGAACTCGCCGCCCGCCTGGACGAACTGCAGTTCAACCTCGGCGAAGGCCCGCGGTGGCGGGCCCACAAGACCCGCTTGCCCGTGCTGATCCCCGACGCACAGTCCACAGCCGACGACGAATGGCCCATGTTCCGGCAGGCGATCGCCGGGACGGACGCAGCCGCGCTGTTCGTTTTTCCACTCACAGTAGGCGCGATGGACCTCGGTGTTGTTGAGCTGTATCACGCCGTTCGTGGAAACCTGAACCGGTCGGACCAGTCGATGGCGGCCGTACTTGCCGGGCAGACTTCCTGGTACCTCCTGCGCAAGATCCTGA
The DNA here is from genome assembly GCF_054510755.1 of Pseudarthrobacter sp. MDT3-1. Classification (NCBI taxonomy): domain Bacteria; kingdom Bacillati; phylum Actinomycetota; class Actinomycetes; order Micrococcales; family Micrococcaceae; genus Pseudarthrobacter; species Pseudarthrobacter sp. MDT3-1. The sequence continues at coordinate 76,582 of NZ_JBTNDX010000014.1, read as the reverse complement.
GCCTCAGCTCAACGGATACGGATCCAGCCCTGGAGCCGGCGCTTATGTCGCGCCGCGAGATCCACCAGGCCACCGGGATGGTACTGGCGCAGTCTGGTGCTACGGCAGCGGAATCCTTGCTTTTGTTGCGTGCCTACGCTTTTGCCAATGACCTCACGTTGGGGGAGACGGCCGCCGCTGTGCTCGAAAGAAGGCTCAGCTTCGACACCGACAAGGGTGGGGCCAGCGGATCTGCCCTGCAGTAAAATAGGGCCATGGTAACCAGTACCCGCGCCGAGCGCGCCAGTGCGGCGTTCGTCAAGCTCACTGACACGCTGGTGGCCGACTACGACGTCGTGGATCTTCTGCATATCCTGGTGGAGGAATCCGTGGGTCTCCTTGACGTCGCAGCCGCGGGTCTGTTGCTTGCCGATCCCAGCGGAGAACTGCAGGTTGTCGCATCCACCAGCGAGCAGAGCCAACTCGTCGAGGTGCTCCAGCTTCAAGCCGGAGCCGGTCCCTGCGTTGAGTGCTACGTGACAGGGTCGGCAGTCTCAGTGGACGACATTGCCGGGCTTACCAAGTGGCTGGGTTTTCGCCAAGCCGCGCTGTCGCAGGGCTTCCGCTCCGTGCATGCTGTGCCCATGCGCGTTCACGGCAGGATTATCGGGGCCATGGGTCTGTTCGGGGCCCGGGAGGGTTTCCTGACTGCAGAGGATGCCGCGATCGGCCAGGCCCTTGCCGACGTCGCCACTATCAGCCTTATGCAGGAACGCACCATCAGGGAAGCGGTACTGGTCAACGAGCAGCTGCAGCTGGCATTGAACACCCGGGTGCTGATTGAGCAGGCCAAGGGCGTCATTGCCCATACCGCCGGGGTGGACATGGACGCGGCATTCAACCTGCTGCGGAACCATGCCCGCGCCAACAGCCAGAGCCTGCACATGACCGCCGGGCGCATTGTGGACCGCAGCCTCACGTTGTAAGGCAGGCTGTTACTGCGTTGATTCACCCTGCGGGTCGCGGTTGAGCATCAGCTGTTCAAGGAGTGCACGTTCGGGCTTGCCCGGGTTCTGGGCGACGCAGCGGCGCAACCTGGCCCGGGCCAGCTCCTCGCCGGGAGCCGTTCCACGGAGCACTTCATCAATGATTTCCTGCGCCTGCCACCGCAAGGATTCCCGCGCGAAGTGCCGGACCTCGGCGGACGCATCGGTGCTTTCTATCCAGGGGTCAGTGTCGCCACACGGGATAAAATCGAACGTTCGCTCTGCTGACATCGGGGCCTCCTTGCGCCAGGCCGACGGGCTTTAGAGGGTCCCGCCGGCGTCATCGCACTGCGTCTGGGAAAAACACTACAGCGAGTAAGACCGGTCTGTCTGCGCCTTGGAGTAAACTATTCGTACGATGATTTCCGATGCAGACCACACTGCAGAACCCGCGCTGTCTCCTGCGGAGTTAGCCGCCGAGGCGCCATTTCTTCCTGCCGATTCCCGGGGCCGGATCCTTGCAGTAGCCTACGAACTGTTTTCCCGCCGCGGTGTGCGGGACGTGGGGGTTAACGAACTGATCGAACGTTCCGGCGTGGCAAAGGCAACTTTTTACCGGCACTTCCCGTCCAAGGATGCACTGGTCTTGGCGTTCCTGGAGCAGCGGGACCAGGTATGGACAGTTGATGCCATCGTTGGCCAGGCCAAACTGCGCGGCACTACCCCCACTGAACAGCTCCTTGCCATCTTCGACGTCTTCGGCGACTGGTTCCTGCGCGACGACTTCGAGGCCTGCTCCTTCATCAACATCCTGCTGGAAATGGGCCCGGCCCATCCGCTGGGCCAGGCCAGCATTGACTACCTGGCCAGGATCAGGGGCCATGTGCAGGCCCTCGCGGAGCAGGCCGGGCTGGACCGCCCCGAGGATTTCGCCCGGTCGTGGCACATCCTGATGAAGGGGTCCATCGTCTCAGCCACCGAAGGGGACACCCAAGCGGCCAAGCGGGCCCAGCAGATGGCCAGCTGGCTGATTGAGCACCACCGCAGCTGACCACCCGGTCTCACAGTCACTTAAGCCCCGGCGCGAGCGGACACTTAAGCCACCTGCCCACGAATGCTCCGTTCCCTCAATGCCGAGCGCCGGATTGCACGGAGTCAACAGCACCTTGCCTATCCCGCCGGAAAGAGCGTCCCGACGACTGCCCGCGTCAGATCGTGGATCATTTCGGTCCGTTCGGCCTCGTCGGTGCTATCGGCGCCTTCGGTGAAGATCACCAGCGCATACGTTGTCCCGCCATGTTCCAAAAGGGCTGCGTCATGGAGGTTTCCTCCAAGCTGGCCGTATTTGTGATAGACGGTAATGCCGGGCCCCGAGGCGGCGGGGATTAGTTCCTCGTTGTTGGTTTCCTGCATGTACCCCAGCAACTGTGCGGTATTGATGGGGTTAAGCAGCCGTCCGGCGTACAGCTTCGTCAGGACCTGGGCCACTTCCCCGGGAGTCAGCCGGTTGTCTTCGGGATCGTAGGCTATGCCAATCGAGGCGGCATACTGGATCAGCCGCTGGTAGCCGAGCCTGTCCATCAACAGAAGCCAGGAATCATTGTTGCTGCTGTTGATCATGGACTTGAGCTGGAACGCGGCAGTGAAGTTCCCCAGCGTCTCATCGAGGCGCACTTCACCGGCCTCTACAAGCTTGAGATAGGCCGCTGCGGTGATGAGCTTGGCAGTGCTGGCCGCAGGATAGGCCGCCGTGTCGCCAAAAGTGCGGACCGGTCCGCCCGCTGTATCCGCGACGGCCACGCCAACGCGGAAGCCGGAGACCCTGCTGATAATCCTCGCGATGCTCCCGTCCTCGGCGCCTGCACCAACCGCGGCCATGGCGCCAACCGGCCCGGTCCCGGCGAAGGGGGCATTCACGGTTCCGGTGACGCCCTCAGAGCGGACCACGGCCGAAGTGACGGCAGCCAGCAAAACCATCAAAGCGGCAGCCACCGAAAGAACCAGGGACAACGGGCTTCGGCCAGCGCCGTGGTAGTGGCGGCCTGCCGGATATGCGGAGGAGTACGCGTCCAACTGGGGCTCCTGCCTGACCGCTTGCGCGGTCGAACATCACTAGAGGCCCCAGCCCCGACTCATAACTAAGTGCGCTGATTAAACCACACCGGCCAGCCAAAACGACCGCTCAGAAAAAGCCCGTGCCGAAGAAAATCCTGTTCGCCGGAATTACTCCGGCCGGTAGAGTGTTTGAACCTGCAGCGACGATGCTCGCGAGCCACTTCATTCTTACTCCCTGGGGGAACACCCATGTCTACAGAAGTCTCTTCGAACGCCTCCGGGCGGCCCGGGCCGGTTGCGGCGCCGAAGCCCGCGCCGGAGAAGATGTCCCGCGAATCGGTGACCATCATCGCCACCTTGCTCGTGGCGACCTTTGTGGTGATCCTGAACGAGACCATCATGAATGTTGCCCTGCAGCGGCTGATGGTTGACCTTGGCGTGGACGCGCCCACCGTCCAGTGGCTCTCCACCGGCTTTATGCTCACCATGGCCGTGGTCATCCCCACTACCGGGTTCATCCTCCAAAGCCTGTCCACGCGGGCCGTCTTTATGCTGGCCATGGGACTTTTCGCCGGCGGCACCGCCCTGGCCGCAGTGGCTCCAGGTTTTGAGATCCTGCTCCTGGCCCGCATCGTCCAGGCCGGCGGCACGGCCATCATGCTTCCGTTGCTGATGACCACCATCCTTACCCTCGTCCCGCTGGCCAAGCGCGGCGCTGTGATGGGCAACGTCAGTATCGCCATCTCCGTGGCACCGGCCATGGGGCCGACAGTCTCCGGGCTGATCCTGGAGCACTTCACCTGGCGCTTTATGTTCGTCTTTGTCCTGCCGGTCGCCTTGGCCGCGCTGGCCATCGGCGCCAAGTACCTGACGAACGTGGGCGAAACCGAGAAGACCAAGCTCGACTTCCTCTCCGTACTTCTGACGGTTCCTGCTTTCGGTGGCCTGGTGTACGGTCTCAGCCAGATCGGCGGCGGCCAAAGCGGTCCGAGCGCCGTGGCCATCGCCGCGCTGGTCATCGGAGTCGCCAGCCTGACGGTCTTTGTGCTCCGCCAGCTCCGGCTGCAGAAGGCCGAAGCCCCGCTGCTGGACCTCCGCGCCTTCAACTTCAGGATGTTCACGGTCTCCGTGCTGCTGATGGTGGTGGCCATGATGGCGCTCTTCGGCGGCGTGATCCTGCTGCCGCTCTACCTGCAGGAAATCCGCGGCCTGGGTTCGCTGGAGACCGGGCTCGCGCTGCTTCCGGGCGGGCTGGCGATGGGCCTGCTGGGCCCGTTCATCGGCCGGCTGTTCGACAAAGTGGGCCCGCTGCCGCTCACCGTCACCGGTTCCATACTCATGGTGCTGGCGCTGTGGCAATTTACAACGCTCGACGCCGGCACTCCGGTCTGGTGGATCGTCACCCTCCACGTGGGGCTGAGTTTCGGCCTGGCGCTGCTGTTCACCCCGGCATTTACCACCGGCCTGAACCCGCTGCCGCCGCATCTCTACTCGCACGGCTCGGCGATCATGAGCACCGCCCAGCAGGTAGCCGGCGCCGCCGGCACGGCGCTGCTGGTATCCATTTTCGCCGTCGTCTCGGCCGCGTCCGGCCTCGTTGCCGGCATGAGCGCAGCGTTCCTGACGGCAACCGTCATAGCCCTCGCCGCCGTCGTACTTTCCGCGATGATGCGCAAAACAGAAGGCGCCGCCCCGGGCAACGGCGTCCACTAGCGGACACCGCCAATCCAACGCGGGGTCACATTGCGCCCTTCCGGACCGCCGGATGGGGCGATAAGTGACCCGCGTTGGAGTGATGGAGGCTAGCCGGCGAAGAAGTCGCTCAGCTCGGTGATGAGCTTGTCCGGGGCGCGGAGGACGCCGTCGTGGCCGGCCCCCTGCAGGATGGTGTAGCTGGAGCCGGTCAGGATGTCATGGATCTGGCCGCAGGCGACACCGAAGTACGCGGGGCTCTTCTCGCCCACAATAATCAGCGTTTCCAGGGGCAGTTCCAGGAAGGGCTCGGCTGGCATGTCCGCGGCGATGATCGCTTTGATTTCCCGGACGCCGGTGCGCATCAGTTCACGCTGCTGCTTGCCTACGTGGGTGCCGGCGGTGAGCTTGTTGGCGATGGTGAGCATGGACAGCGGCATCCGTGAGAAGGCGCCGGTCTCCAGGCCCTTGGTGAGCACGGCCAGGGCGCGGTCGTCGTCCCCGGCAGCCGTGGCGCGTTCGTATTCAGTGGTCCAGTCGGCCTTCACACTGTGGTTCACGGACACAGCCGGGTCATACACGGCCAGCCGCTCCACCGGAAGGGTCCGGGCCGCGTGCAGGGCCACCGCGCCGCCGAAGCTGTGGCCAAAGACGTCGGTGCTGGACGTGTGTTTCATAACGGCGTCCAGGTCCCGGATGTCCGCGTCCAGCGTGTAGTCCTCGGCCTGCGGCGACGACGAACCCCGGCCCCTGCGGTTGAAGGTGTGGACCGGGCGGCCCAAGGCTGCGCTGAGCTTCTGGGCGAACTTTGTGTAGTCGGCGGCGGTCACCATGGAGGCCGGGACCACAACCACGCCGGAGCCGGCGGACGCCAGTTCAGCACCCGTGGAGTAGAGCTCCAGCGTGCCGCCGTCGGGGGTCTTGATGTTCTCGCTCGTCATGATCCGAGCCTAGCCGAGCAACCTGCGGAAAGCCTTAGCCCCTGAAGTATTCCGCGATGTCAGTGACAAGTTCCTTCACCGCGGCGGGAATGGAGCCGTGGAAGCCCTTGGGTGAGAGCTCGAACGTGCTCCCCGGGACGGCAGCATGAAGGCGCTGGGCCGTGACCTTGTAGTAGCTCGGGCTCTTGCCGCCCACCATAAAGTGCGTGTTGGCGGGCAGGACGGCGAAGTTCCTGGCATGCTCGGCTTCGTCATACGCGGCGCGCAGTTCGCCCACGCCGGTGGGCATCAGCTCCCGGAGCATCTTGTTCACCTTGGTGCGGGACACCACGGCCATCAGCCCAGCAAGGACCGGCTCGGGGATCTTTGAAAGCGCGGTGCCCGGCTGCATGCCTTTTTTCATCCGGGCCATGGCATGCCCCACCTTGCCGGCGTTCACCGCAGCCTCGAAATCGTCCAGCCAGGACATGTCGACGCTGCCGTCGATGTTGACGGCCGCGTCGTAGACCGCCAGCTTGTCCGGTTCGTGCGGGGTGCCCGCGAACTCCTGGACGGCGTTCAGGGCAACCGATCCGCCGAGGCTGTGGCCCAGGATGTTGCGGGCGCCCGTGGCATCCATGACCGTGCGGACATCGGCGATCTCCGTGGCCATGGAGTAGTCGGCCGGCTGCTCGGTGGAGTTGCCCCTGCCGCGCCGGTCATAGACATCCACGGCCCACCCGTCGCCCAGCCCGTCGGCCAATGCCATCGAGAACGGCCGGTAGATCAGGGCGGTGAGGAATGCACCGCCGATGACCACTACCCGGCGCTCTCCCGGCGCATCCTCGGTTCCGTAGCTGTACAAAGCCAGCCTGCCGCCGTCGTGCGTGGGGACTTCCTGTTCTTTCACGCTCCTCATCCTAGGCGCGCGGCAAAGCTCCCCATCGGCGAAGCGACCTACCGGCGCCTCCCCAGCTTCCGGGCCTGGCCGTCGCTGCCGCTGATGAACCGGGCAATCCGTACGGCGAGCCCCTTGCCGGGACGGATGGGCCCCTCGTGCAGCTGGCCGGGGACCACCTGGAAGGTGATGGACGGCACGGCGGCCGCCAGTTGCCGCCCCGTCTCGGCAAAATACGCCGGACTCCAGCCGCCGCTGAGCATCAGGACGGGGGTGGTGAGGGCGGTGAAATGGTCCAGTTCGGCTTCGGCGTCGAGTACGGCACGCATTTCGGTGACGGCCGTGGGCAGCAGCTGGCGCATCTCCGCGCCCAGGTTGGTCCTGGCCGAGAGGATGCTCAGCATTCGCAGCGCGCCGAGCGGGAGGTAGGACAGCGGGCCCGCCGTGGCCAGGCCCTGGACCAGGTGCGCCCAGGCGTGGTTGAGCTGGCCCGCAGTGACGGCATCCTCAAGCTCCGGCCGCCAGCGGTGGCTCAGGTTTCCGGACAGCGACACCGCGGCGTCATAGGTCACCAGCCGGCCCACGGGCAGGGTCCGGGCCGCCTGCAGCGCCACGAAGCCGCCGTAGCTGTGGGCCACCACATCCGTCGCGCCGGTCTGGCGCATGACCGCGGCAAGGTCACTGACTTCGGTCTTCACGGAATAGTCCTCCGGCTGCGGGGCTGACCCCGCCCTGCCGCGCCGGTTGTAGCAGTGCACCGGCCGGCACAGCAGGACGCTGAGCTTCCGGGCAAAGGGCCGGTAGAGGGCGTCGGTGACCAAAGTGCCGTGGATGAGTACGACGCCGGGAGGTCCCGCCGTCGCCGGGTCCAGCCCCGCGGGGGTGCGGAAGGAGTGCACGTCGAGGCGCCCGCCGTCCTCCGCTTCAACTTTCCACGTCTCCACAGCCCGAGTCTATGCCTGGGCGTCCGCCGGGAGCCGGCGGCGCGAACTCCCGGTAAACTTGGGGATTGTGACTTCCCAAAACACCCCCACCCCAAAAAATGCCCCAGAGCCGCTCGACGCCAGCGAGCAGATGCGCATCCGCATGGACAAGCGTGCAAAGCTGATCGAGCGGGGCACCGAGGCATATCCGGTGGGTGTGGAACGCACGCATTCCCTCACGGAGATCCGCGAAAAGTACGCGCACCTTGAGGCTGACGACACCACGGGCGACGTTGTAGGCGTCACGGGCCGCGTGGTTTTTGTGCGCAATACCGGCAAGCTCTGCTTCGCCACGCTCCAGGAAGGCGGCGTTGACGGCAAGGGCACCCGGCTGCAGGCGATGCTCAGCCTGGCCAACGTGGGCGAGGAAGCGCTCGCTGACTGGAAGGCGCTGGTGGACCTCGGCGACCACGTGTTCATCAAGGGCGAAGTGATTTCCTCCCGCCGCGGCGAGCTGTCCGTGATGGCCGAGTCCTGGTCCATGGCCTCCAAAGCACTCCGTCCGTTGCCGGTGTTGCACGCGGAACTGAACGAGGAAACCCGCGTCCGCCAGCGCTACGTTGACCTGATGGTGCGCGACGAAGCCCGGGAAATGGTTTACACCCGCGCCGCGATTACCCGTTCCATCCGCGAGAGCCTGCACCGCCACAGCTATGTCGAGGTGGAAACCCCCATCCTGCAGCTGGTCCACGGCGGCGCCCTGGCCCGCCCGTTCGAGACGCACATGAACGCGTTCGACCAGAAGATGACCCTTCGCATTGCCACCGAGCTTTACCTCAAGCGTGCTGTCGTGGGCGGGATCGACCGCGTCTACGACATGGGCCGCGTCTTCCGCAACGAGGGTGTGGACTCCACCCACAGCCCCGAATTCACCACCCTTGAGTGCTACGAAGCATGGGCGGACCAGTTCGTCATGGCCGAGCGCATCAAGGAGATCATCCTCGACGCCGCTGACGCCGCGGGTGTGGGCCGAACCCTCCAGACGGAAGCCGGGGAAATCAACCTCGACGGCGACTGGGCCTGGGTTTCGGTCTACCCGGGACTGTCCGACGCCGTTGGCCAGGAAGTCACACCTGATACGTCGCTTGAGGTGCTGCGCGAAATCGCCCAAAAGCACGAGGTCAAGGTGGACCCGAAGTGGGACGCCGAGAAACTGGCCGTGGAACTGTTCGGCGAAATTGTGGAGCCCACACTGCTGAACCCCACGTTTGTGTACGACTACCCGCCGTCTGCCCAGCCGCTGGCCCGCCCGCACCGGGAGGACGGCCGGCTGATCGAAGCTTGGGACCTCATCATCGGCGGCATGGAACGCGGCACGGCCTTCTCCGAGCTGATCGACCCCGTCATCCAGCGTGAGCGGCTGACCGAACAGTCGCGGCACGCTGCTGCGGGCGATGTCGAGGCCATGCAGCTGGACGAGGACTTCCTGCGGGCCCTCGAATACGGCGCGCCGCCCATGGGCGGCATCGGTCTGGGTATTGACCGGCTGGTTATGTTGTTCACCGGCGCCGGTATCCGCGAAACCATCCTTTTCCCGCTTCTGAAGCCCGAAGGCCACTAATCATGGAATATGTAGCCGTACTGCTGCCGTCGCTCGTGGTTGGCCTGCTTTTCTGGTTCGCCATGAAATCCATCTTCAATGCCGATAAGTCCGAGCGGCAGGCGGAAAAGCGTGCCCAAGCCGAGGCGGACGCGCGTTCCACCGCGCCATTGAAGGAACAGAACCCGGAAACGGACAAATAGCTCGGAAGAGCTTTCTGCGGACTCCTGTGGATATCCACAGGAACGATCCGACGCTTTGACGCGTTGCCATAAAGAGGTTCATACTTTTAATAGGAACATCCTCATTTTCTGACAACCGAACCTTTCCAAGAGGAAGACATATTTAATGGCACAGAAAGTAAACATCATCCTCGTCGATGATCTGGATGGGGGATCTGCGGACGAGAACGTCCGTTTTGGCCTCGATGGGGTCAGCTACGAAATCGATCTGTCCTCGGCCAACGCGGCCGAGCTCCGTTCTGCCCTGGAGCGCTTTGTTGCTGCCGGGCGCAAGACCTCGGCCGGCAGAGCCACCCGCACCAAAGCGGTGGTAGGTCCCCGTACCAACGACTCCGCGCAGATCCGTCAATGGGCGCGGGATAACGGCTACACGGTTAACAGCCGCGGCCGAATTCAGGCTGAAATCCAGGAAGCCTACCAAAAGGCAAATTCCTGACCTACGCCTCTCCGACGGCGTATTAGGCCCTGTCTTCACCTTCGGGTGGGGGCAGGGTTTTTTGATGCCAATTTTGAATGCGCAAAGACGGGCTTGGGTATGCGCAAAATCCTTGCTGACTAACGGCCTCCGGTCGTACCGTTGGGCTAATCGTCGCGCAATTTCCTTGGGATGAGCCGGCGATTCGGTTTGAGCCTTCGGTCTGGGACGCCCGCTCGAATTCGCCCACTCGAATGTATACGCGGCGGGAGCCTGGAATGTCTGGAATTAGCGGGTCTCGGCGATTTACGGCAGTCCTGGCGACGCTGATTCTCCTGCTGGCTGTGCCTCTCGGCGCTCCGGCATTCGCGGATGATGAAGTGCGCTTAAGCGTCGTCCTGGATTCGACGGAACTCCTGGCCAGCATCAATGCGAGTCCGGGCCCCGCAATTGCCACCGACGTCACCTTTGAGGTCTTCAACGCCATTGATGGCGGCCTTGTGCTTGCGATCCCGCAAACGGCAAGTTCGGGCGTGGCAAGCACGTCGTTCGATCTGACGAATGGAACATACAAGATCAGGACCACCGCCGCAGGATTCCTTGAAAGCTGGTACACAGCATCTTCAGGCCGCGATGACGGCGCTTTCGCGGAATTGCTTGGCTACCAGGACAGTTCGCCGTGGGCCAGCCGCGTTGGCCGTTCCGCGGGTTCCTGCAGCCGGTGGATAACGGCGGCACCCTGAACGCCATGAAGGCAGGCGCTGCCGCGCCCATCAAGTTGGGGGTCGGCGGGAACCGGGGGCTGGATATCCTGGCGGCGGGAGCACCGTCGTCGTCCGCTATAGCGTGCCCCGGCGGCACCGCGCCGGACGAAGTGGAGCAGACTGTCGCCGCGGGAGGCAGTTCGCTGAGCTACGCGGCCGGCTCCGATACCTACACCTACGTGTGGAAAACCCAGAAAGACTGGGCAGGGACGTGCCGGCAATTCACACTGGGACTGAACGACGGGACAACACACACGGCGCTGTTCGACTTCCGGAAGTAGCGCGCTGTTGCAATCTCACGGCTGACCCAACGCTGCCCAGGCAACGCTGAGCGCGACCAGTGCGGCCAGCGACAGCCAGGTGCGGTGGATGTTCCACCGGGTCCACCGGCGTTCGAACGATTTATTCAAGGGGATGTTCGCGGCGAAGGTGATGACCAGCGTGGCCGTGTAGCAGGCCAGGGAAACAGAGAGGGGGAGTGCGCTGGCAAGCCCGTCGGCCCACGAAAAGGCTGCCGAGCCCGCCAATGCGAGGAAGGCGCCGACAAAGCTCAGCGCGAACACCGGATTCTGGATGGCGGTATTGATCCCGGACATGGCACTGACAAATGTCGCATCATCGGTGGCGCGCAGCCCCGGCATCACCGAGCAGGCGTAGGAGTAGTAGAGCCCGCCAATCCCGGCGAGGGCTACGGTCGCGGCGGTCATGAGCAGGGTGATGACTTCCATGACGTTTCTCCTTGCTTGAGGTTCTTGCATTGATCCAAGCGGTGCAGGGTGACGGGAGGTTGAACACGTCATGTTTCCCCTGTGGCGAACACGCTCCCCAAGTGGGGGTCCGCCACGTAGCATCAAAGTACGTCGTAGCTAGGAGTGTGGCGAAAATGTTTGAGCGATTTACGGACCGTGCCCGTCGCGTAGTTGTGCTTGCCCAAGAAGAGGCACGCATGCTGAACCACAATTACATTGGTACCGAACACATCCTCTTGGGTCTGATCCATGAAGGTGAAGGCGTTGCCGCCAAAGCTCTTGAGTCCTTGAGCATTTCGCTCGACGGCGTGCGCGAACAGGTACAGGAGATCATCGGCCAGGGCCAGCAGGCCCCATCCGGCCACATCCCCTTCACCCCGCGCGCCAAGAAGGTGCTGGAACTCTCGCTGCGGGAAGCCCTGCAGCTGGGCCATAACTACATCGGCACGGAGCACATCCTGCTGGGCCTCATCCGCGAGGGTGAGGGTGTGGCCGCCCAGGTGCTGGTCAAGCTCGGCGCAGACCTTAACCGCGTCCGCCAGCAGGTCATTCAGCTCCTCTCCGGCTACCAGGGCAAGGAGACTACCGGCGCCGGCGTCGGTCCCGGCCAGCCCGAGGGCACTCCCGCCGGTTCCGTGGTCCTGGACCAGTTCGGCCGCAACCTCACGCAGGCTGCGCGCGAGAACAAGCTGGACCCGGTGATCGGACGCGAGTCCGAGATGGAACGCGTTATGCAGGTCCTGTCGCGCCGCACCAAGAACAACCCTGTCCTGATCGGTGAGCCCGGCGTCGGCAAGACCGCCGTCGTCGAAGGCCTCGCCCAGGCGATTGTCCGCGGCGACGTCCCGGAAACCATCAAGGACAAGCAGCTGTACACCCTGGACCTCGGTTCACTCGTGGCCGGCTCCCGGTACCGCGGTGACTTCGAAGAGCGCCTGAAGAAGGTCCTGAAGGAAATCCGCACCCGCGGCGACATCATCCTCTTCATCGACGAGATCCACACGCTTGTGGGTGCCGGTGCGGCCGAGGGTGCGATCGATGCTGCGTCCATCCTGAAGCCCATGCTGGCCCGCGGTGAACTGCAGACCATCGGTGCCACCACCTTGGATGAGTACCGCAAGCACATCGAGAAGGATGCCGCGCTTGAGCGCCGCTTCCAGCCGATCCAGGTCAAGGAGCCCTCCGTCGCGCACGCGATCGAGATCCTCAAGGGCCTGCGTGACCGCTACGAGGCGCACCACCGCGTCACCATCACCGACGGCGCCCTCGCGTCGGCCGCGAACCTCTCCGAGCGCTACATCTCGGACCGCTTCCTGCCGGACAAGGCCATCGACCTGATCGATGAGGCCGGTGCCCGGTTGCGCATCCGCCGGATGACCGCTCCGCCGGAGCTGAAGGCCATGGATGAGCGGATCGCCAAGCTGAAGATGGAGAAGGAATCCGCCATCGACGCGCAGGACTTCGAAGGCGCCGCTTCGCTCCGGGACAAGGAGCAGAAGCTCATTACCGAGCGCTCCGAGAAGGAACGCCACTGGAAGTCCGGCGGTATGGATGACATTTCCGAGGTGGATGAGGATCTCATCGCCGAGGTATTGGCCAACTCCACCGGCATCCCGGTCTTCAAGCTGACCGAGGAAGAGTCCACGCGCCTGCTGAAGATGGAAGACGAACTGCACAAGCGTGTGGTGGGCCAGAACGAGGCCATCAGGTCCCTGTCCCAGGCAATCCGCCGTACCCGTGCAGGCCTGAAGGACCCCAAGCGTCCGGGCGGCTCGTTCATCTTCGCCGGCCCCACCGGCGTCGGCAAGACCGAGCTCGCCAAGGCCCTGGCCGAATTCCTGTTCGGTGACGAGGACGCCCTCATCACGCTGGACATGTCCGAGTACTCGGAGAAGCACACCGTTTCACGGCTCTTCGGTGCCCCTCCGGGCTATGTCGGCTACGAAGAGGGTGGCCAGCTCACCGAGAAGGTCCGCCGTCGTCCGTTCTCCGTGGTCCTGTTCGACGAAGTGGAGAAGGCGCACGCTGACCTCTTCAACTCACTCCTGCAGATCCTGGAAGACGGCCGCCTGACCGACTCCCAGGGCCGCGTGGTGGACTTCAAGAACACCGTGATCATCATGACCACAAACCTGGGCACCCGGGACATCTCCAAGAGCGTGGCCACCGGCTTCCAGTCCGGCACAGACACGCAGACCGGCTACAACCGGATGCGCGCCCGTGTGACGGAAGAGCTCAAGCAGCACTTCCGTCCGGAGTTCCTGAACCGTGTGGATGACGTTGTGGTGTTCCCGCAGCTCACCCAGGACGAGATCATCGAGATCGTGGACATGTTCGTTGGCCGCCTGGAGAAGCGCCTCAAGGACAAGGACATGGGCATCGAGCTCACCACCGCGGCCAAGGTGCTCCTGGCGACCCGCGGCTACGATCCCGCCATGGGTGCCCGGCCGCTGCGCCGCACCATCCAGCGCGAGATCGAGGACCAGCTCTCCGAGAAGATCCTGTTCGGCGAGCTCCACGCCGGCGACATCGTTGTAGTGGACGTGGACGGCGAAGGCGACGACGCCAAGTTCACGTTCGCCGGCAACGCCAAGCCGCGCATCCCGGAGATCGCCCCCAGCGTCTAAGGCAAGACAGCCAAGGCCCCGCCCGCGCCCCAGAGGAGCAGGCGGGGCCTTTGCGTTGTCCGGGTCCTCGTCCATGCCATGACCCCGACGCGGTCTGCGCAAGACACCGGGCCCTCAGCTATCCACCGCCGTCATGATTCTCGGCCTGGTCCTGGAGGACTGATCGTCGATACGTGCTTGGCGTGAATCCTAGGAACTTTTGAAAGTCGTTCGTCAGATGGGCATGGTCGGTGTAGCCGAGTTCGGCAGCTATCGCCGCGAGGTCTGTCGCCGGGTCGGTCCGTGACCGGTCAGCGGCCTCTTGCAGGCGGCGCCTTCGGATAAGCGCGGACGGGCTCAGGCCGATGTACTTCCGCGCTGCCCGTTGCAGGGTTCTCGGCGAAACAAATAGACGCGCGGCAACGTCTTCAATGCGGGTCACGTCGGCGCATGTTCCGATCATGTCCATCATCGCGTTGGCAAGGATGCCTTCCTCGGACACCTCTGGACTCTGCGCTACTAGCCAGCCGGTGAAAGCCTCCACCGCGCGTTGTCGACGTTCCCCTGGATCGGTTCCCCTCATCGCCTCCGACACCGAGGCATGCAGATCCGCGAGCGGTAGTGGCAGCTGGGAATCCCGCAGGCTCCCCGGGTCATCCGTGAAACGTGGAACCAGCGCGGGACGCAGGAGGGCCCCAACCGCCCAGCCCCGGCCCGTGAGATCGCGATGCGATCGACGGGTTGTTGGGCCTGCGAACTCAACGAGATCCTTTTGGACCACAAGATTGGACGTCGGGAACGCGATCACGTGCTGGCGGGACGTGTGCCCTGGCTCAATGTCCCACTCGGGGATCCAAAACCACTGCACCAGGTTCGTGACGGACTCAGACGCCGGCACACGGTGAAATGTGGGGAGCCGGGCCGGGTAGAGGATTCCCTTGTACGAACCCACCATGGGGGGACACTCCTTATCCAGGCTGTCGCAATTCTCCAAGCCGCTGAGCCGGCCTGTGCGTACCGTGAGATCTATGACTGATACTACAAGCCCCGAACTGACCAACGCCGCCGATGGCAAGCACACGAAATCCGGCATCCCGCACGGCTTCACGAGCCTCACGCCGTTCCTTGCGATCCCTTCTGCCAAGGAGGCGATCACCTTCTACCAGGACGTCTTCGGCGCGCGCACAGTAAATGTCACCGAGATCGGCGGAATCGTCGTCCACGCCGAACTTGACTTCGGTCAGGGGCGACTCCAGATTGGAGAGCCCAACCCGGACTACCACCTCGTTCCGGCGCCGAACGGCGACGATGATTGCTACTCGATCGGCTTCTACTGCGCCGACGCGGACGCTCTTATTGCGCGGGCCGAGCGGATGGGGGCTACCGTTCGGGATCCGCTGTCCACATTTGTCTCGGGAGACAGATTCGCCAGCATCCGGGACCCCTACGGTGTGCGCTGGTCCGTCATGACTCGCGTGGAGGACCTCTCCGAAGAGGAAAGCACCCAGCGCGTCGCCGACTGGGCCGCCAAACAAGGCTGACTGCGTCCTCCGGGAGCGCCGAGGACGCCGGGCTGCCATCGTAGGATGGACCCTGTGACTGACTCCTTCCATATCCGTTCTGCACGTACCAGTGACGTGGCCGCCATCAAGCGCCTTGTGGCGCCGTTGGCTGAGCAGCGGATTCTCATGGCGAAAGAGACCGTTGCCTATTACGAAAGCCTCCAGGAGTTCCGGATCGCAGAAGCCGACGACGGCGAAGTCATCGGCTGCGGCGCCCTGCACGTTATGTGGGAGGATCTCGCCGAAGTCCGCACGCTGGCCGCATCGGACGCGTGGCGCGGCAAGGGTGTAGGTCACGTGCTGGTGGAAAGCCTGCTGGCCGAGGCCCGTGAACTGGGCGTGGCCCGAGTCTTCTGCCTCACGTTCGAGGTGGATTTTTTCAAACGCCATGGCTTCGAGGTCATGGCCGACCAGACGGCCGTGGACCCGGTGGTCTACTCCGAGCTGCTGCGTTCCCATGACGAAGGCGTTGCCGAGTTCCTGGACCTGGCGCGGGTCAAGCCCAACACCCTGGGCAACACCCGCATGATCAAGACCCTCTAGACACCCCCAATCACCCTGCCGCCGACGATAGCGGCAAGAAGTCACCCTGTGACATAAATAGCTTTATGTCGAATTGATGGATAAACTGACAGGGTTGCAGTGTGGGGCCTGCCGTAAGGGACAGCCATTGGGGGGCTGTCCCTTACCGCTTCCGCCGCATCGTCGCAGGCTACCGGACTTCAGGCGCCGGTAGTAGGGTCAAAGTGCATCCTCCAGGACGCACCCACACCCCAGGAGTTCTGCCATGAAAAAGCTCATCAATGATCCCCGTTCCGTGGTTGACGAATCCGTCGAGGGATTCGGTCTGGCCCACGCTGGACTGGTCACCGTCACTGCCGATCCGAAGTACGTCACGCGCAAAGACGCGCCGGTGGCAGGGAAGGTCGGACTAGTTTCCGGCGGGGGAAGCGGCCACGAGCCGCTCCACGCCGGGTTTGTCGGGCTGGGAATGCTCGACGCCGCCGTGCCGGGGGCGGTGTTCACCTCGCCGACGCCGGACCAGATTCTTCCGGCGACGCTCGCCGTTAACTCGGGTGCCGGCGTCGTCCATATCGTGAAGAACTACACCGGCGACGTCCTGAACTTTGAGACCGCAGCGGAGCTGGCGCAGGCCGAAGGCGTGGACATCCGCACGGTCCTGGTCAATGACGACGTCGCGGTGGAGGACTCCCTGTATACGGCAGGCCGCCGCGGAGTGGGCGGCACCGTTCTGGTCGAGAAAATCGCCGGCGCCGCGGCTGAACGTGGTGACAGCCTCGATGCCGTGGCCGCGATCGGTGACCGCGTCAACAGCAACGTCCGCACCATGGGGGTTGCGCTGTCCGCGTGCACAGTACCGCATGCGGGAACGCCCAGTTTCGACCTGGCGGATGATGAGATCGAGATCGGCATCGGCATCCATGGCGAGCCCGGCCGGCACAAAATCCCGATGGAGAACGCTGACGGCATCACGGACCGCCTGCTGGACCCGGTCCTCAGCGACCTGGGCATCACCGGGGGAGAGAAAGTCCTGCTGTTTGTCAATGG
Organism: Pseudarthrobacter sp. MDT3-1; assembly: GCF_054510755.1. Lineage (NCBI taxonomy): Bacteria > Bacillati > Actinomycetota > Actinomycetes > Micrococcales > Micrococcaceae > Pseudarthrobacter > Pseudarthrobacter sp. MDT3-1. The sequence goes on along the minus strand of NZ_JBTNDX010000014.1, from coordinate 59,622 downwards.
CATGGGCGGGACCCCGCTGAGCGAGCTGTACATTGTTTACCGCCGCGCTGCCCAGGTGATCGCAGAACGTGGAGCCGCCGTCGAACGCTCGCTGGTAGGGAACTACATCACGTCCCTGGAAATGCAGGGCTGCTCCATCTCGGTGCTCCGGCTCGACGATGAACTGACGCACCTGTGGGACGCTCCGGTGCACACCGCAGCCCTGCGTTGGGGCGTGTAACCGTGGTGCTGGACGTGAAATGGGCCGTCAGATGGCTGACTCTCTGCGCCCAGGCCATGGCGGAAAACCGGGTGTGGCTCATCGAACTTGACCGTGCGATCGGGGACTCGGACCACGGCGAGAACATGGACCGCGGGTTCCAGGCGGTGCTGGAGAAACTGGCTGAAGCGCAGCCTGAGACGCCCGGCGCGGCCCTGAAGCTGACTGCCATGACCCTTATGTCCAAGGTGGGCGGCGCCGCAGGTCCCTTGTACGGAACCGCGTTCCTGCGCGCTTCCACTGCTTTGGGCGATGCCGCCGAGATTGATCCGGGGCGGCTCGCCGACGCGCTTGTGGCTGCCCGCGATGGGATCGTGGCCAGGGGCAAGGCTGAGTCCGGCGACAAGACCATGGTGGATGCCTGGACCCCCGCCGCGGAGGCAGCGCAGGCCGCTGCGGCGGACGGCGCAGGCACCGTCCTTGGAGTGCTGGTCGCAGCCGCTGAGGCGGCTGAGGCTGGCGCCGTGGCCACCGAGCCCCTGGTCGCCCGCAAGGGCCGCGCCAGTTATCTGGGGGAGCGGAGCGCGGGGCACCGCGATCCGGGCGCCGCCTCCAGCGCCCTCATTCTGCGGGCCGCCGTTGGGGCCGCAGCGTGACGGTGCGCCTGGTGGTGGTGTCCCATAGCGAGAAAATTGCCGACGGCGCCGTGGAGCTCGCCGCCCAGATGGCGCCCGACGTCGTCATCCTCGCCGCCGGGGGCACCGCCGACGGCAGGATCGGAACGAGCCTGGAGAAAGTCATGTCTGCCCTGGACCAGGCGGCCGGCGGCGATGGCGTGGTGGTCCTGACGGACCTGGGATCTGCAGTGATGACGGCGGAATCGGCCCTGGAGCTCGTGGAGGAGCCAGCCGGCGTGCTCCTGGCGGACGCGCCCTTGGTGGAAGGCCTCGTGGCTGCCGCCGTGGCCGCACAGGGCGGCGCCGACGTGAAGGCAGTCAAACGTGCCGCCGAAGCGGTCTACGGATTGGGACCGGAGGTGGCGGCTGCTTCGCGGGTGCTCGCCGAAAGCACCGTGGCTGAAGGGTCCGTCACCGGTTCAGGGCCGGACTTCACCGGCGACTTCGAACTGGTGAATGAGGCCGGCATGCACGCCCGTCCGGCCGCCAAGATCGCGGGCGGTCTGGCGTCCCTCAACGCCGAGGTCACGGTCAACGGCGTGGATGGCGCGTCAATGACATCCCTGATGACCCTGGCGGCAGGCAAGGGATCCTTGCTCCATATCGAGGCTTGGGGGCCCGACGCCGAGCGTGCCCTGAACTACGTCGGCGGCCTGGTGCAGGCAGGCTTCGGCGAGCCGTAGGCCGTGGCCTGAGTTGCCTATTTTACCTGGCGGCTGCGGCCCAGACTAAAGGACCGCTTGTCCACGAGCAGGTACGTGCCGGCTCCCATCAGCAGGAAACCGCCGACGCCGACCACGATGATCTGCGTGCTGACCCCGACAATAAGCAACACCAGCCCGATCAGGCATGCGATGGCACCGAGGTAGATACGGCGCCCAAACCTGAGGCCCACGGAGCCGGTCGAGAGTTCCTCGGCGAGCCTCGGATCGTCTGCCGCCAGGCCCGATTCCAGCTCCTCGAGCTGTTTCCGCTCCCGATCTGAAAGTGGCATCCTTACCCCTTCCCGGCGGGGAACCTGTTCTAAATCCAACGTTGCCGATGCTGGTAATACAGACCGTAGAAGTGTCCTGAGTGGAAGTCAAGGGCGGGGTTTGACGGGGCTTATTTGTCGCCAGCGAGGGCGGTCAAACGGCTTGTCGCAGTCCCTCGGCGTCGAGAATCACCGAAGCCGTGACAAACCTCCCGCAATGCTCCCCGTAGGGGTGGGCCCCGCGGGGCCGGAAATCCAAGGTGCGCACAGGGAGGGCGGATCCGCCAGCAGAAGTACCCGTGGCGGTCAGCGCCATCGGGGCCTCCGTGAGGGACTCCAGCATCAGCATCCCGATCATGGTCCCGTCCGGGGAAGCCGTGGCAGAGCAGACGCCGTCCGGTGTGCAGCCTTGGTCGATGGATGCCGTTCCGTGAAACAGCTCGACGGGGGCTTCCTTGCAGACGCCGTCCTGGCAGGCCTTCAGGCGCAACGATCCCACGTGCGCCACGTACTCCCGCGCCACGGTAACGGAGACGGCAGTGGCCTGGGCGATGGCAGGGCACGGCTCCGGCACGGGGTAGTAGTAGTGGCAGCCGGAGGTGAGAACCGCCGTCGTCATCAGTGCCAGAAGTACCCCGGGCTTGCCCATACTTCAGCGTAAATCCGGAGCCGGAAGCCCGCATTGCTACCAGGAAAGTGATGCAAACATTGTTATGGCTGTGGCCCCAAAGATCACCATAATGAGACCTGTGGCCAGCCGGCCTTTGGCAACAGCGAAGACCGGCAGGGTGGATTCGGCGGGATTTGCCGGGTTGTAGACCACGGGTATGTGGGTGCCGATGATCGCCTGGTCCTGGCTGTAGATATCGGCCTGCCCCAGCCAGCGTTTGCCCCCGGCGTCCGCGAATTCGTACGACGGCGCAAACCGGTTCCGGCCGTTGCTCGCGGGTCCGTCCGTGCCGTGCAGGTTTCCCGTGACGGTGGCCGAAGCCTCCTGCCACCCCGCCATGGAACGTTTCCGGCGGAAGGACGCGGCCAGGGACAGCCCCATCAGGATCAGGCCTGCGGCAAGGAAAAGCCCGGGCAGCACGATGAACAGCAGTTTCAGGGACTCCACGGTTCAGCCCACCGGGAAGGCGCCGGCGACCCAGAACAGCAGCAGGGCGAAAAATACGAAGACCGGCATCAGGCACCCGATCACGATTTTCGATTCGGACGCCACCTGGAAAGACTGGTTGGGATTCGCCGGGTTGTAGGCCACTGCCAGGGGCGATCCCGGTGCCTGCCGGTTGGCGTACGAGACCTCGGATTCGCCGGCATACAGGGTCCCGTTGGGGTCGGCGAACTGGTACGTGGGGTAGAAGCGCCGGCTCCGCGTTGAGCCGCCTCCGCCATGTGTCCAGCCCGCGACGTTGCCGGTGACGGTCGCCTGGACCTTTGGCCAGCCGGCGATCAGTTTTTCCTGCCGCTTGGTCTTCCGCAGCGAACGGACCAGCGCAAAAATAACGCCCGCAACAAACAGTGCCCAGATGACGTACAACACGATTCTCATGAATTTCCCCCGGTTTGAGTCACCAGAAAGTATGCCATCCGGGCGCGGGCCACCCTAAAGGGGCCTCAGGCTGGCAGCCGGTAACCGCCCTGGTGTAGCTCGGCCAGCCCGTCGCCAAGGAGGCCGGCAATGGCACGTTCGAGCTGTTCCGGCGCGGAGTTCAGGCGGTGCAGTGCGGACAGGGGCACGCCGATTCCGTCCGCGGCGAAGCCCAGGTCAGCAGGCTCCCGCTGGAACATTTCCGCCGGCACGGGTGCGTCCGCACGCCGGAGCACAGCCATCACGGCACCCCGGACCTGCCGGTCAGTTCCGTGCCACGCCTGACCTTTGGGAGCGTACGACGGCGGCGGCTCGCCGGCTGCCAGCCACGCACAGGAGTCCCGCACCGGGCAGTCCGCGCACTTGGGCGCCCGCGCCGTGCAGACCAGCGCCCCCAGTTCCATTACCGCAGCATTCCAGTGCACGGAGGTCCCGACGTCGTCCGGCAGCAGTTCCGCCGCGAGCCGCATCTCCGCAGCGTTCAGCGATGGCGAGGGGAGCGCGACGCCGGATACCAGGCGCGCGTGCACACGCCGGATGTTCGTGTCCACCACAGTCTCCCGGAGTCCGAAGGCAAAGGCGGCAACGGCCGCGGCCGTGTAGCTGCCCACCCCGGGCAGGGCCAGCAGCTCCGTGTAGTTGCCGGGGACCTTGCCGCCGTGGTCGCGGACGATGGCAGCGGCGGCTGCGTGCAGGCGGAGTGCCCGGCGGGGGTAGCCGAGCCTGCCCCAGGAGCGGACGGCTTCCCCTGCAGGCTCGCCGGCGAGGGCGGCGGGGGTGGGCCAGCGCTTGAGCCATTCCCGCCAGACAGGAAGCACCCGCACCACTGGGGTCTGCTGCAGCATGATCTCGCTGACCAGGACTCCCCACGGTGAGCAGTGGCGTTCGCGCCAGGGCAAGTCCCTCGCCGTCTCAGCGAACCAGCCGGTGATCCTGCCGTGCAGCGCCGCGAGCTGGCCGGGGCGGAGGTCATCGGTGCCGAACGGGGCCGTAGCGGGGGCGCCGTCCGCGGGCATGGATGGGGAAAGGGTTGTAGCGTCGATCCCAACACTGTAGTGGATTCCCGGGCGCCCGCGCGAAGATGCCGCGGACAAACTGTGACCTAGCGTTGGCCGGGGGACCGGCGTGGTGGGACGGCAGAATCCGGTGGGTTCTCTAGCCTAGAAGGATGGGCAGGCAAGGCAATTCATCACCGCGCAAGACGGCATCCGCATCCGGTTCCCGGGGCGGGTCCGGAGCTACCCGGCAGCCGAGCGCAGCTGTCTACCGCCGTCGTCGGCTTTTTGTGGGAACCGCCCTGCTGATGGCGGTGGCGCTCACGTTCGGTGGCTTTGCGGTGGCCGGCGCCTTCAGCGGCACCGAGCAGGCATCCTCGACCGACGGCGCCACTGAAACGGCCCCCGCCCCCGGCGCATCGCCGTCGGAAACTGCGGGCAGCGAACCCACTCCCACACCCACGCCTTCCTGCAACCAAAACCTGGTGACGGTTTCCGCTTCGACCGACAAAGCCGCCTATGGCCCCGAGGAGAACCCGCTGCTTACCCTGAAGGTGACCAACGGCGGAACCATGCCGTGCGAGGTGAACATCGGAACGTCCCAGATGGAGTTCCTGGTGACCAGCGGCGCGGACAGGATCTTCTCGTCCAAGGACTGCCAGGCCAAAAGCCAAGACCTCGTAAAGACGATTGCCCCGGGCGCCAGCGATACGGCGAACTTCCCGTGGAGCCGGAACCGCACGCTGGAAGGCTGCAGCCCCATCGAGGCCAGACCAGGGGCCGGCGGGGCGTACTACATCTTCACGGCCAAGCTCGGCTCGAGGGCCAGCCCCAAGGCCGTGTTCCAGCTCAGCTGATCCGCCCTACCTTGGGCCCACGCCGGCGGGGAATCTAGAGGAAGCGGTCCAGCAGGCTGGCTTCGGCCATGCGGCTCAGGCCTTCGCGGACGGTCCGGGCGCGCTGGTCGCCGATGCCGTCAACGGTCATGAGGTCGTCGATGGTGGCCGCCATCAGGAACTGCAGGCCGCCGAAGTGGTCCACCAGGCGGTCGGCAACAGCCTTGGGGACTGCCTTGAGGCCGGACAGCAGCCGGTAACCGCGGGGCTGAACCACGGCGTCGAGGTTGGCCTCGCCGCCGGCAAAACCCACGATCCCGGAGATCTTGCCCAGGTCGATCAGCTCCGTGGGGCCGAGGTTCACCAGCGCGCTGACGGCCCGTTCGATGTCCTCCGCGGACGCGTCCGGTCCGGCGTAGTCGCGGATGATGACGTCGCTGCCGGGACCGCGGCCCACTGTCAGCTCATCGAGCTGGAGGGAAAGCAGGCGCCCGTCCTCGCCAAGTTCCAGGACGTACTGCGAGATTTCCTCGGAGATCCGGCGGACCATTTCCTGGCGCTGCAGGGTGACCGCGACGTCGCGGACGGTCACCATGGCCTCGATCTCCAGGGCGGACAGGGAACTGGTCACCTGGTCCAGCCGCGAACGGTACCGTTCCAGCGTGGCGAGGGCCTGGTTGGCGCGGGCCAGGACTTTTTCGGATCCCTCCAGCACGTGCCGGAGCCCGTTCACGTACAGGGCGATGATCTGCATGGACTGGCTGACGGAAATCACGGGAACGCCGGTCTGGATGGCCACACGCTCCGCCGTGCGGTGCCGGGTGCCGGATTCCTGGGTTTCGATGCTTGAGTCCGGGACCAGCTGGACCGCGGCGCGCAGAATGTTGCCGGCGTCCTTGTCGCAGATGATGGCGCCGTCCATCTTGGCCAGTTCACGGAGCCTTGTGGGGGAGAAGTCGATGCCGATGTCGAAACCGCCGGAGCAGATGGAATCGATGGTCCGGTCCGAGCCCAGCACAATCAGCGCACCGGTCCGCCCCCGGAGGATGCGTTCCAGCCCATCGCGCAACGGCGTGCCTGGAGCCACTCTGCCCAGAGTCGCCTTGAGCGATTCTTCGGGGCTCCGAGCCATAGGTGTTCCCTTCAAAGGTGCAGACTACCGCCCGCAGGTACGCCGGTTTTTTACACTCAGCCGGCAGGATCAAAAGTACTCAGTTTCCCGCAAGCTCAATGATAGAGGTAAGAAGCGGCAACAACCGCACGGACAAGCCCCAAAGTGCCCCTTTAGTGGGTGCCGCGAAGTGCCTCGGGAACGCGTACGACGGCGGCTGTCTGATAAGCATTTTGTGGCGTTTCACCGAAACAGCCCGCCGGACGGGGTGGTCACATCAGAATGATGAAACGAGGCGGTCGAGCGGCGGAGGCGCATGTCCGGCCGGCAATGCGTCGACGAGCAGACGCGCGTATCGGACCTTGTTGCCGCTGCGTCCCCCGAAGAACCGGCGTAACTGCGCCGTTATCGGCCGCTCTCGCTGTGACGGCTGGCGTTGGAGGATCCGGAACGACGCGAGTTCGCCCTGGGCCGCACGATCGACGGATGAACTCATCACGACTTCCAGACGTTCGTGCGGAGCAGGGAAGTGCCCCACCCGGGACGCGGCCGGAATCTGGGCTCGTGCTACCGCTCTGCGGGATCAGCTCCCCGTCATTCCACCGCTCGACGACAAGCTGCCGGGTATTAAATCGGCGCTTGCCTTGGACGGGGCGTTACTACTGATGATGCGCATAGGCGATCGCGCGATGGCGTTCTCGATCGTCGTCCCTCATGTGGATGTCTTGGAAGTGCTCTACCTCGCAGTTGACCCGGAAGCTTGGGGCAAGGGTCATGCGCGGCAACTCCTTGACCACCTCCGACACCACTCGGTTGAGGCACAGACTCCTATGGAGCTCTGGGTTATCGCCGACAACAAGAGAGCAATCTCCTCCTACGAAAGTGCCGGTTGGATTCCGACGTCCGAGACCAAGGTCCGCAACTCGGCGGGCCGGCTGGAACGCCGCTACATCCTGTCCCGGCGAAGGCTCCCCAAGCGGGACTCCGACATGGGCGCCCGCGATTGAATGGTGCGCCCCATAAACTGAGAGCCTCAGACAAATCAGCGTGAAAGACTCGCACAGTGAATGACGAGTCAGAAGGTGCCTTGCACCATATCGAACTGTGGGTGCCGGATCTTACTAGGGCCACGATTGAGTGGGGCTGGATCTTGTCTGCCTTGGGGTACGCGACCTACCAGACTTGGCCCCAGGGAATCAGTTGGCTGAAAGGCCCTACTTACATAGTTCTAGAAGAATCGCCGGACTTGAGTGGCCTGCATCATCAACGAACAGCGCCTGGTTTGAATCATCTGGCATTCATAGTGGCTAGCCGGCTACGTGTGGACACGCTGGCTAACGACGGTGCTGAGTACGGCTGGACGCAGTTGTTCCGGGAGAAGTATCCACATGCAGGAGGCAGCGGGCATTACGCCGCCTACCTCGAGAATTCAGACGGCTTCGAAATAGAGCTCGTGGCCACTCAATAGGACCACTCGCTAGCCATATCTTCATCGATGTCCCGTAGAGGGTTCCGTTGCGGGCAGGAGCTGGACGCCAAATCGGGCAGCGCTCGGTCCGCTCTGAGTGTGTCCGTTCACCGTCAGACTATCGGCGCCGCTTTGCTCGGGCGGCGAAATCGTCAAGGATCTGAACGACGTCCTTCGCAAGCCAAATTCGGTTTCGTCTTCCGTCTGTGATTTGGGTCAGAATGTTGGCGTCAACGAGGCGGTCGATGGCGACCTGAGCGTTGACAGCCGATATGCCAAGCTGAGCTGCGGCTGCGGCTGCGCCAATCACGGGTTGGCGAAGGAGAACGTCTACGAGCCGGTGGGCTGCCGAGTCTCGTCTTGCGCTGATGCGCCCTCGCCATTCGACTTGCACGATTTCCAGGTCGTTGATGAGGATACGGCCGTTGTGCACCGCCGCGAAGGATGCCTCGGCGAGTGAACGAACAACCGGGGCGATGTCTCCGGACCGGTACGCACTCAGGGAATCAAAGTAATGGCTGGTGTTGTGGAGCAAACCTGCGGAGACAGGAACGGCAACGTTTCGAGTGAGCTGTCCGCCGCGCAGCATCGACTGGATGAGAGCGCGACCGACCCTTCCGTTGCCATCGGGGAACGGGTGGATTGTCTCGAATTGGGCGTGAGCGATCGCGGTGTGAACGAGCACGGGAAGGTCGGCGCGATTGGCGAAGGTGCAGAGGTCGTCCATGAGCGCGGGGACCCGATCCTGATGGGGAGGGACAAACTGTGCGGTGTGCGGTCCGAGGCCCCCGCCACCGATCCAGACCTGCTGGTCACGCCAATGGCCGACGATTTCGGGATTGCTTTGCTCGAGCAGTGCGCGATGCATTTCCAGGATGGCGTGGCCGTCGATGGACTCGGACAGCGAAAGAGCTGCTTGCATGGCTCGGACGTTGCCGACGATGAGCTGCGCATTCTTCGAGGCGTGCTCACCGAGCTCCGCCAAGGCGATCTGCCGTGCGCCGCTCGTGAGGTTCTCGATTTCCGAGCTGGAGGCGCTCTCGGTGCGCAGGAGAATGGACGCGAATGGTGCCGCGATTTGACCTACTTCCGCATCGAAGCGGGCCAGCTCGCTCGCGGCCTCTTCAGTCAGCGCGTGCAGCTCGCTATCGAGCGAGATCGACTGGTCGGCGATGAATGCGGGCACCGCCGCCAAGTACGGACCCGCGGCCAAACGCTTCTGCGTTCGTGAGCCATACTCGTCCTGGACGCTGTGCCAGGGCCGTTCCTCATAGCCAAGCGGTGGCCAGGACGACCTCTCCTCAAACGTGGACATGGATCGAGTTTACCAATGCTTATTCACTTATCCATTGTTATGGCTTCTCGTTTTCTGCGCTTGTCCGCAGTCTGAAGTGCTGGTTTCCGGGGCGATAGGCTGCCACCTTCGGTGCGGGCCCGCCGCTGCGATAAACTTGGAACTTGGCTGTCACAGAGCCATGCTTCCCCTTGAGGCCTGCCGAGCGCCTTGGGGTAACCCCACCGCAGCGAAAGTAGCACCGTGTCCCAAGATGTCCTTAGCCCCGCCCGGGTCAACGAGATTCACAAACAGGCGGCCCGGCGTCGGACCTTTGCTGTCATTTCGCACCCCGACGCCGGCAAGTCCACCCTCACCGAGGCACTGGCGCTGCACGCGAAGGTGATCGGCACCGCCGGGGCCTCCAGCGGGAAGGCCAACCGCAAGGAAACGGTCTCGGACTGGATGCAGATGGAGAAGGACCGCGGCATCTCCATCAGCTCCGCCGCCCTGCAGTTCTCCTACCGGGACACCGTCATCAACCTGCTGGACACCCCCGGCCACGCGGACTTCTCCGAGGACACCTACCGCGTCCTGGCCGCCGTCGACTGCGCAGTGATGCTCGTGGACGCCGCCAAGGGCCTGGAAACGCAGACCATGAAGCTGTTTGAGGTCTGCAAGCAGCGCAACCTGCCCATCATCACCGTGATCAACAAGTGGGACCGGCCCGGCCTGGACGCGCTGGCGCTGATGGACGAGCTCACCGAGCGCACCGGCCTGCAGCCCATGCCGCTGACCTGGGCCGTGGGCATCTCCGGTGACTTCCGCGGTGTCTGGGACCTCCGCCAGGACCGCTTCGCCCGCTTCCAGCGCAACAATTCCGGCGCCAACATCGCGCTGACCGAGTACTTCACGCCCGAAGAGGCCGCCGAGACGCAGGGCAGCAACTGGACCGACGCCGTGGACGAGGCCGGCCTGGTCATCGAGTCCAACCTCGAATTCGACGTCGAAGCCTTCCATGCGGGCACCGCCACCCCCATCCTGTTCAGCTCCGCCGCCCTGAACTTCGGCGTGAAGGAACTGCTCGACGCCCTGGTCGATTTCGCGCCGCACGCCGCACCCCGGCCCGACGTTGAGGGCAGCCCGCGCCCGGTTGAATCATCCTTCTCCGGCTTTGTCTTCAAGGTCCAAGCCGGCATGAACAAGGCCCACCGCGACCACGTCGCCTTCATCCGCGTCTGCTCCGGCATCTTTGAGCGCGGCATGGTGGTCACGCAGACCCGCACCGGAAAGTCCTTCGCCACCAAGTACGCCCAGCAGGTGTTCGGCCGCGAACGCGAGGTCATCGACGAGGCCTACCCCGGCGACGTCGTGGGCCTGGTCAACGCCTCCACACTTCGCGTGGGCGACAGCCTCTTCCTCGAAGGCGCCGTGGAGTACCCGGCCATCCCGCTGTTCGCCCCGGAACACTTCCAGGTGGCCCGGTCCAAGGACCCCAGCAAGTTCAAGCAGTTCCGCCGCGGCATCGAGCAGCTCGAGCACGAGGGCGTCATCCAGGTGCTCCGCTCCGACGTCCGCGGCGACCAGGCGCCGGTGCTTGCCGCCGTCGGCCCCATGCAGTTCGAGGTGGTGGAGGACCGCATGGCGCATGACTTCAGCGCCCCCATGCGGCTCGAACGCCTGCCGTACTCCATCGCCAGGATTTCGACGGCGGACGCCATGCCCGCGCTGGCCAACGTGCCCGGCGCCGAGGTGCTGTTGAGGTCCGACGGCGAATACCTCGCCTTGTTCAACGACGTCTGGGCCCTGCGCCGGATCGAGAAGAACCACCCCGATCTGACCCTCGTGCCCATCGGCACCCACAACCCAGCAAAGTAGCGACCAATGCCTGCAGACCAACCCCGCGCGCTGATCACCGGCGCCGGCACCATCAACCCGCTCGGCTCCTCCGTGGCGGAAACCTGGACCGGCCTGCTGGCGGGACAGTCCGGCATCGCCGCACTGGACGAGGACTGGGCGGAACAACTGCCCGTGCGCATCGCCGGACAGGTCACCGCGGATCTCTCGGAGCACCTCACCACGCGCGAGCTGAAGCGCATGGACCGGTGCGGGCAACTGGCGCTGGTGGCTGCCCGGGAAGCCTGGCAGCAGGCCGGGGCGCCCGACGTCGACCCCGAACGGTTCGCCGTGGTGATCGGCTCCGCCTATGGCGGCCTGGGCTCCACCCTAGAACAGGACCGTGCGCTCGCCAGCGGCGGCCCGCGCCGGGTCTCGCCGCACACCCTCACCCGGCTTATGGTCAACGGCCCCGCGGCCTGGGTCTCCATTGACCTCGGCGCCCGCGGCGGAGCCCGGACCCCGGTCAGCGCCTGCGCGTCCGGCGCGGAAGCAATTGTCCAAGGCGCCGAAATGATCCGCTCCGGCGCGGCCGACGTCGTGATTGCCGGCGGCGTGGACGCCTCCGTGAACGACCTGGTGATCACCGGTTTCTCCCAGATCCGGGCACTCTCCACGCGCAACGGCGAACCCCATCTCGCGTCGCGCCCGTTCGACGGCGGCCGCGACGGCTTTGTCCTCGCGGAAGGCGCCGGCATTGTGGTGCTTGAGAGTGAAGCCCACGCCCTGGCGCGCGGCGCCGCCATCCTCGGCGCAGTGGCCGGCGGGGCGGTAACCTCCGACGCCAACGACATCGTGGCCGCGGACCCGGCCATGCAGCGGCGGGTCATGCAGAAGGCCCTGGAGTCGGCCGGAATGCAGGCTTCGGAGATCGGCTTCGTCCATGCGCACGCCACCTCCACCCCGGTAGGGGACCGGCTTGAAGCCCAGGCCATCAACGCCATTTTCGGTGCCGACGTGCCCGTGACCTCCACCAAAGGCCACACCGGCCACCTCCTGGGCGGCGCCGGTGCGCTCGCGGCGGTTGTGGTGGTCCAGGCCCTGCAGACCGGACAGCTCCCCGGAACCGCGAACGTCGAAGCGCTGGACCCCGAAGTGAACCTGAACATCGTCACTGAAAATGCCCACACGCTGGCGCCCGGCTCGGCCCCCGCCGGCCTGGTGAACGCTTTTGGCTTCGGCGGACACAGCGTTGCCCTTGTGATCACCGCCAGCTAGCCGGTCAGCCGGTTGCGCGGTGGTCCGCGAAATTCCTTCGGGGCTGCGCCGCGACACCGCGGGTCATTTTCTTGATCTGTTCAGGCCTGAGCCCCGTCAGGGATGCCAGCTCGAATTCGTCCAGAATCTGCTGCCTGCTGGCCTCGGCAAGCAGGTGCAGGCGCTCCATTTCGACTGCTGCCTTCGAGTCCTCCAAGGCGGTCAGTTCCCGCAGCAATCGTGTGATCGCACTGAGGTGCTCGGCCGCCGCGAGTCCTATCGGCTGCAGGTCGTCGAAGGCGCGGCCGGTCCGCCGCACCGCCAGGGCGGACAGGTGGGTGATCCGGGCCAGGTCCGCGACGGGAGTACCGTCCCGGATGGCCTGCGCCACAAATTGGTTGAGGCTTGCCCCGAGAGCCCGGATCCGGCTCGACCGGAAGCGGATGGCGCCCTGCTTGTCCGTGAGCAGCCGGCTGAGCTCTGCCCGTTGCTGATCCGCCGCTTGCCGGCGTTGCTCGCCTCGATAGCGGTAGCCTCCCCGGGCTGGGGATCGCACCGGGCTCCGGAGTGCCCCGCCGTCCCTTGCCGTTGCTGGTTGATGGCGGGCCATCGGTTCCTCTCCCTTGAACAGTACGCACAACGCTAGGCGTGTCCGCGGCTCCCGGGAAATACCTAAATCCGGTGCGGCAATAAGTGAATCGTGTGGGGTCGGGGCCATAAGGCTTCCTTATCTGTCCACGCAGAATACGTCTTATCCACAGCCGCCTGCAGTCCATAGGCTCGAATGACACAAGTCCCCTCACTGATGAACCATTGGAAGAGAACATGTCTGAATTCGTGCCTGCATCGCGTGTTTCACGCATCAAATCGTCTCCAAGCGTGGCCGCTGCCGCCCGCGTCCGGGAGCTCAAAGCAGAGGGCCGCAGCATTCTTGACCTCACCGTGGGGGAGCCGGACTTCGATACGCCGGAACACATCAAGGCCGCCGCCGTGCAGGCAATCGCCGACGGCGAAACCAAATACACCTCCGTGACCGGGACGCCCGCACTGCAGAAGGCCATCCTGCAGACCCTGGAGCTGAACACCGGCCTGCACTACTCCGCCAACGAAATAACCATCGGCGGCGGGGCCAAGCAGGTCATCTTCACCGCGTTTATGGCCTCCCTGGACGACGGCGACGAGGTCATCATTCCCGCCCCCTACTGGGTCTCCTATCCGGACATGGTCCTGGCCAACGACGGCCGGCCCGTGATCGTCCCCTGCGGCGAGGACTCGGGGTTCAAGCTCACCCCCGACGCCCTGCGCGCTGCCATCACCGACCGGACCAAGTGGCTGATCCTGAACACACCCTCCAACCCCACAGGGGCCGTCTACTCACGCACCGAACTGCGCGCGCTCACGGACGTCCTGGCCGGCTTTCCCCACGTCTTTGTCCTGACCGACGAAATTTATGACCAGATCTACTTCGGTGCAGGCAAGCTGACAGGCCTCGTGGAAGCGGCTCCCGAACTGAAGGACCGCGTCCTGGTAATCAACGGCGTCTCCAAGGCGTACGCGATGACGGGCTGGAGGCTCGGCTACGGCGCGGGTCCGGCCGGCCTGATCGGGGCCATCAACAAGCTGCAGTCACAGATTTCCTCGTGCCCGTCGTCGGTCAGCCAGGCGGCGGCCGCGGCCGCCCTCACGGGAGACCAGTCCTTCATCCGCACCAGCGGCGAGGTGTACCGCAGCCGCCGGGACGCCGCCGTCGCAGGCTTGAACGCGATCTCCGGGCTGTCATGCTCGACGCCGGAGGGGGCCTTCTACGCGTACGTGAACTGCGGCGGGGTACTTGGGAAGACGACGCCGGACGGCAGCGTCATCCGAGATGACCAGGACTTTGTGCTCTACCTCCTCGACCACGCATCCGTCGCTGCCATTCCGGGCTCCGCCTATGGGCTCGGGCCCTACTTCCGGATCTCGTATGCAACCAGCCTGGCCGTCATCGAAGAGGCTGCCGCCGCCATCGACAAAGCAGTCCAGGCCCTCAGCTGATCAATCCCCAAACCGAAGGACACAACATGATCCACGTCAAGACAAACGTTGACAGGCCGACGGCGGACGCCGTCCTCAGGCTGTCCAAGTTCTCCTCTGCGACCATCCACGAAGCCCAGGGCAGGAAGGGTGCGCTCAGTTCGAAGATCAAGCCGATTGACCGCAGCATGTCCTTCTGTGGACCCGCCACAACGGTCCGCTGCGCACCCCGCGACAACCTGATGCTGCAGGTTGCCATCCATTATGCGGAGCCGGGCGACGTTGTCCTGGTTGCCGCGGGCGAGTTCGAAGAGGCCGGGACGTTTGGCGACGTCCTGGGCAACGCCATGAAGGCCAAGGGTCTTGCCGCCATGGTGACCGACTCAGGGGTCCGGGACACCCAGGACCTGATCGAACTGGGTCTGCCGGTGTTCTCCGGCAGCGTCAGCATCAAGGGAACGGTCAAGGAAACCATCGGCCCCATCAACCACCCTGTGGTTTTTGGCGACGAGATCATCTACCCCGGTGACATCCTGCGCGGCGACGCCGACGGCGTGGTTGTGGTGCGCAAGGACGAAGTGGAAGATGTCATCCGGCTCTCCCAGGAACGGGACGACGCCGAGCGCGAACTTATCGGCCTGTACAAGGCCGGCGGCACCACCATCGAGCTGTGCAACCTCACCGAGGTACTCAAGGCCAAGGGCCTGCTGGTCGAAGAGGCCTAGCAACGGCTCCTCCGCGCCTGGCAGTGCCGCCGCAGACCTGACAGTGCCGCCGCAGAGTCGACCGCCGGGTGGATTCTGCGTGGTGCTGTCTGTCTGTCCGTCTTGTCTGTGTGTCGGGCAGCCAGTCAGGCGCTCAGGCGCGGGCGTGGAGGAACCGTTCCAATCGGCCCTCACCGAGGGATATCCCGAGGTGCACAATGTCCGGCTGGCAGCCGGGGGCATCACACGGGGCGGAGTAGGGCGCGCGCCCGTTTGATGTCAGCTCCGGTTTCAGTCCTTTTGGCCAGTGTGGTGGTTCCCAGTCCTGGTGTTCACTCTTGTAGTGCCGGCCAGTGGGCGAGATCCAGCCGGGTGGTTCGTTCTTTGTGGCTGGTGTGGGTTCCCAGGCGCTCGTGTGTCTCATGCGGTGATGTTTAGGGCAGGGTTGACCCAAATTCGATACGCCGGTGGTTCCGCCCTTGTCCCAGGCGAGGATGTGGTCCGCCTCGTTGTCCAGGGAATGGTTACTGCAGCCAGGGAAGGGGCACTTGCCGTCGCGCAGCCGGAGCCAGTTCCGCATGGCCTTGGTCAGACGGTAGTTGGCGCGGCCGATCTCCAGGGGTGCCCCGTCCCGCGGGTCAACCAGGACCCGGTAGAACGAATCGGCCCCGTTCGCCACGAGGTCCCGGGCCATCGAGGCCGGGATCGGGCCGTAGCCGTCAAGCATCGCCGGTTCCTCGGTGGCGCCGAGCAGGGAAAACACCGGGACCGTCACCATCACGAGGGCCCGGGGCGGCGGAACCTGCCCGGGATCATGTTCTGCGGGGTTCCCGCCGCCGAGGAGGGCGGCGGCGAAGATGTCGGCCCGTAGCTGTGTGAGGGTCAGGGGCTCGTCCGGGCCCTGCAAACCACGGGCGACGGCGGTGGTCCGGTTCCAGATCCCGGCCGCCTGGTCCGCGGGGAGGTAGGCCGAGAGCCATGCCATCCCGTCCTGATCCGGGGCGTACTCGACCCGACGATCCAGGACACCCTTTGCGTGCCGCTTCTCGATACTCTCCGTATGGTGGCGTTCCCGCCAGGTGCGGGCCCTGTGACGGAACCGGAACGCCGGCATTTCCCCTGCGGGACAGCCACCGGCCGCGTTCGGCGCATCCGGGTCCAGAAAGTGGGCCTCCAGCGACGCGGCACCGGCCGGGTCAAGGGTTGCGGCTTCATCCACCATGGCCCGCGCGTGCTGCCACGAAATGGTGCCCTCCTGCAGGGCGGACAGCGTCAGCGGCAAAGCGGTCGTCAGCAGCTGGGACTGGTTCAGCAACGCCCTCGCAGCCCTGTCGCCGATGGCCAGGACGCATGCGATCTCCGCGGTCACCGCGGCCTCTTGCGCCGAACCTTCCCCCGGTGAGGCGCCGGGAGGCGCTACAGATTCCGCCGTTTTAGCGAATTTCGCGGCGGCCTGGGCTTTCAGGGCAGCCATACGCGCATCCGACGCCGCCGCCCCGGCCAGAACGTCCAGGCAATCTTCGGCCAACCCATGCCGCGGATCGCCCTATAAAACGCATCGGAGCCTGATTCAGCCACAACGGCAGTAAGCACAGCAATGGCGGCATTGATGTCCTTGAATGCCTTCGCCACTGCTGGGTTTCCCATGTCTAAATCATCCAGCGGGGGTCTGACATTTTCCGCGGCTGGCCAGGCTTACCCTGCCTTCACGGTCGTCGACGCCAGAGGTGTCCGGTTACGCATGGTGTCGATCCTGCTTATTTCTGCCGACCAACGAGTTCAGCCAACCAGCGAGTGGGCCCTGGAAACGGCAAGCTGCGGTCCGGGCAGGGGATAAGCGGCCGGGCCGGTGGCGGTTTCGTCCAGGAGCCAGAGCGTCGCCCCTGACGCGCCCCTGGGCATGATGCTGCCTTCAAACACAAACACGGACTGACCGGGCTGTCCTTCGGGAAGCCAGAACCCGTTCGCGGGGCAGTGGGATCCGGTTCTCGCCGCCAAGCGGCTCCCGCTCGAAGGGACCCGGTGCGCACTGCTGATCTTTTTCACGATGTGCTCCCAATCAACTAATTCCACTGAAGAAATGATTACCGGTTCATCCGACATTTCATATTTCAAGATTAGTTTCGCGGAAGCGAGTTTACTAAGACCAAATCCACATGCCCTGATAAGGAAAAGCTTTGGATCCAAAGCTACCTTGTGTATTTAGCGCTCAGCATCTCCTGGAGCATTTCCTTCAACACCATCAGGACGGCCGATGCCGCCTCTGACAGTGGTTCGTGATCCGGCGTGCAGAGTGCTATTTTGCACTGCAGCCCTGGATCAAAAATCCGCAGGACCCGGAAGTCTTCCTCGTGGAAAAGTGCGTCGGCTGCTGACTTCGGCAAGATGGTGGCGCCCATGTCCGCCCGCAGGAGCCGGGTCAGGGAAGGCACGGATTCCACCTCGCCCACCAAGCGAAGGCTGAGTCCCTTGTCCCGCATGCCGGTCTCGACAATCTGGCGCAGGGTGTGGTTCTGCTCGGGAAGGAACAGGCCGAATTCCGCTGCCTCCTCAAGGGTGATCTCGCCCGACTTGGCTGCCGCCGTGTTCTTGCCGTTCACCACCAGGTGAAGATCCTCCACGATCATGGTGGTGAACTGCACGCCGCGGATGGGCCCAGGCTCGTAGATCAGGGCCATGTCCAGCCTGCCGTTCTTGATGGCCTCGCTCAGCACACCGCCGTAGATCTCCGTCAGGTGGAGCACGATGTCCGGGTAGCGCCGCGCTACTTCACTGATAATGCGCGGCGTCAGGCTCGAAGCCATGCTGTACGGTGCGATCGCTATTGACACGCGGCCGGCAGGGGCGGCCCCCGAACTCGCCACATCCTGGCGTGCCTGTTCGACCAGCCGAAGGATGGTCTGAGCGTGCCGGTAGAGCGTGTGGCCGGCGGCTGTGGGCTGCACGCCCTGCTTACTGCGGATGAGCAACCGCTGCTTCAGCTCGGTTTCCAGTGCGGAGACCTGCTGGCTCAGGGCAGGCTGGGCCACGTGCAGGGCTGCGGCAGCCTTCGTGATGCTCCCTGAGTCAACAATCTTCACGAAGTAGGCGAGTTTTCGAGTGTCCATACCGGCGTTTCTTTCGTCTGCGGCGCCCTGAAGCCCCGACGGGTCATATCCGGATTTTATGGAGGGATACGCAATAGGTCTTTGTGTGATCCACATCTCGGACACTAGGTTGATCTTCAGAACACAATTTCTGTGACAAACAGATTATACCCCTCCATCCATAAGCGGCGATGATGCCCCTATATGGCTTTTGCATAATCACTCCGTTTACAGAAAGCGTCGCTTTCTTTTACGTCCACGAAATATACGCTCCATACCTTTTAGAAGCATCCTCCAGAATCCGACGGATTCCCACCTGACTAAGGAAGAGACTCAAATGAGAGTTATCACTAAAGGCAAAATCGCATTAGCCGCTGCCGCGACAGCCGCAGCCCTGGTGCTGACCGGCTGCGGGGGCAGCGCAGGGTCCAGCAGCGGCGGAAACTCCAGCGCCACGTCGGGCGAGCTGAACCTGATTGCCTACTCCGGTGTCTGGCAGGACCAGTACACGGCTGCCGTTATCGAACCTTTCAAGGCCAAATACCCGGACATCAAGATCAACTACTCCTCCAAGCGCTCCTCCGCCGAAATGCTGAGCGCACTCCAGGGCCAGAAGAACAATCCGGCCACTGACGTGGCCATCATGGACAACTCCGTATCCACCACGGGCAACACGCAGGGTCTCTTCGACAAGATCGACCCCGCTGCGGTTCCCAACCTGGCGAACGTACCCGAGCAGTTCAAGAACAAGGGCGGATTCGGTCCGGTAGTCATGCTGGATGCGGTTGGTTTGCTCTATGACACGGCAACTTTCCCCAAGGCGCCTGAGAGCTGGGATGTGCTCTGGGACCCGGCCTACGCAGGCAAGATCAACGTCAATGCTCCGCCGTCGCTGCTGGGTCTGTCCCTGACTGCGATCACGTCCAAGATGGAGGGCGAGGACTACACCAAGAGCATCGACAAGGCGGTTGCCCGCCTTAAGGAGATGGCGCCGGGCGTCCAGACGTTCGCCCCCAACCCCGACGAATACCAGAACGTGATCACCGGCCAGACGGTCCTGGGGCTGGGACAGAACGCCCGCGGCCAGTTCTACAGCGACCAGAGCAACAAGAAGATGGGCGTGACGTTCCCCAAGGAGGGCACCGTCTACCAGATCAACACCGTCAACGTCGTCAAGGATGCGCCCAACAAGGCCGCCGCCCAGACATTCGTTGACTATGCGCTCTCCGCCGAAGCGCAGACCGCCTTCGCCAAGGCTCTCTTCTACGCCCCGTCCGTGACCAACGCCGACCTGCCGGCGGACGTCAAGGACCGCGTGGTTCCCACTGACGGCTCCCTGAACATCGTCCCCCTCGATGTTGAGTTCCTGTCCTCCGCCCGGGACAAGTGGACTGACACCTGGAAGCGCCAGATCATCACCAAGTAGCCGTCCCCACGGCGCCCCTCCCCCCATCTGCTTCAGGAGAACTGAAATCGTGACTGAATCAAAACTGTCGATCGTGGATCTGACCAAGAGATACGCAGCCGGTCTTGACCCGGCCGTCGACCGCCTGAACATGGAGGTGGAGGAGGGGCACCTGGTGGCGCTCCTCGGCCCGTCAGGCTGCGGCAAAACCACCACCCTGCGGATGGTGGCCGGCCTGATGGACCCCACCGCCGGCTCCATTGTGGTGGATGGCAAGGAAATCACCCACACCCCTGTGAACAAGCGCGGCATGGGCATGGTGTTCCAGTCCTACGCCCTCTTTCCGCACATGAATGTGGAACAGAACGTGGCCTTCGGGCTGCAGATGCGCCAGACCTCAAAGTCCGAGCAGAAACGCCGGGTGGCCGGGGCGCTGGACATGGTCCAGCTCGGCCACCTGTCCAAGCGGCAGGTCAAGGACCTGTCCGGCGGGCAGCAGCAGCGCATCGCCCTGGCGCGCGCCCTCGTAGTGGAGCCCACGCTCCTGCTCCTCGACGAGCCCCTGTCCAACCTTGACGCCAAGCTCCGCGAGACCATGCGGACCGAGATCCGCTCCATCCAGCAGCGGACCCGGGCCACTACGCTGTTCGTGACCCACGACCAGGACGAGGCGCTGGACATGGCCGACCGCATCGCCGTGATGAACGGCGGCCTGATCGAACAGTTTGGGTCGCCCACCGACGTCTACGAACGGCCACGGACGCGGTTCGTGGCGAACTTCATCGGCCAGGCGAACTTCCTCAACGCCCGGGTCCTTTCCGAGACGGGTTCCGCGGCCAAGGGCGAAACCCACTACAGGGTCTCCATCGACGGGCTCGGCCAGTTCGGTGCGGTGGGCGCGCCCGGCCTGACCGGATCCACGCATGAACTCGTCATCCGCCCCCACCGGCTCAGGGTGTCCCTCCAGCCGGCCGGGACCGAAACCATTGCGGGCGTCATCGAACGGGTCAACTACACCGGCGATGCCCTCTCCGTAGCTGTCAAGGCCGGCGACCGCGTCCTGCAGTCCCAGATGCCCACGTCCAGCGGCGACCTGCCCCGTACTGGCGATGCAGCCTATCTTTCGTGGAACGAGCAGGATGCCTACCTGCTGCCCACCCCAGTGAAAGAGCCGGCAGCGTGACCGTCACCCAGACCGAGGCCCCGGCCGCCCGCCGGGCCGGCGCGGCTGAAGGCGAGCTGGAAAAGTCCACAGGACGCCGCAACCGGCGGACCTACCTTGCCCTCCTGATACCGGGCGTTCTCGGACTCGTGGTCAGCTTTGTTTTCCCGCTGGCCTACATGGTCCGGATGTCCTTCAACAAGGGTGCGCCGGACGGTGTCATCGAGGAAACCTTGACGCTGGACACGTATATCCAGCCGCTGACCGATCCGTACTACTGGCGGGTCACGCTGGACACCTTCCAGATGGGTGTCACCGTGGGACTGCTCTGCGTCCTGGTGTCCTACCCGGTGGCCCTCTTCCTCGCTCGGAGCACCAGCAAATACCGCGGGCTGCTCATCGCCGTCGCCATCGCACCCCTGCTGACCTCGGCGGTTGTGCGGACCTACGGGTGGATGGTCATCCTGGGCACGAACGGCCTGGTAAACTCCACGCTGGACGGAATGGGCCTGATCGATACGCCGCTCAAGCTGACCAACAACATGACCGGCGTAACCATCGGTCTTGTTGAGATCTTTATGCCCTATGCCATCCTCGCGATGATCTCGGGCTTCGGGCGCCTCAGCCCGCAGCTGGAAGAAGCCGCCGGATCGTTGGGCGCCAGCAAGCTGCAGATTTTCACCCGGGTGACTCTGCCGTTGAGCCTGCCCGGCATCCTCACGGCATTCCTGCTGGTCTTTGTGTTGTCGATCAGCACGTTCATCACCCCGCGCCTCCTCGGCGGCGGCAGCGTCCAGGTGCTCGCCACGGAAATCTACGATCAGACCACCGGGCTGCTCAACTGGCCGTTTGCGGCAGCACTCTCCGTCATCCTGCTGGTCCTGTTCGGCCTGATCATCGCCGTTTACCAGCGCCTCACCAAAAAGATCGGAGGCTAGCCATGTCCGAGGCCCGCCTGTTCAAGCCGCGGTTCAACCCGGCCAAGCCCGCGTTCGGGATCCTGGTATTCCTGCTCTACTTGTTCCTCCTGGCGCCGCTGCTGATCGTCTTTGTTGTCTCGTTTGCCTCCAACCAGTACCTGTCCTTTCCGCCGGAGGGCCTGACGTTCAAGTGGTACGAGATGCTGCCGGAGGAAAGCACCTTCATGAACGGCATGCGGGTCAGCCTCATTGTCGCCGTGATCGTCACGGTCATCGTTTTGGCGCTCGGAGTTCCGGTGGCATTGGCCCTGGACAGGTTTGAGTTCAAAGCCAAGGCAGCGGTGCAGTCATTCTTCCTCTCGCCACTGCTGATCCCCAGCATCGTCCTGGCGCTGGGCATGGTCCTGCTGTTTGGTCCGCTGAACCTGAACAACACCTACACCGGCATCATCATCGGCCACGTGGCCATCACCATCCCGTTCGTGATCAGGACAACGCTGATGAGCCTGGCCACCACCGACACGTCCTGCGAGGCGGCGGCAAGGATCCTCGGGGCAGGGTCGTGGACCGTCTTCCGGCGAATCACCCTTCCGATCATCCAGCCAGGGGTCATCGCCGGCGGCGTCATAGCGTTCATCGTCTCCTTCGACGAAGCAGTCATCTCGCTGTTTGTGGCCGAATCAGGGCTGCCGACGCTGCCCGTGCAGGTCCTGCGGTACGTGGAGAACTCTGCCGACGCAGCCGTGGCGGCACTGTCCGTCATCCTCATCCTGATCTCCCTCGCCGTCGTCGTAGTCGTAGAGCGTGCTATGGGCCTGCGCAAAGCCCTGCGCTAGGCGCCCGGGATAGGCCCCGGGGTCATAACGGTGGCCTATCCCGTGACATGGATTACGTCTTTGTGTGGGGCAGCGCACGGTGCCAGACTTTTGGGTAGGGCCGGAACCGCGGTTTACAGCCATAAGCAATGGCGATGACTCACCACGCGGCGGCCGCTTCCCCCTCAAGTTTTTCCGGCCCCCCACGGGCACAACAGCTCAGAACACCACGAAGGAAGGCACACACTATGGGTCGCACGGTTGATCTTGTGGCAGATCTCGGTGAAGGCTTCGGTGCCTACTCCCTGGGTGACGACAGCGCACTTCTGGAAATCGTCTCCAGCGCGAACATCGCCTGCGGATTCCACGCCGGCGACCCGGACATCATGGACCGCACCGTTGCCGAATGCGTCCGGCGCGGCGTCAGCATCGGTGCACACCCCAGCTTCCCGGACCTGCGGGGCTTCGGACGGCGCGCCATGGATCTCACCGCGGCTGAAGTCCGCAACGACGTCCTCTACCAGCTCGGAGCCCTGTCCGCCTTCGCCGCCTACCACGGCACCAGCGTCGCCCACATCGCCCCCCACGGCCGGCTGGGCAACCTCGTCGCCACCCGCCAGGATTACGCCACCGCGGTCGCCGATGCCGCCAGCCGCTTCCGCGCAGACCTGATCGTCCTGGCCCAGGACGGCGAGCTTGCCCAGGCCGCCACCGACCGCGGGTTGCCCGTGGCCATCGTGGGCATCGCCGACCGGGCGTACGAGGACGACGGAACACTGGTGCCGCGCAGCCAGCCCGGCGCCGTCATCCATGACCCGGCAACCATCGTCGACCGAACCATCCGCATGGTGTGCGAAGGAATAATCGAATCGGCGTCCGGCGTAAAGCTTTCCGTCATCGCGGACACCGTCCTGCTGCACGGGGACAACCCGGGCGCCGTGGACCTGGCCCGCATCATCCGCAAGGAGCTCACCGCGGCCGGCGTGACCATTGCCCCGCTGCCCCAGGTGCTCGCGGCCAAAACGGAAGCCGCCTGAGATGACCGCTGCAACCCCTATCGAGGTACACGAATCAGGCGACGCCGCCCTCCGCGTCGTCGCCACCTCCCCTGACCGGGAGCGGAACTGGGCCGCGGTCCACGCCCTGGCGACATGGCTTGAGACGGCCGACGTCGACGGTGTACACGGCGCGGTTCCCACCTACGATTCGGTGCTGGTGGAGTTCGACCCCTACGTCACATCAGCCCGCCAGATCAGGGCCTTCGTCCTCCTGGGCATGCGCCAGCTGGATTACGTCGGCACCCCGGCCCGCACGCCCCGGCAGTTCGATGTCCCCGTAGTCTACGGCGGCGAGTACGGACCCGACCTCCAGAAGGTCGCGGACCACGAGGGACTCTCCGTTGCCGCGATCATCGCCCTCCACACGGCCAAGTCCTACGTCATCCGTTGCCTGGGGGCCCCGGCCGGATCGCCCATGATGGACGGCCCGGACTTCCCCCTGCCCGTACCCCGGCTCAAGGACCCCCGGCTTTCCGTGCCCGCAGGCGCCGTCTCCGTCGCCGGCCGGCAGGCAGTGATCGCACCGGCCTCCGCTCCCGGCGGGTGGTGCGTGATCGGCCAAACGCCGCTGACCGTTCTGAACCCGGACAAGCAGCCCCTGGTCCCGTACATGCCCGGCGACCTGCTCCGGTTCCACGAAATACCGGCCGCCGAATTTCAGCACTTTGCCGGCCTTGAACTGGAGGCATCCGCATGAGCGGGACCCTGACCATCCAGCAAGCCGGCCACTCCGTCGTCACAGACCTCGGCCGGTTCAAGGGGCCGCGCTACGGCCTCCCTGTGAACGGGGCCTTGGACCAGTTTTCTGCACGGGCTGCCAACATCCTGGCCGGCAACCCGGACAACGATCCGCTCCTCGAAGTCACAGCACTGGACTTCCGGATGCGGGCAGACTCAGACCTGCTCATCGCCGTCACGGGTGCGCCACTGACACTGACCGTGGGCGGGCGTGAATGTCCGCAGTGGGAGCCGGTGTCGGTCCTGGCCGGGGAAACCGTGGCATTGCACGGCATGAACACCGGGCTGCGCGTCTACGTCGCCGTCCACGGCGCCCTGGACGCCCCGACGCTGCTGGGCAGCTGCGCGCCGGACACCGTCGTCGGGTTCGGCCTGAAACTTGCGGAGGGCACTGTCCTGGGGGCCCGCAAAACCGTGCCGCCGATCAGGCAGCCGTACTTTGATCTTCCGCTGTTCCGGCTGGGGTTGACCCGCCCGGGAACCAGCGCCAGCCCGGTCATTGACGTCACCGACGGACCGGACATCGCCGAATTCGGCGACACCGCCGATCTCCTGTTCAACACCAGCTACACCGTGAGCGGTCGGAGCAACCACATCGGCCTCCGCCTCGGCGGGGCGCTTCCGGAACGGCAGTCAGCAGCGGAAGTCCTTTCCAGGGGCGTTCCAGTCGGGGCCATCGAGGTCCCGTCCCGGGACGAGCTCCTGGTGCTTCACCGGGGACGGGGCGTGACGGCCGGATACCCGGTACTCGGCGTCGTCACCAGCCGCTCGCTGGATGTCCTTGCCCAGGCCAGGCCCGGGCATACCATCCGGTTCCGCAAGACCACCGTGGCCGAAGCCACTGCGCGGCACCGAGCCGCAATGCGTGAACTCGAGGCGCTGCGCACGTCAGTAAATACAGTCTTTGGCTTACTGGGTGTGGGAGCCCCGGCAAGCTGGCGGGAACTCATGCCGGCGTCCGGAACCTGAGACCACCGTTACGTCCCGCCTCAGTCACCAGAAACAAAGTAAGGATCAAGATGTCAACGTCAACGCGAGCGGCCGGTCCGCAGAACGACCGCCTGGATGCCAGGCAAACCCGGAAGGTGGTTACCGCCGGTTGTGTGGGCATCTTCGTGGAACTCTACGACAACGGCATCTTCGCCTTTATGGCCGGAACCCTTGCCTTGGTGTTCCTCGCCCCCGGCAACCCGGACAACGCACTGCTGTTTGTCTTCGCAGGCTATGCCGTGTCCTTCTTCGTGCGCCCTTTGGGTGCCGTGGTCTGCGGTTACCTGGGTGACCGCATCGGCAGGCAGAAACTGCTGGTCTTCGTTATCCTGCTCATCAGTGTGGCAACCGCCGGCATCGGCCTGCTGCCTGCCTACTCGGCAATCGGCGTCGCCGCCCCGGCGCTCCTTGTGCTGCTCCGGATGCTGCAGGGCTTCTCCGTCGGCGGCGAGTCCGCCGGCGCCATGACGTTCCTCGCCGAGCACGCGCCGGAAGGCAAGCGCGGCATCATTACCTCCTACGCCCAGATCGCCTCTTTCGCGGCCCTGCTCACCGGCACGATGGTTGCCTACTCCATGTCCCCGTGGCTCACCCAGGCAGCGATCGACGGCGGCGGGTTTGGTTCCTTCGCCTGGCGCATCCCGTTCCTGGTCGCCGTCCCCATGGGCATCATCGGCTGGTACATCCGCAAGGCGATCAGCGATACCCCCAACTTTGAGAAGCTCAAGGAAGAAGGCGGTCTGTCCAAGAACCCGCTGAAGGAAGCCTTCGCCTCCGCCGAACACCGCCGTGCCATGCTGCTGGCCCTCTTCATCCCGCTGATGAACGGCTCCGGCTACTACGTCCTCTTCTCCTACATGCCCACGTTCCTCAAGGGCAAGCAGCTCAACTTCACCATCGGCGAAGCACTCCTCGTCACCGCCTGCAGCCTGGTTGTCATCTGCATCGCCATCCCGTTCATGGGAGCCCTCTCCGACCGGGTCGGCCGCAAAAAAGTCATCGCCGGCTCCGCAATCGCGATGGCCATCGTCGGAATTCCGGCCTACGCCCTCATCGCCACCGGCGAGATGGCACTGGCCATCCTGGGTGCCTGCATCATGGCAGTGGTCTTCGCCGGCCACACCGCCGTCATCCACATCCTGATCGTCGAACTGTTCCCCACCCGGGTGCGGTACTCGGCCTACGGCCTCGGGTATAACGTCTCCTCGGCTCTCTTCGGCGGCACGGCGCCGTTGCTGATGACCTGGCTGATCTCCTCCACCGGAAACATCTACATGCCGGCGTTCTACGCCGTGATCACCGCCCTTGGCACCCTTGCCGCCGTCAGCACGGTCAAAGACCGGGCGCACCAGCCGCTCCGGGACGCCTGAACCACTCGCCGAGACTGAGGCTTTGGCCCCCGCGTCCAAGCCATCCATTCTTTTGCCAACCCCACTCATTGGAGACTTCCATGTCATTTTCAGACTATTCAACTGCCCTCGTGACCGGCGCCTCCACCGGCATGGGCGCCGCCATCGCTGAACGCCTGGCCAAGCGCGGACTCCAAGTACATGCCTTCGCCCGCAATGAAGAACGCCTGCAGGAACTGGCGGACCGCACCGGAGCCATCCCGCACACCGTTGACCTCACGGACACTGCGGCGCTGACCGCAGCGGTGGAGGGCCTGAACGTGGACGTGCTCGTCAACTGCGCCGGCGTCTCCCGCCCCGGAAACATCCTGGACTCCACCGAAAACGACATCGACGAGCTGGTGGACGTCAACCTGCGCTCCCTTCTTCAGCTGACCCGCCTGGTGCTTCCCGGCATGGTGGAGCGGGACAAGGGCCACATCGTCAACATCAGCTCCATCGCCGGCGTCTACAACTTCTATGGCCACACCGTTTATCACGCCACCAAGGCAGCAGTGCACCAGGTCTCCCGGCAGCTGCGCAACGATACCGTGGGCAAACGCATCAGAGTCACGGAGATCTGCCCAGGCCGGGTGGAGACCGAAATCTTCGGCCGGAACATGGGCGGCACACCCGAAGCCATGGAGGAAGCATGGAAGACCTACTACGAGGGTTATGAGTCCCTCACGACTGACGACATCGTCAATGCGCTGGATTATGCCGTCGAAACACCCCAGCACGTGAACGTCGGCATGCTGGAACTCATGCCCACCTTCCAGGTCCCCGGCGGACTTACCTTCGACCGCCGCTGATCTGACTGCCCCTGATCACAGCCCGTGACGGGCAACAGCCCCCGCACCGCCAACAGCAGAAACCGATAGGTCCCCTGATGCACAACATCCGTACGGTCAGTTTCCCCGACCAGCAGCTGCTCGCCGATCTGGAGCCGCTTCCGGGCGGGCTCCGGGGCGTCGTCTGGGACCTCCGGTCCGATCCCCAGGGCGGAACCCTGGCTGAGATCGATGCCGTGATCCTGCCCTACATCGACGCCGGGGCGGTGCTGCCGGCGCTGGCCAACGTGCCAGGGCTCAAGTTCGTCCAGACCCAGTCCACGGGTTTTGACGGTGTCCGGGAAGCAGCCGGTCCGGCGGCCGGTGTGTCCAGTGCCGCCGGTGTGCACGCTGCGGCCACAGCGGAACTGGCGGTGGGACTCATCCTTGCCAAGCTGAGGGGGATTGACCAGGCGGTGAGGGATCAGCTGCAGGCTGCCTGGCGGCCCGAGCGCCGCCAGTCCCTCGCAGACCGCCGGGTGCTTTTGGCCGGCGTCGGCGGCATCGGGCAGGAGATAGCAAAGCGCCTGGAACCGTTCGAGGTGACTGTCACGCGCGTGGGGAGCGCCGCGCGCGACGACGACCACGGGCACGTGCACGCGTCCTCCGAACTGGCAGAACTCGCCGCCAGCCACGACATCCTTATTTCAGTCCTGCCCCTGAGTGACCAGACGCACCACCTGATCGGGGAGAAGGTCCTCTCAGCATTGCCCGACGGCGCGCTGGTGGTCAACGTGGGCAGGGGAGCCGTGGTGGACACGGCCGCGCTGACCAAGGAAGTAGCGTCCGGCCGGCTGCAGTGCGCCATCGACGTGGTGGATCCGGAACCGCTCCCGGCTGACCACCCGCTGTGGCGTTCGCCGAACGCCCTGATCACGCCCCATATTGGGGGTAACGCGTCCGCCTTCGAACCACGGATGGTCAAGCTCCTGTCGCAGCAGCTGGAAGCGCTGGCAGCTGGCCGCCTTCCGGCCAACCTCGTGCAGAACGGCCCCTTCTAGGGAGCAGCGCGAACGGACAGTTGGGGCCCTCTGAGAAGCGCGAACGGACAGTTGGGGCCCTCACCGCAGGGCCCAAGTGTCCGTTCGCGCGAAAAGAACGGCCGTCCCAACGTGGACGGCCAGGAACAACCACCGCGCCCCAGCGATCGGCGCCAAACAGCACAAACCGCGGCGAAGGAGCTGCTCAACTATGAATACACTTTTTGATTTGACGGGGCGGGTTGCCCTGGTGACGGGTTCGAGCCGGGGGATTGGCAACGCGTTGGCGCGGGCGTTGGCTGATGCCGGGGCGACGGTGGTGCTGAACGGGATTAATGCGGAGCGGTTGAAGGCGGCGGAGGCGGCGATGGCCGCGGACTTCGCGCCGGGGCGGGTGCATGGTGTCGCGTTTGATGTCACGAGTGATGCCGAGGCTGCCCGGGGTGTTTCGTGGGTGGAGGAGCAGGTGGGTCCGTTGCAGATCCTGGTGAACAATGCCGGGATCCAGCACCGGGTGCCGATGCTGGAGCTCGATGTGGCGGATTGGGAGCGGGTGATCAGGACGGATCTGACGGGCGCGTTCCTGGTGGGGCGTGAGGCGGCACGGCACATGATCCCGCGGGGCAGGGGCAAGATCATCAATATCTGTTCGGTGCAGACGGACCTGGCCCGGCCCACGATCGCCCCGTATGTGGCGGCCAAGGGCGGGCTGCGGAACCTGACCCGGGCGATGACGGCGGAGTGGGCGGGCTCCGGGCTGCAGATCAACGGGATCGCCCCGGGCTACATCCACACGGAGATGACGCAGAACCTGGTGGATGATGAGCAGTTCAATGCCTGGATTCTGGGCCGGACCCCGGCGCACCGGTGGGGCACGGTCCAGGACCTGGCCGGCCCGGCGGTGTGGCTGGCTTCGGACGGGTCGGATTTTGTGAACGGGCAGACGATCTTTATCGACGGCGGAATGACGGTGGTGGTCTGATGGGCGCTTCAGCAGTGGCTCAGGGGACCGAAGCAACAGCCCTGCCTGGTTCCGGGGTGCCGGTGTCGGGTTTGGCGGTGGTGGCGCATGCGGCGGGGGATCTGCGGATCGAGGAGGTCCCGCTGGGTGCACCGGCCGCGGACGAGGCCGTGGTGGAGGTTGCCTATGGCGGGATCTGCGGGTCGGATCTGCATTACTGGCTGCACGGGGCGGCGGGGGAGTCCGTCCTGAGGGCGCCGCTGGTGCTGGGGCATGAGATTTCCGGGACCGTGGTCCGGGCCGCGGCGGACGGGACCGGCCCGGCCGCGGGCACCCCGGTTGCGGTCCATCCGGCCACCCCGGGTCCGGGTGCGGGGGAGGTGCGGTGGCCGGCGGACCGGCCCAACCTGTCCCCGGGCTGTACGTATCTGGGCAGCGCGGCACGGTTCCCGCACACCGACGGGGCGTTCGCCCGGTACGTGAACCTGCCGTCCCGGATGTTGCGGGCGCTCCCGGCCGGTCTTGATCTGCGGACCGCGGCGCTGATCGAACCCGCGTCGGTGGCCTGGCACGCCGTCGGACGTGCCGGGGACGTGGCCGGCAAGAGTGTGCTGGTGATCGGCTGCGGCCCGATCGGCGCCCTGGCCGTCGCGGTCCTCAAACGTGCCGGCGCGGCTCGGATCACCGCCGTCGACGTCCATGCCAAACCGCTGGAGATCGCCGCCGCCGTCGGCGCGGATCACACCCTGCAGGCCGGGGATAAGGACGCGATCGCCGCGGTGCAGGCCGACGTGGTCATCGAGTCCTCGGGCAGCCACCACGGCCTGGCCTCAGCCATTCAGGGCGCGGGGCGCGGCGGTACCGTGGTCATGGTCGGGCTGCTGCCCACCGGACCCCAGCCGGTCCTGATCTCCCTGGCCATCACCCGGGAACTGGACCTGCGCGGATCCTTCCGCTTCAACAACGAAATCGACGACGTCATCACAGCCCTCGCCGACGGCACCCTGAACATCGGCCCCGTCATCACCCACGAATACCCCCTCAGCCAAGGCCTGGAAGCCTTCGAAACAGCCAGGAACTCCGCCACATCAGGAAAAGTACTCCTCAACTTCCAACCGGCAGGCGCAGTGCTCCAGCCCTGAGAACTGTCGTTCAGGACGCCGGCAGGACGAATGTCGCCGTGGTGCCTGCGCCCGGAGCGCTGGTCAGGCTCATGGAACCGCCGTGGCCCTCGACGATGGTCTTGCTGATGGGGAGCCCCAGGCCCGCCCCGGGGATGGCCGTTTCGCGGGACCGCGCGGAGCGGAAGAATTTGGTGAACGCCTGCTCCTGGTCTTCCGGGCTCATGCCGACGCCGGGATCGGTGATCGAGCAGACGAGGTCCGTGCCGGTGCGGTGCGCCCGGGCGGTGATGCGGCCGCCGTCGGGAGAGTATTTGATCGCGTTGGAGAGCAGGTTGCTGACCACCTGGCGGATCCGCGGGATGTCCATCCGGGCGGTGAGCGACGGCTCCACCTCCAGGACCAGTTCAAGGCCCCTGTTGGCGGCCTGGGGGAGCGTGAAATCGACGACGTCGGCGAGGAGCCGGGCGAGGTCGGCCTCCTGCAGCGAAAGGTCCACATGTTCAGAGGCCACCGCAATCAGATCGTTCACCAGGCCCAACAGCTGCGTCGCGTTCCGGTGTACCACCTGCAGTTCGGCTTCGATCCCTTCATGCCCGGGTTCCTCCAGAACGAGTTCGAGGTAGCCGAGAATGGACGTCAGGGGCGTTCGCAGCTCGTGGGAGACGGTGCCAACGAAGTCGTCCTTCGCGGCGAGCGCTGTGATCAGGGCTGTCACGTCCACCAACGTTATGACACCGCCGCTGCGCGCTCCGTCCCTGGAGCAAATGGCGTGCGCGCTGACGGAAAGGCGCGCTGGTCCTTTTCATCGCCTGCCCAGATCAGCTCGTCCGTGAACATATCGCCCCGGGCAACTCGGGCAGCGGGGAGCCCGCCGGAAGGCACCGGCGTCGCCCGGTCGCTGAGCAGCAGGGTGGTAGTGCTCTCCGCTTCGGTCAGTCGGGCCAACGTCGGATCATCGCGCATGGCCCGGTTGATCAGGACATTGTTTCCGTCCTTGTCCACCACCCAGACGCCCACTCCCACCGCCACCAGCACGGCGTCCAGGAGCCGCTGGCGGTCCACACTCTCAGCAAGCGTTTCCGCCAGGGCCTGGTCTTTCCGCAGCAGCGCTTTGCGCTGCCGGTGGAGTGTTCCTGAGACGATATGCGCGGAGACGGCGATTGCGGCCATCACCAACGGCAGGAAGACGGTCCGGATCATCGACCCCTGGGTGGGCGGGGAGCCGAGGGCCGCGGCCGGGATGACGGTACTGAGCACGACCCCCAGGACAGCGAGGAGCACCCTGCTGCGCTGGCGGCCCACGGACAGCCAGATCACGGGGAAGACGAGCATCAGGCTCAAGACATTGAAGCTTGGCCCGCCGGCTTCCCTCGTAAAGCCAATGGCAAGGCAATCCAGGACCGGAATCACACTCAACACGCTGGCCGGCAGCCTGCCCCATGGGATAGCCGCACACGCAACGAAGATGACCGAATGGCCCAGCAGCGCCAGCCTGAAACGCTCATCCACGAGGGTTTCAGGGCTGAACAACGCAGCGGCCGCCACGATGAGGACCACCGTCACCGTCAGCGGCAGGTGGCTCAACACCACGCGCCCGCGGGCGTCAAGGCTCCCGAATAGCGCGTCGATCCTCCCTGCGAGAAGACCGTCGTTTGGCGGTTCCTGGCCCGGCGTCGAGCCATTTCCTTGCGTTTGATGCATCAGTCTGTCCCCCAGACACAGCCGTGATGACCTCCGGCTGCCTGAAGGTCGTTGTGAAAGCCTGGCTGCCCTACCCGATCAGCAGGCTCAACGCCTCCGTAAGGTGCTCCACTTCCCGGACGGAGAAGCCTGGTGGCACGGGTCCGGGTCCGTTGTGGCTGGCCGGGACCACTGCGTGGGTGAAGCCCAGACGGTGTGCTTCCTGGATGCGCTGGTTTATGCCGGGCACGGGCCGGACCTCGCCGGCCAGGCCTACTTCGCCGAAAGCGATCAGCCGGATGGGCAGGGGCTTGCGGGCCTTCGCGGACGCGACGGCAAGGGCAACGGCGAGGTCAGTGGCAGGTTCACTGAGCTTCACACCCCCCACGGTGGCCACGTAGGAATCGTCCTTGTGCAGCAGGCAGCCGGCACGCTGCTGCAGCACCGCCAGGAGCATGGACACCCGTGAACTGTCCAGGCCGCTGGTGGCCCGCCGGGGCTGCGAGTTGGCGCTCTCCGCAAGCAGCGACTGCACCTCGGCCAGCAGCGGCCGCCGCCCTTCCATGGTCACCGTGATGCAGGTGCCTGAAACAGGGTCCTTGGTGCGGCTGACGAACAGCCCACTAGGGTCCGTCAGCCCTTCGATGCCGTTCTCATTCAGGTCAAAACAGCCGACGTCGTCCGTGGGCCCGTACCGGTTCTTCACCGCGCGCAGCATCCGGAGCCGGGAGTGACGTTCGCCTTCGAACTGGCAGACCACATCCACCAGGTGTTCGAGCAGCCGCGGCCCCGCGATTGACCCGTCCTTCGTCACGTGCCCCACCAGCAACGTGGTCATGTTCCGGCGCTTGGCCGCCGCGATGATGGACGCCGCAACCTCACGTATCTGCGAGACGCCGCCGGCGCTGCCGTCGACGTCTGCGCTGCTGAGCGTCTGGACCGAGTCCACAATCAACAGCCGCGGCTCGATCTTCTCCACCTGCCCCAGTGCCTGCCCCAGGTCCGTTTCGGCGGACAGATACAGGGAATCCGCGACGGCGTCGATCCGTTCGGCTCGCAGCTTCACCTGCGCCGCGGATTCCTCGCCCGTGACATACAGGACATCCTGCGCCGTGCGGGCGAACTTGGCCGCGACATCCAGCAGGAGGGTTGACTTGCCCACACCAGGTTCACCGGCCAGCAGGATGACCGCACCCGGGACCAGGCCGCCGCCCAGCACGCGGTCCAGCTCGTCCACGCCGGTGGGCAGGAAAGCCGCCGTAGTGGCATCCACCTCGGCAATCCGGCGAGCCGGCTCCAGAACTGTGGTTGCCGCCGTCGTACGCGCTACGGCGGCGCCGGTTTCCTCAACCGTGCCCCACGCCTGGCACTCGCCGCAGCGCCCCACCCACTTGACCGTGGTCCAGCCGCATTCGGCGCACTTATAAGCCGGCGCTTTGGACGCCCGGGAAGTCTTTGTTGCCATGGGTTCCACCCTACTGGCGGGCACCGACAGTATTGGCCCGAGAGAGGGCAGCATGCAGCGCGGGGGGTTGACCTATTTGGAGGGCAGGCACCACTGGTGATGCCGGGGAACGCACAGGAACGCTCAAGACCCGCGAGATGAAAGCACATGCCGATGGCAGGCCTCGGGACTGGCGCGAAGTGCCATCTGGGCGACAGCGCTACAACCCCGGCAGCACGTCCCGGGCCTCGCGCGCATCCATGCCGGTGGCCTCCAGGAGGTCCACCATGAGTGGCCGGAACAGCATCACCACAGTCTCACCCTCAAGCCGCTCGACCTCCAGCAATTTGGGGTGCAGCCTCATCGCGATCTCGCTGAAGTCCTGCCGGGCCGTCCGAAGATGGGCGCGGCGCACGCCGTCCTGCGTTTCCGCCAGGCCGAGCGACAGTTCATCAATCGCGGCCGCGGTTTCCTGGAGCACGTCGGCGATGTTCGCGGTGGCGTTGTCTGAAAGCGCGGCGTGGTTGATGGCGCTGGTCAGCCGGCGTGCGAAGACGCGGCTGTTCCTGAGCGCAAGGTCGATGAAGTCAAGGGAATTCTCAAGCCGGTCCAGCTCGTCGCGGTGCCGGCGGTGGGCCGGTGCGAGGGTGGCCACTTCACCGGAAGCGCGCAGGGAATGGCGCATCGCGTCCACGAGCGGCTGGCAGTTCCGGCCGCGGATCAGCGCGTGCCAGGCCTGCGTGGAGTCGCTTTCGGTCAGGGCGGTGGCGCATTCCCGAAGCACTTCGGCCAGTTCGTGGAGCAGCTTCCGGACATCCTTGCGGGGCTCCCGGCGCGGATCCTTCGGAATCAGGATGGTCACCAGGAGGGCGAAAAGGCCACCCACCACGGCGTCCAGGCTGCGCGTGAAAGGCCCGCCGTCCGGCGCCGGCAACAGCACCACAAGCAAGGATTGCAGGCCCAGCTGCGTGGTGAAGATGTTGCCGCTGTCCAGGAAACGGGCCAGCAGGATGGAGAACAGAAGTACGACGGCGGCCTGCCAGATTCCGCTGCCCAGCCAGTGCTGCAGCAGATCACCGACGGCGATCCCGATGGTGCAGCCGAGGCCCACCTCCATCACCCGGCGCAGCCGCGGGTCACGCGAGAAGCCCAACGCGATCAGTGACGATGTGGCCGCAAAGAGGGGTCCGGAGTGCCCCAGGACGTACTCGGCGAAGGCATACGCCCCCACCGCGCACGCGGTCATCTGGACGGCGGGAACCAGGGAATTCCGGCTCCGGACCAGGCCGGTCCGGATGCGTCCGCGCAGGAAACGCCTGCTTGCTGAGAATCCTGCTGCTGCGGCCATGCCCTCCAGTCTATTTGCCGGCCCGGCACCTACGCCCGAAAGTGTGACCTGCGCAATGGTGACGCTGCAGTTGTAAGCCAATATGCTGCCGTCGTTAATCTCCTGTTCATCTGCGGCCGCCCATCCCGTTACCTGCGGCCCATACCTTCGTTGAAGGTACAAAACGTACGCATCGCGCTGCAGGGCGTCTCCGGTCCTGCCGCCGCTGAATATCCCTGGAAGGGGTACATCTAGTGAAGGCACTCCGTTTCGGCCGCCACGCGGCTATCGCTGTAATCGCAGTCGGCGCACTCGCGCTCACCGCCTGCGGTTCAGATAACGCCACGGGCAACACGCCTGCAGGCAACCAGACTTCCGCCGGCCCCAAGGTCACCGGCACGCTGACGGGCATCGGCTCTTCCGCGCAGGGCGCAGCGATGGACGCCTGGAAGACCAGCTTCGCCGCCGCCAACCCCGGCGCCACCGTGCAGTACTCCCCGGATGGCTCCGGCGCTGGCCGCAAGGCGCTCGTGGACGGGTCAGCCCAGTTCGGCGGCTCGGATGCCTACCTGAAGGACGAAGAGTTCGCATCCTCCAAGACCGTCTGTGGCCCTGACGGCGCCATCAACATCCCGGTCTACATTTCCCCGATCGCGGTTGCCTTCAACCTCCCGGGCATCACCGAGCTGAAGCTTGACGCAGCTACCGTTGCCAAGATCTTCCGTGGCCAGGTCGCCAACTGGAACGATCCGGCGATCGCCGCCCTGAACCCGGGAGTCTCCCTCCCGGACCTGAAGGTCACTCCCGTGAACCGCTCTGACGATTCCGGTACCACCACCAACTTCACCGAGTACCTTGCGGCTGCTGCTGCGGATGTTTGGACCGACAAGGCTTCCGGCGTTTGGCCTGCAAGCCTGCAGGGCGAGAACGCCAAGGGAACCTCCGGTGTTGTCAAGACCGTCACCGATACCCCCGGCGCAGTGACTTACGCAGATGATTCCGCAGTCAGCGGCAAGCTCGGCGTTGCTCAGATCAAGGTTGGCGAGTCCTTCACCAAGATCTCCGCTGACGCAGCCGCAAAGGCTGTTGATGCAGGCAAGCCCGTTGAAGGCCGCACCGCCAACGACCTGTCCATCAAGCTGGACCGCAAGACCACAATTGAAGGCGCATACCCGATCGTCCTGGTCTCCTTCCACGTTGTCTGCGCCACCTATGACAAGCAGGAGACCGTTGACCTGGTCAAGGCCTTCGAGAACTATGTAGTTTCCAAGGAAGGCCAGCAGGCCGCCGCCGATTCTGCCAAGTCCGCGCCGCTGTCCTCGGCCCTGGCCGAGAAGGCCGTCAAGGCCATCGAATCCATCAAGGTCAAGTCCTAGTACCTGTCCCTGAACCATGTTCCCCGCCACGCCGAAAGGCGGGGCGGGGAACTTTGGCTTGTAAGCTCGATTTAGGCACCGCCCACAACCGAAGGGTCTGGAATGACCGCCACCCCCCTGACTAGTTCCCAGGGCGCAGGCCGCGCCGGGGATAAGATCTTTTCCGGCGCCGCCCTGACCGCCGGGTGCCTCATCCTCGCCGTCTTGTTCGGCGTGGCACTCTTCCTTGTTGTCCAGGCCATTCCGGCGCTCACCGCCCCGGCCGCCGAGATCCAGGGCGGCGAAGGCTTCTTCGCCTACATCTGGCCGATCGTTATTGGCACCCTCATTGCGGCCACCATTGCCCTGGTGATCGCGACACCCATCGCCATCGGCGTGGCCCTGTTCATCTCTCACTTCGCCCCGCGCGGACTGGCGTCCGGCCTTGGCTATGTGGTGGACCTCCTGGCCGCCATCCCGTCGGTGATTTACGGTGCCTGGGGCGCGGCGTTCCTTGCCAAGGAAATCTCCCCCGCCTACAACTGGCTGGCCGAGAACATGGGCTGGTTGCCCATCTTCCAGGGTCCCGCCTCTGCCACGGGCAAAACCATCCTGACCGCGGGCATTGTGCTCTCGGTGATGGTCCTGCCGATCATCACGTCCCTGAGCCGCGAAATCTTCCTGCAGACGCCCAAGCTACATGAGGAAGCCGCCCTGGCCCTCGGCGCCACGCGCTGGGAAATGATCAAAATGTCGGTCCTGCCGTTCGCCCGTCCGGGCATCATCAGCGCCGTCATGCTGGGCCTGGGCCGTGCGCTGGGCGAGACCATGGCAGTTGCCCTGGTCCTCTCTTCCGGTGCCCTGACAGCCAGCCTGATCACGTCCGGCAACCAGACCATCGCCGCGGAGATCGCCCTGAACTTTCCCGAAGCGAGCGGCCTGAAGGTCAGCACGCTCA
The DNA here is from genome assembly GCF_054510755.1 of Pseudarthrobacter sp. MDT3-1. Classification (NCBI taxonomy): domain Bacteria; kingdom Bacillati; phylum Actinomycetota; class Actinomycetes; order Micrococcales; family Micrococcaceae; genus Pseudarthrobacter; species Pseudarthrobacter sp. MDT3-1. The sequence goes on along the minus strand of NZ_JBTNDX010000014.1, from coordinate 22,468 downwards.
TCGCCGCAGGCCTGGTCCTGTTTGTGATCACCCTAGGCGTGAACATGATTGCCCGCTGGATCATCACCCGGCACAAAGAATTCTCGGGAGCCAACTAAATGTCCTCCACTCTTACCCCCGTGCGCAGTAAGCGTTCAGCCCTCACCAAAGGCCAGCTACCCAAGTACGCGCCGTACGTTGTCCTGGGACTCGCGCTCATCGTGGGCGCGGCAATCCTGGCACTGATCGGGTTCAATGCCTTTGGCTGGGGCATCGTCTCGGCCATCCTCTTCGCTGCCGGCCTGGTGGGCTGGAGTGCGGCGGTGGAAGGCTCACGCAAAGCCAAGGACAAGCTGGCCACCTGCCTAGTGGTGGGCTCGTTCCTGATCGCGCTGCTCCCACTGATCTCCGTGATCTGGACGGTGCTGGTCAACGGAGTCCCCGGCCTCATCGCCCCGGGCTTCCTCACCAGCTCCATGAACGGCGTCACGGGCGTCTACGACAATAAGGCCGTTGAAGAGGGTGCCCCCGTTATTGGTGGCATCTACCACGCCCTGTTGGGCACCATCCAGATCACGCTGGTAGCCACCTTGATCTCCGTGCCCGTCGGACTGTTGAGCGCCATTTACCTGGTGGAGTACGGCCACGACGGCCGTTTGGCCCGTGCCATCACGTTCTTTGTGGACGTTATGACGGGCATCCCGTCCATCGTGGCCGGCCTGTTCGCCGCAGCGTTCTTCTTCGCCGTGGTGGGGCCCGGCACCAAAACGGGTGCCGTCGCCGCCGTCGCGCTTTCGGTCCTGATGATTCCCGTAGTGGTGCGTTCCAGCGAGGAAATGCTCAAGATCGTCCCCAACGAACTGCGCGAAGCGGCCTACGCGTTGGGTGTGCGTAAGTGGCGCACCATCCTCAAGGTGGTTATCCCGACGGCGATCTCCGGCATCGCGTCCGGCGTCACCTTGGCGATCGCCCGCGTTATCGGTGAGACTGCGCCCATCCTGGTCACCGCCGGGTTTGCCACCAGCATCAACAACAACGTGTTCGGCGGCTGGATGGCCTCGCTACCCACGTTCATCTACACCCAGATCCTGAACCCCACCTCGCCGGCGAACCCGGACCCGTCCTCGCAGCGGGCCTGGGGCGCCGCCCTGGTGCTGATCATCCTGGTAATGGTGCTGAACCTTGGCGCCCGGCTGGTCGCCAGGACCTTTGCTCCCAAGACCGGCCGGTGAAATTTTTACAGCAGGCCATTCCGGTCCTCGCGGCCAAACCCTAGACTTCAATCCGTACCCCAGCAAGTGAAGGAACACCATGTCTAAGCGCATCGACGTCAAAGACCTGAACGTGTACTACGGCGATTTTCTGGCCGTGGAGGATGTCAGCATCAACATCGAGGCCAAGTCCGTAACGGCCTTCATCGGTCCCTCAGGCTGTGGCAAGTCCACGTTCCTGCGCACCCTGAACCGCATGCACGAGGTTCTGCCCGGCGCCCGCGTCGAAGGCGAAGTCCTGATGGACGGCGACAACCTCTACGGCCCCGGCGTGGACCCCGTGACGGTGCGTTCGCAGATCGGCATGGTCTTCCAGCGGCCCAACCCGTTCCCCACGATGTCCATCCGCGACAACGTGCTGGCCGGCGTAAAGCTGAACAACAAGAAGATCTCCAAGGGCGAGGCCGACGTCCTCGTAGAGAGGTCCCTCCAGAGCGCCAACCTCTGGAACGAGGTCAAGGACCGCCTGGAGAAGCCAGGATCCGGCCTGTCAGGCGGCCAGCAGCAGCGCCTCTGCATCGCCCGTGCCATTGCGGTGGAACCGCAGGTGATCCTCATGGACGAGCCGTGCTCCGCGCTGGACCCGATCTCCACGCTGGCCATCGAGGACCTTATCAACGATCTCAAGGACCAGTACACCGTGGTGATCGTGACCCACAACATGCAGCAGGCCGCCCGCGTTTCGGAAAAGACGGCGTTCTTCAACATCGCCGGTACCGGCAAACCGGGCAAGCTGATCGAATACGGGAACACTCAGACCATCTTCAACAACCCCAACGTGAAAGCCACCGAGGACTACGTCTCCGGCCGCTTCGGATAAGCCCCACCGGCTCCCTAACCTCGCAAGCTCGGCCAGGGAGCCGGTGGGGACAGTCGATGCGGCGTTTAAAGCTTGCGCTCAGCCCGCCAAAGGTGACATCGCCAAGGCCAGCACGAACGCCCCGGCAGCGGTTGCCGCGGGGGTCAGGACCCACAGCCCCAGAATGCGGATCACCAGCTTCCGGTTGGTCACGGAGAAGTTCTGGTTCTCGCCTGCGCCCAGCACGGCGGACGTCACGATGTGGGTGGTGGACACGGGCCAGTGCAGTCCGATGGCGCCCACGAACAGGATCACCGCGCTGAAGATCTGGGCCACAGAGCCCCGCAACGGGTCAATCCGGGTGATTTTGTAGCCGATGGTTTGAGAGATCCGCCAGCCGCCGAAAAGCGTTCCCACCGTTATCATCACCGCGGAGAGCAGCGCCACCCACATGGGGATAGTGCCGCCGTCGGAATATCCAGCCGCCAGCAGGGCCAGCAGCAGCACGGCACTGATCCGCTGGCCGTCCTGCAGGCCGTGCCCGAATGCCACGGCGCCGGCGGCGATGGACTGGCTGCGGCGGAAGCGTTGGTTGACAACGTTGGGCTGGGTGTAGCGTGCCGCCCACGTGACTGGGAAAACCAGCAGGAACGCGCCGCTGTAAGCAACCAGTGGCGACAGGAGCAGCGGCAGGACCACCTGGAACAGCAGCGACTCGTTCACCGCGCCCACACCTGCGCCGCCCACGGCCAGGCTGGCCAGACCGGCGCCGCCCAGCCCTCCCACCAGGGCATGGGTGGAGGACGCCGGGATGCCGCGCCACCACAGCAGGACACCCCAGACGCAGGCGCTCGCGAGCCCTGCAACCAGCATGCTAAGGCCGTTGGTGCCGTCTGGAAGGCTGATCCAGGTCTGGCTGATGGTTACCGCCAGGCTGGCGCTGAGCAGGGCGCCCAGGAAGTTGAAGAAGGCCGCAAGCAGCACGGCCACGCTTGGCGTGAGCGCCCGGGTGCGGACAGCCAGCGCAACGGACGTGGAGGCGTCCCTGAAGCCGTTCAGGAAGGCAAATCCCGCGGCCAGCACAACCACCGCAGCAAAGATGACTGCGGTCACCTCAGGATTCCTTGACGATGATGCTGCCCACCTGGGTGGCAATGCGCCGCATGTCCTTGGTGACTTCCACCAGCTGGTTGGCGATGTCGCGGTGGCGGGAATACTGCGCCCACTTCATTTCGTGGATCATGTCCGCCACCCAGACCCGGTGCGACCGTTCGGCGCGCTTGGCCAGCCGCAGGATCTCGATCCAGTAGTCCTCCAGGTCATCGAGGTTGTTCAGCCGGCGCATGGCGTCCACCGTGAGTTCGGCCTGCCGGCTGATGACATCCACCTGGTCCGCCGCCCGTTTTGGCAACCGCTCCAGCTTGTACAGGGCCACCAGCTCGGCGGCGGCATCCAGTTTCTCGATGGCCTCGTTGAGGTAGCGGGACAGTGCGTACATGTCTTCGCGGGGTAGCGGGTTTACGAAGCTGGTGCGCATGTGGGTGAGCAGGGCGAAGTGAAGCTCGGCGGACGTGGCCTCGTGGTTGTGCATGTCGTCCACGAGTTTTGCGTGCTCGGACGCGGGGACGCCAAGGATCTCTGCCATGGTGGCGCTGGCGTGCACAATTTGCTGGGCCATCTGGGACAGCAGGGTCAGCCCTGCGGGCTCCTGGGGAAAAAGGCGCAGCTTCACGTTGGGATACCGGTCTCCGGGGATGTACAGGGGTCGGGGGCCGCCCACTTGTGACTTGACGCAGGCCAGCAGCTGATGTTGATTCTACCGGCCCAGTGCCCGCGGCCTGTAAACAGGCAGAAAAATGGTGCCGAACCGGATACGCCTCTCGGCGGTAGGCCGCTCTAGGCGGCTAATTGTTGAAGCCCGGGGGTTTCGCGGCTCGACACCAGTTTCAGTGTTCTACGTTGCTTGGCCCAAGTCAACATTGACAGACCTGCGCCGGTGGTTCAGTCGAGCTCGCCCAGCCGCCAGGCGTTTGCCGCATGTTCAAGGTCCTCGGCCGTCTTCACGAGCTGGTGCGAGTTCCGCGTGAGCTTGCTTGCGTGGGCCTCGTTGCCGAGCTCGGCACCGTCGGCGATCGTCGCCTGGCCCAGCGCCACCACGCGGCAGAACGCGGCGGAACGTTCCAGCGCGACGTCGAACTCGCCGTCGAACGCTCCGGAGAGAATGGCGTCAGCCATGGTCCGCATTTCCTCGGCTCCCGGCGGTTCAGCGGCGCCGGCCACCACGTTGGAAACCTGCGCGGTGTCCTTGCCTGCCCGGAAGTACACGGAGATCCGTTCGGGGTCCTGGACGGTGGCGGCGCGCAGGGCGTACAGCCGCCAGAGGGCGCCGGGCAGCGAACGCGCCGGGCTTTCCGCCCACATCTCCGCGATGGCCTCCAGGCCCTGCTCGTCGGTCAGCTTGACCAGGCGTTCGGTGATGACGGGATCGTCGCTGTCGCGTCCGTGGCGCACCAGTGCCTGGGCGGCGAGGTGGGCGGCCTCGGAGACGCGCGCAGGATCGGGGCCGCCTGCGAACGGCTCAAAGTCGATGGGGGCGAACGGCTTGGGCTTGTGATGCCGGTTGGCTCCGCCGTAGTGACTGGGTCCTGCTTGTTCGCTCATGCCCCCCACGCTACTCCTGTGCCGCGCGGGAAATCGAGTACTGTTTGTAGCCAGGATGGACCTTGCCAGCGCCGGTGACGCTGTGCGGAATTCGGAACATACGACGGCGGCGGACAACCTGCGTGCCAAAGCCGCCCCGTGTGTGGGGTAAAGTATTTTACGTCCAGAAATGGACTGGGCTGATCGGTCGTTTGACCGTCGGCTGGGGCCTTTAGCTCAGTTGGTAGAGCATCGGACTTTTAATCCGTGGGTCGTGGGTTCGATCCCCACAGGGCCCACCCACGCGGAAGACCAGAGACACTTCGTCTCTGGTCTTCTTTCGTGTACACCCCAGCACGGGCACGGGCACGGGCACGGGCATGGGCATTGGCGGTGGCCAACGTGGATGACCTGAGGAAGCCTAATGCTCGAAATGCGTGTCCGGTGCTCCGCCTGGCAGGTTCGCCAGGATGCCCTCAGCCACCTTGCGGAGCTTGATGTTCCGGTGGCTGGATGCCTTGGCGATGATGGCAATTGCGTCGTTGTAGGAGCACCTGTTCTGCGCCATGATGACGCCGCAGGCAATGTCGATGGACGTCCGGCTTTCCAAAGCTGACTGCAGGTCCGACGCCCTGGTGCTGGCCGACTCCAACTCAAGGGCCAGCCTGAGGCCGCGGGACGCGAGGTCAGCGAAACTGCGGGCCTCGGCGGTGACGTGCAGCGGGAACGCCTGGGGGCTGGCTGCGAAGAAGGCGAGGGCGGCCTCGGTGCCCTCATCCAGGGAAAGCCGCAGGCCCAGGACGCTGTCGAACCCGGCGTCCTGCAAGTGCGGCCGGTAGCGTCCCCAGCGGAAGTCGGAGGCCACGTGGTTCATGGCCGCGGTCCCTGTGCCGGTGAGGGCTTCGGTCAGGGGGCCTTCGCCGACTTCCTTTTCCAACCGGGCCAACGTCGCGGTCCGCGTGCCCGTTCCAGCGGTGGTTCTGGAGCGTTTGGCCCGGCTCATGACCAGGGCGCATTCGATGGGAACGCCGGCGAGCCGGCTCAGCGTGGCGGCTCCCAGGTGGGCCAGGATCTCCAGGGAGTCAGACAGGTCCTTCGAGCCGGTGACCAAGTCAGGGATAAGCCCGTCGGCGCCGACCATCCCGATGGTGAACGCCTTGGCTGCCGGTTCCGCGCCAGGACGATCGCCCGGTGCCGGGATGGGCCTGCGGTCCGGGATTGCCGCCGGCCCCGGATGCGGGGCTGCATGCTGGGTGGTGTGTTGGGCCGGATGAGCGGGCGCTGGCCTCCTGCCCGCCGACGCGTGTGCCTGGGAAGCCTCGGATCGGGAATACTTCACCTTCGCCTCCCGCCGGCACACCAGGAACTGATTGGAAGCGTTTGATGAATGTGAAGCGTGGAGGACAAAGGGCCGGCGACGGCTGGGGGAGAGGCCTTGGTCTCTAAGACCTCCTCGTCGCCGGCCCCGCTTATTTCCCGGACCCCTTGGAGCGGGAAAACGCGGCTGCCGAGTCGTGTATTCATCCTTCCCACAACCCCCTAGTGAGACATCCAAACCAGTGCGGTTTGCGAGTCTTAACTCATTAGTCGAACTTAGTTCTGGCAGGGCCCCCGGCAACCGCGTAATCGGTACTTGTTTTTCAAATTAGGTAGTACTTGGTTTTTCGGAAGAACTATTCAACTCCGCGCTGATGAGTTCTCCTCCGCCGGCACGATCACCATGAGCCGGCGTTCAGCGTCGGACCCCTCCGGCGACGGAGTTTCGGCGCCTTCGTCGAACACCTGGAACTGACCCGCGAACTCGGTGTTTTCACGGTCCGGTACCGGGCGGCAACTTCGTGTCCGGATACCGAGTTTTTGTCCACGTAATGCGCAAAACGACTGGCGAAGTCCCATTACATGGACAAAAACTCCAGGTCATGACGCAGGCCGCGGGAGGTGGAAAGATGAGGGCCATGGAACTGCATATCACCGGTGACCCGGCCGCCGACCAACTGCTGACCGATGACGCGTTTGCGCTGCTGACAGGCATGCTGCTGGACCAGCAGGTAACCATGGAATCCGCCTTTGCCGGGCCGGAGAAGATCCGGGCCCGGATCGGGTCCATCGCCCCGGCCGCGGTGGCCGCGTACGAACCTCAGGCTTTCGTCGACGTGTTCAAGGAACGGCCGGCGGTGCACCGGTTCCCCGGCTCGATGGCGGGACGTGTCCAGGCGCTCGCCGAGACGGTGCAGCATGACTGGGACGGCGACGCGACGCTGATCTGGACCAAGGGCGACCCGGACGGCCCGGAGGTGCTGCGCCGCCTGCAGGCACTGCCAGGATTCGGGGAGCAGAAGGCAAAGATATTCCTTGCGCTCCTGGGGAAGCAGCGCGGGCTGAACGCACCCGGCTGGCGCGAGGCCGCCGGCCACTACGGCGAGGAGGATGCCTTCCTTTCGGTTGCCGACATCGTGAGTCCCGAATCGCTCGCCAAGGTGCGGGCCAGCAAGCAGGCAGCAAAGGCGGCGGCCAAGGCTGCCAAAGGCTGACCGCTCATGGCAGTGACCATGAACGATGTGGCGCGCGTCGCCGGGGTGTCGTTGAAGACCGTGTCGAACGTGCTCAACGACTACGAGTTCATCCGGCCGGCCACCAGGCAACGGGTCCAGGATGCCATTGCCGCACTGGGCTACGAGGCGAACCTGACAGCTCGCAGCCTGCGCTCCGGGAAGACCCACATGCTGGGCCTGGTGCTGTCCGACCTCGCGGCGCCGTACTACGCAGAGCTGGCCTCAAGGGTGATGGCGGCGGCGGAGCGGCGCGGCTACCGCGTGCTGGTGGAAGTCCGGCGCCCTGGAAGCCAACGAACTCGGTGCCCTGCAGGGTCCGCTGCGGCAGCTGACCGACGGACTCCTGTTCACGCCACTCGTCATGAGGGCCGATGCCGTCGCCTCCCACCGCGGCAGCAAGCCGGTGGTGCTGCTCGGCGAGCACATTCAGGTTCCCCGGCTGGATCTGGTCACCATGAGAAACCAGGACGCCGCCCAGGCCCTCACCGCCCACCTGCTGGCCGGAGGCCGCCGTCGTATTGCCGTGCTCGGCGCCCATCCTGGCGAATCAGCGGGCTCGGCCGGCCTGCGACTCAACGGTTATCGGAGCGCACTGGAGGACTCCGGTGTCCCGTTTGACCCGGCCCTGGTGGCACCCGGGGAATGGCGCCGCGACGGGGGAGCAGCCGCCGTCGCCGGCCTCCTGGAACACGGCATTCCGTTCGACGCCGTCTTCGGGCTCAACGACGCCCTCGCCCTGGGCGCCATGCACGAACTGCTCGTCCGTGGCGTGAAGGTGCCCCAGGACGTTGCCGTGGCGGGCTTTGACGACATCGACGAGGCACGGTTCGCCTCGCCGTCGCTCACCACCGTGTCGCCCGGCATGGATGAGATTGCGGAACGGTCCGTCGGGTTGCTGATCGACCGGATTGACGGGCTGGAAGCGAGGGCAGACGGGGTCCACGCGGAGGCGGGCTTTGACCTGATAGTCCGGGATTCGGCGCCCTGAGGGCTGCCGCCGGACTATCGTTGGCTGCAACAGTTGTGCGCGGGGGCGTGTTGCTCCCGTGCGTCAGCAAGCAATGTAAGTTCGGGCCCATCACACCAGACGAGGCGGACATCCATGAAGGCTCCAGACCAGCAGCACGCTCAAATTTTCGGCACACCGGTTCCACCGGGCTATGGTGATGCCGCCGGTCATGAGCCCGTGGACCGGCACCTGCTCCAACGCCTCGCCGACGTTCACGGCGTGGGCACCTCGTTCCACGGCTGGGACGGGCTGCCGCACAGCGTCGCCCCGGAGACCCTGACCAAGGTTCTGGCGGCGCTGGGCGTCCCCGCCCACACGAACCAACTGATCGAAACTGCCTTGGCCGAGGCGGAAGTGGCGCCGTGGCGGCGGATGCTGCCGCCCGCCGTCGTGGTCCAGCAGGGCCAAACCGCACTGGTTCCCGTCCACGTCCGGGACGGTTCGACAGCGCGTCTGACAGTTGTGCTCGAGGCCGGTACGGGCGAGCCCGTGGAAGCTGTCCAGCAGGACGTCTGGGTGCCGCCCCAGGAGGTGGATGGTGTGGCCACCGGCCGGGCCACGTTTGCCGTGCCGGAGGGGTTGCCGTTGGGCTGGCACACACTGCAGGCAGAGTCCGACGGCGTCACAGCCGAGGGCGCGCTGGTGGTGGTTCCGGCGCGGCTTACCACCGCCGATTCCTTGGTGGAGCGGCGGGGGTGGGGCCTGGCAACCCAGCTCTATTCCGTGCGGTCCAAGCGGTCCTGGGGGATCGGCGACTTCGCCGACCTCGCGGACCTGGCCACACTCAGCGGCGCCCGTGGCGCGGACTACGTGCTGGTCAACCCACTGCACGCCGCGGAACCCGTGCCGCCGGTCCAGCCCTCGCCCTACTCGCCGTCCACGCGGCGCTTCTTCAACCCGCTGTACATCCGGGTGGAGGCCATCCCGGAAATCGCCTACCTGAAGCTGCGTAAGCGCGCAGCGGTGGACAGCCTGCAGGAGCAGGTCCAGGTCCTGAACAAGGACGGGGAACGGCTGGACCGGAACGCCGTGTACGCCGCCAAGCTCCAGGCCCTGGAACTCCTGTATCACGCCCGGCGCTCGCCGGCGCGGCAGGCAGCGTTCGACGAATTCTGCCGGATCTCCGGCTCCGGGCTGGATGACTTTGCGCTGTGGTCCGCCATCCGGGAAGACCTGGCACCGGACCATCCGCTGTGGGCCGACCCGGACTGCGCGCTGGGATCCCCTGAAGCGGAGTCACTGCGCCGGAAGCTTGCGGACCGGATCGGGTTCCACCGCTGGCTCCAGTGGATCTGTGATGAGCAGCTTGAGAACGCGCAGCAGGCGGCGCGCCGGGCGGGGATGCGGCTGGGCGTGGTGCACGATCTTGCCGTGGGCGTGGACCTCAGCAGCGCCGACGCCTGGACCCTCCGCGGTGTCCTGGCGCCCGGGATCAGCGTGGGGGCGCCGCCGGACATGTACAACCAGCTCGGCCAGGACTGGAACCAGCCGCCGTGGCATCCAGCCCGCCTGGCGGAGGCCGGCTACGCGCCGTTCCGCAACATGCTCTCCACCGTACTCCGGCATGCCGGCGGCATTCGGGTGGACCACGTGCTGGGCCTGTTCCGCCTTTGGTGGGTGCCGGCCGGCAACTCCCCGCGCGACGGCGCCTATGTCACGTACGACCACGAAGCACTGATCGGTATCCTGGCACTGGAGGCCCAGCGTGCCGGCGCCGTGGTGATCGGCGAGGACCTGGGAACCTTCGAGCCATGGGTGCGCGACTACCTCGCTGCCCGCGGCATCCTGGGCACCTCCATCCTCTGGTTCGAGAACGACGGCGATTCACCCCTGCCGCCGGAGCTGTACCGCACGCAGGCCCTCGCCAGCGTCAACACCCACGACCTGCCGCCCACCGCCGGCTACCTGGCGGGCGACCACGTGGCTCTTCGCAGCAGGCTGGGCCTCCTGGCACGCCCCGAGGCGGAAGAGCGGGCGGAGCACACGGCCACGCTCGAAAAGATGATGGGGCTGCTGCGGGAACGCGGCCTGCTGCCTGAGGGTGGCTACGGCAGCACCGGCAGCGAGGAACGCACCATCGAGGCGCTGCACCGCCTGCTGGCCCAGACGCCGTCGGTCCTTCTCGGCGTGGCCCTGGTGGATGCGGTGGGGGAACGGCGCGTGCAGAACCAGCCCGGCACCACCGAGGCGCTGTATCCGAACTGGCAGGTCCCGCTCGGTGATCCGGACGGCCGCGCGATGCTCATTGACGACCTCCCCAACAACGCCCGGTGCAACTCCCTGCTGGCCGCGGTTTCGGAGGCGCTGCGCGGCTGACCCATGCCGCAGCTGACCTCGATCGGTAACCCGCTTAGCCGTGGGTCAGCGGGTAACCTCCTCCAGGAGTTCCAGCACGTGGCGGTACTGCGCGCCGGTTGCCCGCGTCATACCCAGTTCGCAGGTCCGGTTGCAGGACGCGTGCGCCGCAGCGCCCATGTCCGCTACCTCCGCGGCCTGCTTCGCGGTAGCTGATGCCGTCAGCTCCGGGTGCAGCATCCCACGGTCCCCGGCGAATGCGCAGCAGCCCCAGTTTTCCGGCACCTCCACGCGGTCGGCGACGGCGCCGGCCACGGCACCGAGGGCATCGTTGAGGCCCATCCGGGTGGAGGAGCAGGTGGGGTGCAGGGCCAGGGACTCCAGCTTCCCGTGATCGGGCAGCCCAGGAAGGATCCGGTCCGCGGCGAAGTCCACGGCGTCCACCATGCGCAGTGGACGCTGCCCTGCTGCCGGCGTGTCCGATTCGACGGCCTGGCGCAGGCCCTCGGTGCAGGAGGACGCGTCGCAGACGATGGGCAGTTCGCCGTCCTTGGTTGCCTCCCGGAGGGCTGCCAGGGTCTTCTCCCGCATCGTTTTTTGGCCTGCGGCCATACCCTTGGAGGACCAGGGCGTGCCGCAGCAGAGGCCATCGATCCCTTCCGGGACAAGGAGCGTAATCCCTGCCCTGGCACAAAGCTGTTCAAAGCTGTACTGGACGCCGTGCCCTTGGCCGTCCTGAGCCGTACCCGCGGGCCCGAACATGGTCCCCACGCACGCAGGGAAGTAGACAGCGTCCACTTCGCCCGCCGGCGTCGGACGCTTCCGCACCGAACCGCCGCCCGGCAGTTCGGCCGAATACAGCGGGACTGTGTCTTCCCCAAGCACTGCCCGCGCGGCCTTATTGGGCGGGGCGATGGCGGCGGCCGGGAGCTTGTTCACCACAGTCAGGGCCAGCGAAGCACCCCGGGTGACGCCTTCCCAGTGCTTGGCGGCGGCATTCCACGCCCCGTTGGCGAGCGGGCCGGCGTCGGCCTTCCGCAGCTTCTTTACCAGCGATCCGGTGTTGATGTCCACCGGGCAGGCGGTCTGGCACATTCCGTCCACGGCGCAGGTGTCCACGGATTCGTACTCGTAGTCCTTTTCCAGTTCCGTGACCAGCGCAGTGTCTCCGGCCAGCCGCGCGGATTCGATGGCGCGCAGCGTGACGATCCGCTGCCGCGGCGTGAGGGTGATGTCCTTGCTGGGGCACACCGGCTCGCAGTAGCCGCAGGAGACACAGCGGTCCACCTCCTCGGCGACCGGAGGCGCCGTCTTGATGTGCCGCAGGTGCGCCAGCGGGTCCTCGTCCATGAGGACGCCCGGGTTGAGCATCGCGGCAGGGTCGAAAAGCCGCTTGATGCTGCGCATCACGTCGTAGAGCTCATCGCCGTATTGCCGGCGGACGTACGGGGCCATCACGCGCCCGGTGCCGTGCTCGGCCTTCAGCGATCCGCCCTCGGCCAGGACCAGGTCCACCATGTCTTCGGTGAAGGCGCTGTAACGGTCCAGTTCTGCGGCGGTGGCGAAACCGTCGGTGAGCATGAAGTGGACGTTGCCGTCCTTGGCGTGGCCGAAGATCACGCTGTTGCCGTAGCTGTACTTGTCGAAAAGCCGGATCAGTTCCCGGCAGGTGCGGCCCAGCACCGGGACGGGGACCACAATGTCTTCCAGCAGCGCGGTGGTGCCCTGGGGGCGCGCACCGGCGACGGAGGCGTAGAGGCCCTTGCGCAACTGCCAGAGCTGGCCCCGTTCCCGGGCGTCACCGGTGAACCGGGCGGGGGTGGAGAGCCCCAGGCCCATGAGGATGCCCTCGCCGTTGACTTGGAGCTCCGCCAAATGTCCGGCGCTGCCGGCGGAGTATTCCACGAGCAGGGCGGCATGGTCCCGGACCGCCAGGTCCTGCACGACGGCGGGCGTTCCCTTGAGCGTCTGGCCCACCTTCAGTGACAGCGCGTCCATCAGCTCAATGGTTGCGGCCCCTGTTTCTACGAGGGCAGGCAGGGCCGCGTTGGCCGCCTCGAGGTCCGGAAATACCAGCAGGCCCGCGGCGGCGTGCTGGAGCCGCGGGATGGTGCGGAAAATCGTCTCTGCCACGAAACCTAGGGTGCCTTCGCTGCCGACAATCAGGTGGGCCATGATGTCCACCGGGCTCTTGAAGTCCAGCAGGGAGTTCAGGCCGTAGCCCATAGTGTTCTTCATGGAAAACTGCTGCCGGATCCGGTCGACGGAGTCGGGGTTGTTCCGGACGCGCTCCGCCAACCGGGCTAAACCTTCGTAGAGTTCCGGTTCGAGGGCGCGGAGCTTTTGGTCGGCGTCGACCGCCCCGGTGTCGATCACGGTGCCGGAAGGCAGCACTACGGTCAACGACTCCAGCGTCCGGTAGGTGTTGTCCACGGTCCCGCAATTCATGCCGGAGGAGTTGTTGGCCACCACGCCGCCGATGGTGCACGCCGCCTCGCTGGCCGGATCCGGGCCGAACTTGCGGCCGTAGCGGGCGAGCCTCGCGTTGAGCGCCCGTACGGTGACGCCGGGCTGTACCCGGACCCGCGCGCCGTCGTCAAGCACTTCGATGTCCCGGAAGTTGCGGCGCACGTCCACCAGCACGCCGTCGGTAACCGCTTGGCCGCTCAGGCTCGTTCCGCCGGAGCGGAACGTCAGCGGCACACCCTGGGCAGCGCTCGCACGCAGCAGCCCGCCCACCTCGGCGGCGCTCCCCGCCGTGACCACAGCCTGCGGGATCAGGAGGAAGTGCGAGGCATCGTGGGCGTTCGCGTGCAGGTCGATGGCCCGGGTCTTCACCTGGGTGGGATCCTTCACCGCCGCGCGTAGGCCAGCTATGTCCAGGGGTGCCATCAGGGGACCATCCAGCCCAGTACGGGGGTGGACTGCAGGAAGATCAGCACGGTGATGAGCGCCAGCAGGCCGAGGCTCCAGCCGAGGAGCTTCCGGAAGAGGGTGCCCTCTGCACCGTCAAGGCCCACCGCGGCCGAGGCCACCGCCAGGTTCTGCAGCGACAGCATCTTGCCCATCACCCCTGCGGAGGAGTTGGAGGCGGCCATCAGCACCGGAGAAAGGCCGGTCTGCTCCGCTGCGGTGGCCTGCATCTGGCCGAACAGCGAGTTGGAGGAAGTATCGGAGCCGGTGAGTGCCACACCAATCCAGCCAATCAATGGTGAGAGGACGGCGAAGAAACCGCCCGCGGAGGCCAGCGCGAAGCCGAGCGTAGTGGTCTGGCCGGAAAGGTTCATCACGAAGGAGAGGCCCAGCACGGCCGTGACGGTAACGATGGTCCAGCGCAGCTGTACCAGGGTGTCCCGGTAGATGCGAAGGCCCTGTGATGCGATGATCTTGTACAGCAGCATGGTGAGCAGGCCGGAGAACAGCAGCAGGGTGCCGGTCGCCTTGAGGTGGTCCAGCTTGAACTTCGTGGCCGCGACAGGCTTGCCGGCCGAGTCGGTGATGTCCAGGCCGGGCCAGGCGAACGTGACGCTGCCAACCTGGCTCAGCCAGGCCTTGACGAACGGAATCTGCGCCACCGAGAACACCGCGATGATGATCAGGTAAGGGGCGATCGCCATCCAGATCTTCCGCGGCTCGGGCCGCGAGTTATCGGTGGGTACCGCACTGTCAGTTGGCACCGCGCTGCCCGAGGCGGGCCGTTCGGCAAAGTGTCTTGAGCTGGCTCCGCTCACCGAACCGGCACCTGCGCGTGCAGCGACGGCGGCTGCCTCGGCTGGTTCCAGTGCAGCCTGGACGGCGCCTCCCATCCCGACGGTTTCCTTCGGCTGCCACACCTTCAGCATCAGCAGCACGGCGGCCACTGTTACGACGGCGGCCACAACATCAGTGAGTTCCACGGCGAAGTAGTTGGAGGTTACAAACTGCGCCGCACCGAACGCGACGCCTGCGACGAGGGCCACGGGCCAGGTCTGTTTCACGCCACGACGGCCGTCCACGATGAACACCAGCAGCAGCGGAACGATCAGGGCGATGAACGGCGTCTGGCGTCCGGCCATTGAGGAAAGCTCATTCAGCGGCAGGCCCGTGACACCGTTCAGGGCGATGATCGGCGCGGCCATCGCGCCGAAGGCAACCGGGGCAGTGTTGGCAAGCAGCGAGACAATGGCCGACTTCAAGGGCTTCATTCCTGCAGCCATAAGCATGGCTGCAGAGATGGCCACGGGCGCGCCGAATCCGGCCAGGGATTCCAGCAGGGCGCCGAAGCAGAAGGCGATCAGGATGGACAGGATCCTGAGGTCGTTCGAGATCGAACGGATGGTGCGCCCCAGCACTTCGAACCAAGGAGTGGCCACGGTGAGCCGGTAGATCCACAGCGCGTTAACAAGGATCCACAGGATAGGGAACAGGCCGTAGAAGATGCCTGCCGCGGTGGCGCTCAGGGCCTGGTTGACCGGCATCTGCCAGCCAACGATGGCCAGTACGAGGGACAGGGCGAGGCTGGCCAGGGCAGCTTTGGGTGCCTTGACTTTGAAAACGCCCAGCAGAACGAAAAGCAGGACGAGGGGAAGCGCAGCGCAAAGGGCTGAAATCACTAGGGACCCGGAAATGGGGTCGAGGATCTGCTGAAACATGTGTCTCCAGATTGTGTTAGGCGTCACAACACTGTGGCGCCCAACGATTGTCTAACAAGTACACATGTTGGTCAAGTGCATGTGTTGACTTGTCTGGCAAGATTGGGGGAAATGGGAAAAGACTTTACAGGAGAAGCGCACATGGCCGGCCGCATTGCTGCAGTCTCAATCGTCGACGCGATCGCTGCGGATCTGCGGAGCCGCGTTTTCTCTGGTGACCTGGGTTCCGGCGAGGCGCTCACTGAGACAGACATCGCCACGTCCTATGAAGTGGCACGCCCAACCGCCAAAGCCTCGATTGAGAAGCTCGTGGCGGAGGGGCTGCTGGACCGGGGCACGCACAAGACCGCACGGGTCGTGGACCTGGGACCGGAATCCGTGCGGGACATCTACCTGGCACGCGCCTATCTGGAAAGCGAAGTACTACGCCGGCTGGCGCGCACCAGGGAGATACCGCAGGAGGCCGTCCAGGCCAACCGCGATATCGCGGCATCGAAGTCGGGTACGCCGCTGGACGTTGTGGAACCTGACATGCGCTTCCATACAAGCCTGATCGACGCAGTGGCAAATGAGCGCATCAGCCGGATGTACCGCTCGCTTGTGGGTGAGGTGCGGCTGTGCATGGTCCGGGTCCAGTCACTGCACCTCCTGGACACGGAGCTGATACTGGCCGAACACCAGAAGATCCTTGAGCTGATCGAGGGCGGCCAGGGCGAGGCCGCGGCCGAACTGCTGGACGAACACCTTGGGCGGGCGCGTGAACGGCTGGTCGCCGCTATGGGGGGAACCGCTGGCCCAGAGGCTGAGTACCCGTCAGGGCTGGTGCCGGAGTAGCCGGCACACAGCAATGCGGGGTCACCGGTCGGTGCTCCGAAACTCCGGAACGGACCGACGGTGCCCCGCATCGCGGTGCTAGGCGGCGCGGCGAAAAACAGCGCTGGGCCCTAACCCGCCGTGAGCAGGTGGGTGGCGTGGTCGTACCGGAAGGTGACCGCGCCGCCGTCGTGCGTGTAGGAGATGTTGCCGCCGTTGCGTACGCCGTTGGCACCGTAGTTCTCGTCCCAGCCCCGGTTCAGTGCGGCCTTGAACTCGTAGTCGCCGGCCGGGAGGTCCGCGACGGCCAGCTTCCACACCTGCGTTGCCGGGTCCAGCGTCAGCTGGGCCTGGTCGCAGGCCGGCAGCCAGTCATCCTCGCAGCCGAGCTCCAACCCCATGCTTCCCACCGCTGAAACCGCCTGCGGCTGCTGGGATGCGTAGACGGCAGTGGTGACGTGCGTGCGGTTGTCGTAGCGGAAAGTGACCGCTCCGCCGGGGTGGTCAAGGACGATGTTGCTCCCGTTAAGGAGCCCGTCCGCGCCGTAGCTGACACCCCACGTGCCGTTGAGCGCGGCCTTGTATTCGTACTGCCCGGCTGGCAGGTCCACGGTCAGCCGCCAGATGTTATCCGCCGGGTCCAAGGTCATGAAGGCCGCTGGGCAGGCCTCGTCCCAATCCTTTGGACAGCCCATCCCGGCGTTAAACGACCCCGCAACAGTCACTGAGTCCGGCTGCGGTGCCTCACCCAACGTCACCGTCCGCGGTTCGCTGACCACGCTGAAGCCGGGACCGGTCATGGCGGCGCGGTATCGGACCACGGTGCCGTCGGCGAGTTCCAGGCCTGCCAGGTCATCGGTCGCCGAGTACACCGGTGATGAGTCGTCAGAGCCCACAGCAGTCCAACCGCCGCCTGCGATGCTGCGCTCGAAGGACACCATATGGCTGGACTTTTCCGGATCTGCGGTGGCGCTGAGCTCCACGGAACCCTCCACGCTGCTGCCTTCGACGGGTTTCTGCATGGTTAGGATCGGCGCCGGAACGGCGGCTGCCCGGGACTGGCTGGTGGCACGGTGGCCCCCATTGTCCAGCACCGTGGCGCGGTATTCGAGGACGGTGCCTGCATACAAGGCAGCGACATCGTGGAACACCTGGTACGGCGCGGTGTCGTCGGTGCCGATCGGTGCCCAGCCACCGCCCGCCGTCCTGGCCTCAAAGGTGACCTCGTAGAACGAAGCACCGCCGACGTCGGCCGTCACGTTGATCCGGCCGTTATCCGCCGGTGCCGCGGCAGGTTCCTGAAGTGCGACGGCGGGAGCCGCCTTGGAGTGCGGAATACGGCCCGACGACTGGTAGACCACGGCCGACAGCGGCGGGACGGTGACTGTCAGCTTTCCGTCCGCTGAGGTCTTCACCGTGTCCGCGCCCGCACCGTAAATCTGCGTGTAGCTGCGCTTGCCGATGTAGGTGGGCACGTCCGCCGTCTGCTGCTGTTCGCTGTTGTTCAGGGCTACAACATACTCACGCTGGTCCTCCGCATCGGTGCGGGAGAAGGCATAGATCCCTTGCCCTTCGGAGGCGTAGCGGTGCTGGTGGGCGCCGTCGCGCAGGGCAGGGTGGCCCTTGGTCAGGGCCGCGAGCTGGCTGATCTTGGCATACAGCGGGTGGCCGGCGTTGAAGTTGTCGCTGGCGTGCGTGGCGTCGGTGCCCAGCAGGTCGTCGTCGAGGTACTCCGGCACCTGGCTGGCGAAGAGCGTCTGCCGGGCGTCCTGGTCGCCGCCGGGGCCGGTAAAGCCTTGCTCGTCGCCGTAGTAGATCACCGGGTTGCCACGGGAAAAATACATCAGCTCGTGGGCCAGCTGGTCGCGGGCCACCTGCTCCGTGTCGGCTGAGCCCGGGTTGTCGGCGGCGATGATGCTGCCGATGCGGCCCATGTCATGGTTGCCCAGGAAGGTTGGCAGTTGGTAGACGTTGGAATCGGCGTCGGTGTACCAGTCGTCGCCGGCGAAGAACGTCTCCAGCGAGCGGGTGTCCTGGCTCTTGGACGCGAAGTTCCGGGCGGCCTCCTGGAACGGGAAGTCCAGCACGGCCTGCATCTGGTTGCGGGTGGTGAACTGCGAGGTGAAGGACTTGGTCGTGTCGAAGACTTCGCCGAACATAAAGAACTCGTCCTTGCCCTGTGCCTTGGCGTAGCTGAGCATCTCCGGGCCAAATTCCTGCCAGAACTCGTTGTTGACGTGCTTCATGGTGTCTATCCGGAAGCCGTCCACCCCGAAATCGCCGATCCAGGTCTTGTAGATCTCCTCCATGCCGTCCGCCACTTTGGGGTTCTCGGTGAAGAGGTCATCCAGGCCGAAGAAGTCGCCGTAGTAGGAGTCCTCGCCTTGGAAGGTGGTGTCGCCGCGGTTGTGGTACAGCGTGGGATCGTTCAGCCAGGCGGGGACCTTCAGGTTCTCCTCGGCTTTATCCACAACGGGAACGTAGGGGAAGGACGTCCTGTTGACTGAACTTCGGGGAGACTGAACCCAGGCTTTCCGGAGAGGTGGTCATCGTGGACGAAATGCGGCTGAAGCTGCTCGAGGGTCAGATCGGGTTGCCTGGCATTGGTGCTGTCCGGCAAAACGTGGCAGGTCTTCTGCCCTACGCCGTGGTCGACGAGGCAGGGCGTGAGATCGAGGTGTTCTCGGTGTTTCTTCGCGATCTCGTGTTGACGGACATGAGCCCGTTGACGGTGCGTTCGTATGGCAATGACCTGCTGCGCTGGTGGCGGGTGCTGGAACTGATCGGCGTCCCGTGGGACCAGGCGGGCCGTCTGGAGGTCGAGGTCATGGTCGGCTGGATGCGCTCGGCCGTGAATCCTCAGCGGCGGGGGAGCGGGGCACGGGTGATGAATCCACGGACCGGGAAAAGACCGCTGGCTGAGGGGTATGCGCCGGCGACCATCAATCACGCACGGGCTGTCCTCGCATCCTTTTACGCGTCTGAGCGCGGACGCGGTCCTGACGACGATTCGGGCCTTCTACCTCGATATCCAGGGCTGGGCAGCCCAGGAGCCCGAACGCTGGGCCCGATGGGTTGCGCCCTGCCCCATCGGCAGCAGGGAAACCAGGTCACAGGCGAAAACGAAACGCCGAGCCAAGGAACGCATGGATGGCCGCATACGCTTGCTTCAACCGCTCCTTCCTGCCTTCGTCGCCGCCGTGACCGCCCGCCGGGACCACCTGGATGACCTTCTGAAGGCAGCGACCGATGCCGAACCCGACCAGGCGCTGACGGTCGGAGCGAAGAACTATCGGAGGCTGTTCACCGTCGGTGACGCCCGGCACGCCGAGCGTCACGGCCGGGCCAACATCCGGGTGCTCGATGAGTCGACCGGACGGAAGCTCAACGTCACCTTCACTGAGGACGCCGCGTTCTGGCAGTGGGCAGCCGTTGAGACCTTGCGGCACACCGGGCTGCGATGCGAGGAACTTCTGGAGCTATCCCAATTGAGCATCCGCCAGTACGCCCGGCCCAACGGGGAAGTTGTGGCCCTGTTGGTGGTCGCCCCGTCCAAGACCGACCGTGAGCGCGTGATCCCGATGACCGCCGAGCTGTTCCATGTGATTGCGACAATCATCCGCCGCCTCACCCGGAACCGGCGGGGCGTGCCGCTGGCCACGCGATTTGATAAGTACGAACGAATCACGAGTGCACCGCAACCGTTCCTGTTCCAGCGCACGATCGGGCAACGCACCGAAGTCATCAATCCCGGAACGTTGCGCGCGGAACTGGCCAAGCTCAGCGACGCCCTGGCAGTTGAGCACCCTGAGCTGGCCGGTTGCCGGTTTACCCCGCACGACTTCCGCCGTCTGTTCGCCACAGACCTCGTCAACCACGGCCTGCCGATCCACATTGGCGCCGCCCTCCTTGGACACCTGGACGTGCAGACCACCCACGGCTACGTGACCGTCTTCCAGGAAGACGTCATCCGCCACTACCAGATCCACCTCGCCGGCCGCCGGGCGGCCCGGGCCGCCCGGGAATACAGGACCCCGACCACCACTGAATGGGCCGAATTCGAAGAGCACTTCGACAAACGCAAGGTCGAACTCGGCAACTGCTGGCGGCCCTACGCCACCCCCTGCGAGCACGAACACGCCTGCATCCGCTGCCCGATGCTCCAAGTCGACCCTGTCATGATCCAGCGCCTCGACGAAATCAATGAAGACCTCATCACCCGACGCGAGCTCGCCGAAACAAAAGGATGGCTCGGCGAGCTCGAGGGCATCGACCTGACCCTCCGATTCCTCCACGACAAGCGCGCAGATGCACAACGGCTGGCCCGGCTGGGGCCGACCGACCTGGGCATCCCGGTCATCCGTCCTTGAATTGGTTCCCTCGTTCATCTCTGGCCGCGGTGGTCCCTGCTTCGCATTCGAACAGCGACGATGATGCCGGAGAGCGCAGTCAGGGCGGCGACGGCGGCGACGGCGGCGGGGATGCCGTAGGCGTCGGCGATGATGCCGGAGAGCAGGGCGCCGACGGCGAACCCGCCGTCGCGCCACAGCCGGTAGATGCCCACTGATCTGGCCCGCCATTCGGGGTGGGCGACATCGCCGATCGCTGCAAGCAGTGTGGGGTAGACCATGGCGGTGCCGGCACCGAGCAGGACGACGGCGGCAAGCCAGGTTCCGAAGTCATTTCCGAGGGCGACCATGCCCAGCGCCAGGGCTTGGACGAGCATGCCTCCGGCGATCAGTGGTTTGCGCCCGATCCGGTCCGAGAGGGGACCGGTGACGAGTTGACCGGCGCCCCAGACTGCCGGGTAGACGGCGGCGAGGATGCCGATGCGTTCGATGCTGAGCCCTGCGGTGGCGAACAGGACAGGGAACAGGCCCCAGGCGAGGCCGTCGTTGAGGTTGTTCACCATCCCGGCCTGGCTGACGGAGGACAGGGACTTGTCCCGGAAACTGGTCAGAGTGAACACCTCACGGTTGCTCAGCCCGGCATGGCTGCCGGCGTGGACCGGGACGTGCACTGCGGCTTCGGCTTTGGCGTGGTGGTGTGTTTCGCCGATGGTCAGCACGGACAGGCCAAGGCCGACGGCGATGAAGGCAGCGCCGAGCAGGAAGGGCCCGGGGCGCAGTCCGTAGGAGGAAGCGATGTAACCGGTGGCCAGTGCGGTGCCTGCGACGCCGAGGTAGCCGGCCGCTTCGTTCAGCCCCATGGCGAGGCCGCGGCGTTCGGGGCCCACCAGGTCCATTTTCATCATGACGGTGGTGGACCAGGTCAGGCCCTGGCTGATGCCCAGAACCACGTTGGCTGTGACGATCCAGCCCCAGGAGGGCCCGAAGATCAGCAGGAGGGGGACGGGGAGGGCGATGAGCCAGCCGGCGACCAGGACCGGCTTGCGGCCGTACCGGTCCGAGAGGGTACCGGCGAAGTAGTTGGTGGCGGCTTTGGCCAGGCCGAACGCCAGGATGTAGGTCAGGGCGGAGGTGTACTGGTCGAGGTGAAAGACTTTTTCGGCCAGCAGCGGCAGTACCGTGCGCTCCTGGCCGAGGGTGCCGCCCACGAGGGCGTTGACGGCTACGAGGAGCATGAACTGCGCCAGGTTCTGGCGCAGGCCCAGTCTGATTGGATCCCTTTGCCTGGGCGGTGAAGAGGTGTGGCCGGATCTCACGGATGTGCTCCAAGTGTCAGGGCGAGGTGGTCGAGGGCAAAGCTATGGCGGCGGCCGGGCCTACTGTGCCGCCGCCAAGGCTCTCAACCAGGGTTCGTGGTGCTTTTGTTTAGTTGCTGGACACGGATTCGCGTTCCTGCTGCCAGGCGTCCCAGGCGGCGTAGCTGCCGTCGAGTTCGACGACGTCGTACCCGGCGCGGCGCAGGGCGCTGGCCGCGACGGAGTTCCGGACCCCGGACTGGCAGTAGGTCACGATGGTTCCTTCGGCCGGAAGCTGGTCCAGGTGCCACATGGCGCGGCCGCCGCTGAGCTGGTGGGAGCCGGGGATGTGCCCGGCGGTGTGCTCGGTGCGGTTGCGGACGTCCAGCACCATGGCTGCATCGAAGCTGCCCAGTTCTTCGGGCCGGATCAGGGGCGGGGTGCTGACGGGGAGTCCCTCGATGGTGGTGACGTAGCCGGCGACGTTGTCGATGCCGACGCGGACCAGGTGGTCCCACATATCCTGGGCCTGTTTCTGCCCGGCGGCGAGCAGCACGNACGAGCGGGTTCTTGTCGGTTTCCGGGTTCACGACCCAGGCGCCGTAGCTGGCCACGGACTTGCCGGCGGGAACGTTCAAGGAGCGGGTGACGGTGCCTTCGTGGACTTCGGTGTTGGGGCGGGTGTCGATGAAGGTGACGGTGTCCTGGGCGAGGTCCTTGGCGACGTCGGCTGGGTCCAGTTCCTGAAGCGGGGTGCGTTCGCCCATGACCGCCGGGCCTTCACGGTTTTCGCGCTTCATCCGTCCGAAGTAGGCGTGGGCGTCGGGCTGGCCGT